>CAYRZF010000117.1:1637-5725 GCA_964428805.1 uncultured bacterium | reverse complement strand
GAAGTAGGTGTCCTGGATGTAGATGTCCACCGGCGTGGAGGCCATGAAGATGCCGGAGAGGCCGCCGATGACGAACATCGCGACGAAGGCGAGGGCGTTGAGCATGGGCGTGGTGAAGAGGATGCTCCCGCCCCACAGCGTCCCGAGCCAGTTGAACGTCTTGATGGCCGACGGCACCGCGATGACCATCGTCGTGAGCGTGAAGGCGATGCCGACTCGCGGGTCCATCCCGCTGACGAACATGTGGTGGCCGTACACGATCCACGACAGGAAGCAGATCGCCACCATGGAATAGACCATGGCCCGGTAGCCGAAGATGGGCTTGCGGGCGAAGACCGGCAGGATCTCGGACGCCATCCCCATGGCCGGGAGGATCAGGATGTACACCTCGGGGTGGCCGAAGAACCAGAAGAGGTGCTGCCAGAGGAGCGGCTCCCCTCCTCCGGCCGGGAGGAACCAGTGGGTCCCCAGCGTGCGGTCGAAGAGGAGCATGGCCGCCGCCGAGGTCAGGACGGGGAGCGCCAGGAGCAGGAGGATCGCCGTGATGAAGAGCGACCAGACGACCAGCGGCATCCGGAAGAACGTCATCCCCGGCGCCCGCATGTTGATGACCGTGGTGATGTAGTTGATCGCCCCCATCATCGAGGAGACGGCGAGGACGATGAGGCTGATGCACCAGAGGTTCTGCCCCCAGTCGGTGCCGGTGTAGGTCGGCACCGCGGACAGCGGCGCGTAGGAGGTCCAGCCTGCCGCCGCGTGGCCGCCCTTGACGAAGAAGCCGGCCAGCATCAGGACGCCCGCCACCGCCCCGGTCCAGAACGAGAGCATGTTGAGCCGCGGGAAGGCCATGTCCCGGGCCCCGATCATGAGCGGGATGCAGAAGTTGCCGAAGGCCCCGGCCAGGATCGGCATGATGACGAAGAAAATCATCAGGGTGGCGTGCATCGTGAAGAGCATGTTGTACGTCTCGGGCGGGATCACGCCTTCGGTCTCCCGGAGCAGCCACCCGAGCCCCGGCACGGGCGTCTCGGGCCACGCCAGCTGCCAGCGGATCAGCACGGCCAGGAGGCCCCCGATCAGCATCATGAAGAGCCCGAGGAAGAGGAACTGGCGGGCGATCATCTTGTGATCGGTCGAGAAGATGTAGGTGCGCACGAACCCCAGCTCGTGGGCCTCGTGCGCCGTGACGGTCGCCGCTGTCGGATGAGTCATCTCTCATGTCTCCTTATTGCCACTGCTGCTTGACCCACTTCTGATAGTCCTCGGGGGTATGGACGAAGAGCCAGCCGCGCATGCCCGAATGGCCGAAGCCGCACAGTTCAGCGCAGGGCATCTCGTATTTCCCGGGCTTGGTCGCCTCGAACCAGGCGGGGATCTCCCGCCCTGGGACGGCGTCCTGCTTGAACCGGAGGTTCGGCATGAACAGGCTGTGGATCACGTCCTGGGCCTTCAGGACGAGCTTCACGGGCTTTCCGACGGGGACGTGAATCTCGTTGTCGAACGTCCTGTCGTCCTCGGTCCCGAACTTGCCGTCCGGCCCCGGGTAGGTCACGATCCAGTTGAACTGCTTGGCGTTCACCTGGACGATGAGGTCGGTCGGCGGCATCTGCATCTTGATCCGCGCCCACGTCGGCACACTGAGAACCGTCAGAACGACCAGGATGAGGGTCGGCACGACGGTCCAGACGATTTCCAGCGTGGTGTTGCCGTGTGTGTAGGTGGCCCGGCGCCCCTCCTTGTGGCGGTACAGCACCAAGAAGGCGATCATCGCCGCCGCCACGAGGATGAACGTTCCGCCCGTGATGTAATAGATCAGGTAGAAGAGGAAGTCGATGTCCTTCCCGTAGGTCGAGACATCCTCCGGAAGCCACCAACTCAGCATAGGCCCATCCCTATCTTTCCCCCTCGCCTGCGATTATCGCCCTACTCCCTTAGGGCGGACGACCTCGTATAATACTACTTCTTCGCCAGCTCGAAGGTGACCTTGGTCGGGGCGCCGGCCTTGACCTCCACCTCCTTGGTCATCTTCCCCAGGGTTTCGTGCCACACCTCCACCGTGTGCTTCCCCGGCGGCACGTTGTCGAGCTTGAAGGCACCCTTGCCGTCGGTCACCGAGTAGTACGGGTGCCCCATCACCACCGCCCAGCCCTGCATCCAGCTGTGGGCGTCGCACTGGATCTTGATGATCTCGGGCTTGTCACCGAACTTCTCGGTCATGACCTTCTTGAACTTCGGCTGGGCTTTGTTGATCGAGGGGTTGGCCGTGGCGAAGGTGTGGATGTTGTGGAGAACGCCGTCGTTGTTCAGGATCTCCACCTCGGCGCCCGCCGGAACCAGCAGGACGTGGGGCTGGAAGTGGCATCCCTTCTGGTCCAGGATCGGCTTCTGGGCCGGCTTCGGCGCGGGCCCCTTGGCACCGACGACGGACACCACAGCCCACTGGATCCCCTTGTCCGGTCCGACGACCAGATCCTCAGACTTCTTCTCGTCGCCGCAGGCCTGGTTGTCCTTGTTGACCTTGACCACCTTGGGGGCCGGCGGGGTGCCCGCGAACTTCACCTCGCCGACGATGGACCCGCCGCCCTGGGCTGTCACCTGGGTTGACGCCCCCCCGATCAGGGTCACCACCAGGGCCAGAGAGCACAGCACGGATAGCCACTGACGCATCGTTTGTTCCTCCTTATCCTCCCCGGGCCCTGCGCCGCACGCCCCGAACCAGCAGCAGCTCGAGCGCCGCCGTGACGAGGACAACCAGGGGAGGAATAATATACGGCTTGTTGGAACCCGGCTCCTCCAAACGAAGATAATACCATGACGAGAAGGACATCTTGGTCCCGGTCTCACCGGCCCCGCCGTCCCACGCCATGAAGGCTACCGACAGGAACCTGCCCACGGGAAACTGGAGGGCGTTCGGGTCGTTGGCGACACGCGGGAGCTTGAAGACCAGCCGGTACTGGCCGTCCGCGAATACCGCCGTCCCCTTGGACTTGACGGTCTCGCCCGTCCCGGGGTTGATCTTGGTGATTCCCGTGGCGCTGGCCTCCCCCACCCCGCCGTCGGAGGTCCAGCGCAGGAGGGTGACCGGATTGGAGCCGTCCCCCATCAGCACGTAGGGGCGCTCGTTTTCGTCCCCGGGCTTGGTCGGAAACTGGAGCGCGACCGCGTCGGCGAAGAGTTTGGCCTTCGGGTCGGGCTTCGAGGCCGTCGGATCGTCCCACGTCAGGTGAAAGGCGATCTCGGCCTCGGAATACACCGCCCGCACCGTGATCATGTCGATGGAAGGGTTGAAGTTGCGCGGATCCACGATGATTTGGCCGGCCAAGGGGAAATTGGCGGGCGGCTGGCCGTTCCAGAAGGGCGCGGCGGGATCGTCGGGGATCTCCCCCTGGACCGCCCGCACCAACAGGATCGTGGCGAAGTTGGGCTTGTCAGGCCCGAGGAACTTGACGTAGTTGGCCACGTGCCAGACGTCCTCCGGCTTCTCGACGCTATCAATGAAGGATGGCATGGGGGTTCCCATGAGGCCTGTCACCAGGCGCGTCGCGATATCTTTCGCGCTGCCCCCGCCCCGGAAGTTCCAGGACTTGGTCAGGTTGGCCGGGCGCACGGGGTGCCCCCAGTCATCTTTGAGCTCGGGCGCCGAGGGGCCGTCTCCGCGCCCCCCGTTGCCGTGGCATTTGTTGCACTCGATGGCCTCGTACATCTCTTTGCCCCGGGCGAGGGACTCCTTGGAGGAGGACACCTCCTTCGGGAACTCGGCGACCTTCGGCGCTTCCTTGAACGCCTCCCCGGCAAAGGTCTTCAGGTAGGCCACCAGCTCCCTGCGGTCCTTTTCGGGAAGCACCTTCCAGGCGGGCATGGATGTGGCCGGCATGCCCTCGGTGATGACGTGGAACAGGTCGGCGTCGGTGGGCACCCTCCCGGACGGGGTCGTGCGGATCTTGTACTTCGCCTTTGTAAAGTCCCGGGGTTTTGGATCCAGAAGAGACGCCTCGGGGCCGTTACCGTCCCCCTTTTCGCCGTGGCACAGGGCGCACTTCTTCTCGTAGATTGCCTTGCCCTGGGTGGCGTCGCCGGCCTGCTGGGCC
>CAYRZF010000117.1:0-1537 GCA_964428805.1 uncultured bacterium | reverse complement strand
CGCATGCGTCTCCCAGCGGCGTGGCTGGAAACCCGTCGCGTCGTAGAGATACATGATCACCTTCCAGATGTCCTCCTCGCTCAGCCGGTCCTCCCAGGCAGGCATGACCGAGTTCCAGGGCGTGGACTCCTTCGGCAGCCCCGGCCCACCCTTGGCGATCCGCCAGAAGAGAAACGCCTCCTGGAGCATCGCGATCGTGCCGGGGTCGGTGAAGTTGGCGGGTGGCGGGTTGAAGGCGCTCGCGAAGTGACCGTTACCGTCCAGATTGTCGCCGTGGCAGTACATGCAGTTCTTGATGTAAATCACCGAACCTTCGGCAACGTATTTCTTGAAGTTGGCCGCGTCCTTCCTGAGGGGATTCTCCAGCCCCTGGATGTCGATCGTCTTGCCCCTGAAAGAGATGGACGCAGGCGGGGCCGGGTGGATGGCCCGGAGCTCGGCGGGGGCCTCGATCCTCGCGGCTGCCTGGGTATAGGCGTAGTAGCCGACCACGAGCGGGAGGACGACCATCACCGCGACGCGCATCGGCAGCTTCGCGTCGTCCACCAGCGTGGAACGAATGGGGGCCAGGAAGCTCCGCCAGGAATCTGAATCCGAGGAGACGTAGACGAGGACGGCGATCAACACGATGGCCATGTAGAGCGTGAATACGCTCCATGGCGCCGGCGGCCTGATCCCGAACCGGAAGACCGCGAACATGATGACCAGGACCAGTGCCGCCTGGAAAAACTTCGACCGCAGAAATCCCATTGCCTATTTCTTGGCGGCCGGGGACCCGCGTCCACCGGGTGAGCCGCCCTCACCCTTCAGGGTGAGGAGGAACGACACCAGGTCCACGTACTCCCGGGAGGTCAGCGTCTGGCCGAAGGTGGGCGGCATCACACCCGGCGGGTAGCCCGCGACCGTGCCCATCCCCGCGGGGTTCAGGATCTTGGCCATGATGTACTCGGGCGTCTGGATTTTGGCGATCTGGGACAGGTCCGGGCCGACGGGGGAGGCGCCGATGGAGCCGGCCTTGTGACAGGCGATGCAGCCGCCCTTGCCCATGAAGACGGCCTGGCCGGCTTTGGGATCGCCGGGGAGCTTCAGCTCCGCCGCTCCGCCTCCTCCCGCCGCGGCCGCCCCCGCCGTCTTGGGGATATCGTCCAGCTTCACGTTCACCGTCCCCCCCAGCGACTCGAGGAACGCCGTGAGCGCCCAGATCTCAGAGCGGTTCAGCCCGATGGGGGGCCGGTCCACCTTCGGCATGATGGGCGGGTAACCCTCCACCAGGTACGCGCCCGGCTCCAGCAGGGACTCGATGATGTAGGCCTTCGCTGTCATCCCGGATTTGCGCTTCGCCGCCATCGCCCCAATTCCGGCCAGGTCCGGGGCACGGGTCCCTTTCTGGCCGATCCGGTGGCAGATCTCGCACGTCCCCTTCGCCTTGAATATCCCCTCACCGGCTTTGACGAGGTCGGCGGGGCTCACATTCCCCCCCTCGAGGGACAGCTCCTCCGGGGGCTTGGACTGGATCTGGGGGATCGAGTTGGCGTAG
>CAYRZF010000116.1:0-5756 GCA_964428805.1 uncultured bacterium | reverse complement strand
GGCTTTGAAAACCGGACGCGGGGGGCTTAGACTCGATGGGCCATGGATGTGAGCCTGTTCGATTATGACTTGCCGCCGGAGCGGATCGCCCAGTATCCGGCCGAGCGGCGGGATGCCTCGCGGCTCCTGGTGTGTGATCGCGCGACGGGCCGGTGGGAGGACCGTGTCTTCGGCGATCTGCCGGACCTCCTTCGCCGGGGAGACCTCCTGGTTCTGAACGACTCGCGCGTGATCCCAGCGCGGCTCTTGGGTCGCCTTGAGCCCGCCGGGACTCAGGTGGAACTGCTGTTTGTCAAGGCCGTGGGACCAAGGTACTGGGAGGCGCTTGCCAGGCCCGGGAAGCGCTGCCGTCCTGGCGCCGTGATCCGTTTTGGTGACGGGCAGGCGAAGGCGCGGGTCGTTGGGTCTGCCGGTGAGGGCCGGCGGATCGTCGAGATTGAAGGCGGAGGCTCAGTCCGTGAGGTTCTCGAGCGCTACGGCGTGCCTCCGCTGCCGCCGTACATCACGCGGCACCAGAAGCCGGGCCAGGAGGACTGGGAGCGGTATCAGACGGTGTACGCGACGCACGAAGGCTCGGTGGCGGCCCCGACGGCGGGGTTTCACTTCACCTCCCAGCTTCTTGGCCTCATCAGGGCCAAAGGGGTCGAGATTCAACCCCTCACGCTCCACGTCGGCGCGGGCACCTTCCGTCCGATTCGCTGCGCACATATCGAAGGGCATCGGATGGAAGCCGAGGACGTCACCATCTCCCCCGAGGCGGCTGATGCCATCAATTGTTCAAAGATCGAAGGGCGGAGAGTCATCGCGGTGGGGACGACGACCTGTCGTGCCCTCGAGGCAGCGGCCGACGAAAAGGGCCGCGTGCGGCCGATGTCGGGGCCCACTGACTTGTTCATTTATCCCGGTTATCGCTTCAAAGTGGTTGACGCCCTTCTGACGAACTTCCACCTGCCGAAGTCGTCCCTCCTCCTGCTGGTCTGCGCGTTCGCCGGCCGCGAGTGTATCCTGGGCGCCTACCATCACGCGGTGGAAGCGGGCTACCGCTTTTACTCGTATGGCGACGCCATGGTGATCCTCTAATGATGCCCCTCGCCTCTTCTCCTCTCTCCAGCGGGGAGAGGCAGGGTGAGGGGAGGGTCTTATGCGATTCGAGTTATTGAAGACTGACGGGGGAGCGCGCCTCGGGCGGCTCACGACGCCGCATGGGGTCGTGGAAACGCCGGCTTTCATGCCCGTCGGGACCCAGGGCACGGTCAAGAGCCTCACGCCCGAGGATCTCCGCCAGGTCGGGGCGCAGATCCTCCTGGCCAATACCTACCATCTCTTCCTCCGTCCGGGACACAGGCTCATCGCTGAACTTGGAGGTCTCCGCCGCTTCATGGCCTGGGAGGGGCCGATCCTGACCGATTCGGGCGGGTTTCAGGTCTATAGCCTCGCGTCCCTTGGAAAGGTGTCCGAAGAGGGCGTCAGGTTCAGGTCGCACCTCGATGGCTCCGAGCATCTGCTCACCCCCGAGCTCTCGGTGGAGATTCAGCAGGCCCTCGGCGCCGATATCATCCACCCGCTGGACGAGTGCTTGGCCCACCCGGTTCCCCACGCCGAGACCGAAGCCTCGTTGGCCCGGACGCTCCGCTGGGCGGCCCGGTCGAAGGCCGCCCACGCCACGGGGGACGGGCGCCAAGCCATGTTCGGGATTGTCCAGGGGGGCGGCTACGAGGATCTGCGCCGCCGGGCTCTGGAGGGGGTTTGCGCACTTGAATTCGATGGCTACGCAATTGGCGGCCTGGCGGTGGGGGAACCGAAGCCGCTGATGCTTGACCTCCTGGAGTTCACGGGCGCGCTCCTGCCGAAGGATCGGCCCCGCTACCTCATGGGGGTGGGGACACCCCCGGATCTCGTGGAAGCCGTCGCCCGCGGGGTGGACCTGTTCGACTGTGTCCTCCCTACCCGCAACGCCCGGAATGGCCAGCTTTTCACCGGCGCCGGCGTCGTGACGATCAAGCAGTCGCGCTATGCGGCTGATCCCACCCCCCCAGAGCAAGGATGCTCCTGCTATACGTGCCGGAAGTTCTCGCGGGCGTACCTCCGCCACCTTTTTATTGCGCGCGAGCTCCTCGCCTATCGCTTGCTGAGCCTCCACAACCTCCACTTCTACCTGGCCCTCATGGCGGAAATGCGTACGGCCATTGCGGGAGAGGCCTTTCGCGCATTCGAGGCTCGGTTTTTGGCGCGGTATGCGTTATCATCCGATGGCGTATCGTCCGAAGACCCGGTAGACACGGAGGCTTGATATGGGAATCGCCTACGCCGCCGACGTGGCTTATGCCTTTGCCCAGCTACCCGGTAACGGCGGAATCAGCCAGCAGGTGGCCCCGCTCTTCCTGGTGGGCGCCATGTTCGTGATCTTCTATTTCCTCCTGATTCGCCCCCAGCAGAAGCAACGGAAGCAACGCGAGGCCATGCTGGCTTTGATCAAGCGGGGCGACCGGGTGGTGACCAGCAGCGGGCTTCACGGCACCGTCGTCGGGCTTAACGAGCACACCGTCATCCTGAAGGTGACGGACCAGGTGAAGCTGGAGTTCGACCGGTCCGCCATTGCACGCATCGGGACGGTGCCGGGCGACAAGGAAGAGGCCTAAGAGGGCGAATGCGCAAGTACCTCTGGCTTCGAATCGGAATTGTCCTGGCCGTCATCCTCGGCTCTCTGATCTACCTCTACCCGCCCCCCGGAGTGCAGGAGTGGCTCTACGCCCAGCCGGCAAGCCAACCGCGGACCAGGGGACTTCTACCCTCGACGCTGAACCTGGGGCTCGATCTCCAGGGAGGGATTCACCTCGTCCTCGGCGTGGATGTGGACAAGGCCCTGGAGAGTCAGGTGGAGCGCACCGCCTCGGACATCAAGGCGAGCCTGGAGAAGAAAGGGATCGGCGTGACGCGCCTGGCCCGCCAGGGGACCACCGAGATCACCATTCAGCTGGCGTCCCCCCAAACCTGGAACGACGCCTTGACCGTCCTGAACGAGTTCCAGAGCTACGAGCGGAAGAGCGCCGACCCGGCGGCGGGGAGGGTCGTGCTGACCCTAAAGGAGCGGGAGGCAGCCACGCTCAGGGATCTGGCGGTCCGGCAGGGGCTTGAGACCATCCGGAACCGGGTAGATCAGTTTGGGGTTGCCGAGCCGACCATCCAACAGCAGGGGGAGAACCGCATCCTGATCCAGCTCCCGGGGATCCAGGATCCCGAGCGGGCCAAGGCGCTGATCGGCAAGACCGCGCTCCTGGAGTTCAAGCTCCTGGACGAGCAGGCCGACGTGAACAAGGCCGTCCAGCAAGGGCCTCCCGAAGGCGACGAACTGCTGTGGCAGCGGATCGTGGACAAGCAGACAGGGCAGGAGCGGCGGGTCCCTTACGTGGTCAAGAAGAAGACCCTCCTGACCGGGGCCGACCTCACCACAGCGAGGGTCTCCATCGACCAGACCACCAGTGAGCCGTACGTCTCGGTGGAGTTCAACAAGACCGGAGAGAAGGTCTTCGGCGAGTTGACGGAGCAAAACGTCGGGAAACAACTCGCGATCATCCTCGACGGCAACGTCTATTCGGCTCCGGTGATCCGCGAGCGAATCCCGTCCGGGCGGGCGCAGATCACCGGGGGCTTCACCCCGGAAGCGGCGACGGACCTGGCCATTGTGCTCCGGGCCGGGGCTCTTCCGGCGCCGGTGAAGATTCTGGAAGAACGGACCGTGGGGCCGTCCCTGGGGGCGGACTCCATCCGCCAGGGTTTGAGCGCCATCCTGGCGTCGGTGGTCGTCGTGTTCCTGTTCATGCTGCTCTACTATCGCCTCTCGGGCCTCATCGCCAACGTGGCCCTGGGGCTGAACCTGCTCATCCTCCTGGCCACCATGGCGGGCTTTCACGCCACCCTCACGCTGCCCGGGATCGCGGGCATCGCGCTGACCATCGGCATGGCCGTGGACACGAACATCCTGATCTTCGAGCGGATCCGGGAAGAGTTCCGCACCGGCAAAACGATCCGCGCGGCTATCGACGCCGGCTTCTCGCGCGCCTTCCGGACCGTGATAGACACCCACGTTACCGTGCTGGTCTCGGCGGCCATCCTCTACAACTTCGGTACCGGTCCCGTGCGGGGCTTCGCGGTCTCCCTCGCCATCGGGATCGCCGCGAGCCTGTTCACGGCCGTCTTCTTCACCCGGCTCCTCTTCGACCTGCTCTACATGGGACGTCGCAGGCTGCAGGCGCTCTCCATATGATCGAGATCGTTCGACGGCCCAGAACGTTCGCGAATGGCTACGTGCATCACGCGCAGGCGGGTTCGAGCGCGGGCTTTGCCCGCGCAACCTCAGGGGGGAGGAATCGGAAGGGGGGCGGAGCCCCCCTCCGAGCGTTATGATCGAGCTCTTCAAGGCCCCCAATTTCGACTTCATCGGCAAGCGGCGCTGGGCGTACCTCCTGTCGCTCGCCTTCGTTGCTGTGGGGCTCGCCTCCATGGGTGTGCAGGGGGGGCTCCGGTACGGGATCGACTTCTCCGGGGGCACGCTCATCCAGGTGCGGTTCGAGAAGCCGGTGGCGGTGGACCGCATCCGCGCGGCCCTCGAACAGATCAAGCTGGGCGAGAGCGTGATCCAGGAGTTCGGCGATCCCCGGGAGTTCATTTTCCGGCTCCCTCTCACCGACGTCCCCGCCGAAACAGTCACGCGCCAGGTCCAGGAGGCCCTGGCCAGGGATCCGGGCCTCGGCAAGGCCGAGATCCGCCGGGTGGAGTTCGTGGGCCCCCAGGTGGGGCGCGACCTCCAAATGGACGCCCTGAAGGCGGTGTTTTTCGGGATGATCGGGATCCTGATCTACGTGGCAGTCCGCTTCGACCTGAAGGGCGGGGTAGCCTCCATCGTGGCCATTGTCCACGATGTGCTGGTCTGCCTGGGCGCCATGTCGCTGACGGGGCGCGAGATGTCCCTCCCCGTGCTGGCGGCGCTCCTGACGATCATCGGCTACTCGGTGAACGACACCATCGTGGCCTATGACCGAATCCGCGAGAACCGGGGCAAGGGGTTCAAGAAGGGGCTCTCCTTCGCCGAGCAGATCAACATCGCCATCAACCAGACGCTCTCGCGGACGGTGCTGACGGCGCTTACGGTCTTCTTCTCTACGATCGTGCTCTTTCTGTTCGGTGGCAAAGTCCTGGAGGACCTGGCCTTCGTCCTCACGGTGGGGGTGATCACCGGCACGTATTCCACGATTTACATCGCCGGATCGCTCATCGTGGACTGGACCGGCTGGGCCGAGGCCCGGGCCCAGCGAGCCAAAAAAGCAGTGGCCAAAGCCTGATTGGCGTGAGAAACTAGTGAGTTACAAGTTGGTGGGGCAGCGTGACTCAACTCGAGACGCTCATCGAGGAGATTCCCAAGTACCAGCCCGGGGCCGACCTGGACCTGGTCAAGCGCGCCTACCGCTTCTCTGAACTCTCCCACCAGGGTCAGCACCGGGCCTCCGGCGAGCCCTACCTCTCCCACCCCCTCGAAGTCGCCGGCCTCCTCGTCAGCTTCAAGATGGACGTCACCACGGTCACCGCCGGTCTGCTCCACGACGTCCTGGAGGACACCCGCACCACCAAGGATGACCTGGCGCGCGAGTTCGGCACCGAGATCGCCGACCTCGTGGACGGGGTCACGAAGATCGGCAAGCTGGCTTTTTCCTCCCGGGAGGAGCGCCAGGCCGAGAACTTCCGCAAGATGCTGGTGGCCA
>CAYRZF010000115.1:0-5806 GCA_964428805.1 uncultured bacterium | reverse complement strand
GAGCACCGGACTCCAAATCCGGGGGATGGGGGTTCGAATCCCTCCACGCCTGCCATTTTCGTCAAGCGAGAGTCGCATGGAAACTTTGAGGAAGATCCAGCAGTTCTTCAGAGAGGTGATGGTCGAATTCCGGAAGGTGACCTGGCCGAGCCGTCCGGTCATCATCAACTCGACGGTGGTTGTGGTCGTGGTCACGGGCATCATCGCGTTCTTTCTCTGGGCCGTGGATATGGGGCTGGCTCGGATCGTGAGAGTGGTTCTGGGATGACCAACGAGACCGGCACCAAGCAGTGGTTCGTCGTGCACACCTACTCGGGATTCGAAAACAAAGTCGCGGCCGCGATTGAGCAGCGCGCCAGGATCTTCGGCCTTCAGGATCAGATCACGCGGGTGGTGGTGCCCGTGGAAGAGGTCGTCGAGGTCCGCAAGGGCCAGAAGCGGATCAGCTCTCAGAAATTCTATCCAGGATACCTCCTCGTGGAGATGGAATTGACGGACGAGACCTGGCATCTCGTCCGCAGCACCCCGAAGGTCACAGGGTTTGTGGGGTCAGGGGCCAAGCCGGTTGCCCTCCCCCAGGAGGAGGTGGACGAGATCCTCCGCCAGATGGAGGAGGGCGCCGAGAAGCCCAAGCCCAAGGCGGTGTTCTCGAAGGGCGATAAAGTGCGCATTAGCGAGGGTCCGTTCGTCAACTTCATGGGCACGATCGAGGACGTGAATCCGGAGCGGGGCCGGCTGAAGGTGATGGTGGGGCTTCTCGGACGGCTTACCCCGGTTGAAATCGAGTACTACCAGGTCGAGCGCCTGTAATGAAAAAGGTTCAGGCGGTGGTCAAGCTGCAGATTCCGGCGGGAAAGGCTAATCCCTCCCCGCCCGTGGGCCCGGCGCTGGGCCAGCATGGCGTGAACATTATGGAATTTTGCAAGGGGTTCAATGCCCAGACGGCCTCCCAGGAAGGGCTTATCCTCCCGGTGGTGGTGACCATCTACCAGGACCGGTCGTTCTCTTTCGTGGTGAAGACGCCGCCCGCGGCCGTGCTCCTGAAGCGCGCGGCGGGGATTGCGAAGGCTTCCGCGGTGCCGCACAAGGACAAGATCGGCAAGGTGACACGGGCCCAGGTTCGCGAGATTGCGCAGACCAAACTGCCGGACCTCAACGCGGATTCCCTGGATTCGGCGATGCGAATTATCGAGGGCACGGCGCGCAGCATGGGCATCGAAGTCGTGTAGTTCGAGCCGAGGGGCTTCGGCGGCGACGGTGGCATCGTCGACCGGGGTACCCGCGGAAGCGGGTCGGACGAGGCGAGGCCCGAGTAGATGTTCGAGCCGAGCCGCTTCAGCGAGGGCAGTGGACGAGCCAGCCACGAGGCGAGGCCCGAGTAGATGTTCGAGCCGAGCCGCTTCAGCGAGGGCAGTGGACGAGCCAGCCACGAGGCGAGGCCCGAGTAGATAAGGGAGCCTGAGGATGCCGGCATTGGCAAAACGATACAAGGCGGCGACGGCGCTGATCGACAAGACGAAGCCGTACACCGTGGAGGAGGCCATCGCCACGGTAAAACAGGCTCCCGGGACCAAGTTCGACGAGAGCGTGGACCTATCGCTGCGCCTGGGGGTGGATCCCAAGCACGCCGACCAGATGGTACGCGGGGCTGTCGTTCTGCCGCACGGGACCGGCAAGACAGTGCGCGTGGTGGTGTTCGCGAAAGGGGAGAAGGAGCGGGAGGCTCGGGAGGCGGGCGCGGATTACGTGGGCGCCGAAGACCTCGCCGAGAAGATCCAGGGGGGCTGGATGGACTTCGATGCCACCATCGCGACCCCGGATCTGATGGGCCAGGTGGGCAAGCTCGGTAAGGTACTGGGCCCCCGGGGCCTCATGCCCAACCCTAAGCTGGGGACCGTCACGTTTGATATTGCTCGGGCCGTCCGCGAGCTCAAGGCCGGGAAGGTGGAGTTCCGGGTGGACAAGGCGGGCAACGTGCACGTCTCCATCGGGAAAAAGTCCTTCCCCGCCGATCACCTCGTGGCCAACGCGATGGCGCTCATCGAGGCCATCATGCGGGCGAAGCCGGCGGGTTCCAAGGGACAGTACCTACGCTCTCTCACGGTTTCCTCGACGATGGGGCCCGGCGTCCGCCTGGACGTCCAGCGGGTGGCCAACCTGTTCAAGAAGTAAGCGACAAGGAGCGGAGGGTGCCTAGTCAAGCGAAAGTCGGGGACCTCGAGAGGCTGAAGGCCCGGCTCTCCGGGGTGAAGACCGCGGTGCTCACCGAGTACCGGGGGCTGACGGTTCAGCAGCTCTCCGCCCTTCGGCGGCAGCTCAAGCCGGCGGCGGCGGAGTATAAAGTGGTCAAGAACCGGCTCGCGCGCCTGGCCGTCCGAGGCTCGCCCCTTGACGGGCTCGGGCCGCACTTGAAAGGTCCGACGGGGCTCGTGATCTCGCAGCGCGATCCCGTGGCCCTGGCCAAGGTCCTGCAGGCCTTCGTCAAGACCAATCCCCTGTTCCAGATCAAGCTGGGCTATGTGGACGGGCAGCTCGTTCAAGCCCCCGAGCTCCGGGCGATGGCGGACCTGCCGTCCCGCGAGGTGCTGCTCGGGCAGGTGGTTGGGACGCTCCAGGCCCCCCTCGTTCGCCTCGTCGCAAGCCTGGAGGGAATGCTCCAATCCCTGATTTCGATGCTGGACCAAGTCCGCGCGAAAAGAGAGGGAGCGGCGTCATAGCAACTTAGGGTGTTCGAGCGCGGGCTTTGCCCGCGCCATCGATGGGGGAGGTTCGGGAGGGGGGCGCAGCCCCCCTCCCGGGAAATGGAGGAAGTGACCCATGTCCAAAGTGAATGTTGACGACGTTCTGGAATCGATCGATGCCTGGACCGTGCTGGATTTGAACCGCCTCGTCAAGGGGCTTCAGGACAAGTACGGCATTTCCCCGATGGCCGCGATGCCCGTGGCCGCCGCGGCCGGCGTGGCGGCCGGGGGAGCAGCTCCGGCGGCGGCCGAGGAGGAGAAGACGGAGTTCGACGTGATCCTGATGGCAGCCGGGGACAAGAAGATCCAGGTCATCAAGGTCGTTCGCGAGCTGACGGGGCTGGGCCTCAAAGAGGCCAAGTCGGTGGCGGACGAGGCTCCGAGGCCGGTGAAGGAAAAGGTGTCGAAGGCCGAGGCGCAAGAGATGAAGAAGAAGCTCGAAGAGATGGGAGCCACCATCGAGATTAAGTAGCCTGGGAGGGCGTATGGCAGGGATGATTCAGTGCGGGCGCCGGAACCGGAGAGACTTCGGGAAGATTCCGTCCATCGTAGAGATTCCGAACCTCATTGAGATTCAGAGGGGCTCCTACGAGGCGTTTCTGCAGAAGGACGTGGCCCCCGAGCGCCGGGAGGAAATGGGGCTCCAAGCGGTGTTCAAGTCCGTGTTTCCGATCACGGACTACAACGAGAACGCGTCGCTGGAGTTCGTGAACTACCACTTCGCCGATCCCAAATATAGCGTCGAGGAGTGCCACGATCGGGGAATGACCTTCGCGATCCCGCTCAAGGTGACGCTCCGCCTGGTTGTGTACGAGCAGGACAAGGAAGCCAAGACGAAGGTCGTGCGGGACATCAAGGAGCAGGAAGTCTATCTCGGCGAGCTGCCGCTGATGACCGAGAAGGGCACCTTCATCATCAACGGGACGGAGCGCGTGGTGGTCTCGCAGCTTCAGCGATCCGCCGGCGTCTTCTTCGACGACGACAAGGGCAAGACCGTCGCCTCGGGGAAGCTCCTCTATTCCGCGCGGGTGATCCCGTATCGTGGCTCCTGGGTGGAGTTCGACTTCGACGCGAATGACATCCTCCACGTCCGGGTGGATCGCCGCCGGAAGATGTCCGCGACCGCGTTTTTCCGGGCATTCTGGTTCCTGGAGCGTGGATGCCGGAAGCCTCAGGATATCCTGACCGACGAGGAGATCCTGGCACTGTTCTATGACCTCGAGGAAGTGCTGTCCTTTGAAGGGGGGGTGGCGTGGAAGCGTCTGCACCCCGAGGTCCATCTGGACGAGAAAGTGGCCGAGGATATCCGCCTTCCCCGCCACAAGGAGCCCGTGGTTCAGGCAGGGAAGAAGCTCACCCGTAAGATCATCGAGCAGCTCCGGGAGCTGCACGTGGAACGGATCCCGGTGCGCGCGGAGGAGCTGGTGGGACGGCGCACCGGCAGCCGCGTGGTGGATCAGGAGACCGGTGAGGTTTTGCTGGAGGTCAACCAGGAAATCAAATCGACGGATCTGCCCCAGATCATGGCCCACCGCGTGGCGCCCTTCAAGCTGCTGGTTGTAAACCCTGCCAAGGTCGATGCCGCCATCTACGAGACTCTGGCCAGGGACGCCAAGGATCACTTCAAGGATCCCGACGAGGCCCTCGTCGAGATCTACCGTCGTCTCCGTCCTGGCGATCCGCCCACGGTGGAGTCGGCCCGGGCGCTGTTCCGCGGCATGTTCATGGATCCCAGGCGGTACGACCTGGCCCGCGTGGGCCGCTTCATGGTTAACAAGAAGCTCCAGATCAACGCTCCCCTCAACGCGAGGACGCTCCGGGGCGAGGACATGGTGGCTGTCATTCGCCACCTGCTGCTGGTGAAGTCAGGTTCGAAGCCCACTGATGACATCGATCACCTGGGCAACCGGCGCGTGCGGTCCGTTGGTGAGCTGCTCGAAAACCAGTTCAGGGTCGGCTTGACGCGGATGGAGCGGGCGGTGAAGGAGCGGATGTCCATCTCGGACATCGCAAACCTCATGCCTCACGATCTCATCAACGCAAAGCCGGTTTCCGCGGTCGTTAAGGAGTTCTTCGGCTCCTCCCAGCTCAGCCAGTTCATGGACCAGACGAACCCGCTTGCCGAGTTGACCCATAAGCGGCGGCTCTCCGCCCTTGGGCCCCGCGGGCTCTCGCGCGAGCGCGCCGGTTTCGAGGTCCGCGATGTCCATCCCACCCACTATGGCCGGATCTGCCCCATCGAGACTCCTGAGGGGCCGAACATCGGGTTGATCTCATCGCTCTCCACATACGCCCGGATCAACGAGTTTGGTTTCATCGAGACCCCGTACCGGAAGGTCACTGAGGGGACGGTCACCGACGAGATCGTGTTCCTGACGGCGCTGGAAGAGGAGCAATTCGTCATTGCCCAAGCCAACGCCGAGCTGGACAAGCGGAACAAGTTCGTGAAGGACCGCGTCTCCGCGCGGAAAGGCGGCGAATTCAAGATGGTGCCGCCGGAAGAAATTCGCTTCATGGACGTCTCCCCGAAGCAGCTCGTATCTGTCGCCGCCGCGATGGTCCCGTTCCTCGAGAACGACGATGCGAACCGGGCCCTCATGGGCTCCAACATGCAGCGCCAGGCCGTGCCGCTGCTCCAACCCGAGGCGCCGCTTGTCGGCACTGGGATGGAGCACATCGTGGCCCGCGACTCAGGCGCGGTGGTGTTGGCCAAGCGATGGGGCGTGGTGGAGTATGTGTCGGCCGACCGCATCGTCGTTCGCGCCGAGAGTCGGTCGAAGAAGACCGACCCGGTGCAGGACCTGCCGCTGGACATCTACAACCTGACCAAGTATCAGCGCTCCAACCAGAACACCTGCATCAGCCAGCGGCCCATCGTGCGCAAGGGACAGCGGGTGCAGGCAGGCGAGGTGGTCGCTGACGGGCCGTCGACAGACCAAGGGGAGCTCGCCCTCGGCCGGAACGTCCTCGTCGCCTTCATGCCGTGGGGTGGGTACAACTTCGAGGACGCCATCCTGGTATCCGAGCGGCTGGTCAAGGACGACCGTTACACCTCCATCCACATC
>CAYRZF010000114.1:0-5859 GCA_964428805.1 uncultured bacterium | reverse complement strand
CTCACGGGCCGGACCAGCGGATGGGAGCGTAGTGGCCGTTGCGCCCGCTGTTGTCGAAGGTAAAAGCGTGATCGCGGTAACGGCTCGACGTACCACGGGCGGCGGCCAGGCGACGGGAGGCGAAGTGGGCCACGTTGTCGAGCCAGACTTCCTGATCTCCGACCCCGATGATTCCCTCCACCGCCACGTCCATGATCCCGGGCACCTCCACCTTGCGGATCTTCCCCTGGCTGGCGAACCTGATCGGGACCGCGCGCGCCGGCAAGCGAGTGTTGATGAGCGGAGCGAACCGGCCGAGAGGGCCGCCGGCCTGTCCCGAGCAGATGGCCTCTAGCCCCTGACGCTGCGCCGCATCGGCCCGCTCATCCACGTAGCAGGCCACGGTCCAGTCGCCCTGGGCCATCACGCCGGGGGTGTACACGACGAGGACAGCGTTGAGGCCGTCCAGCGGCGCCTCGCCGTAGCGGCCGGAGTCCACATGGACCGCCACGACGACATCACAGTGCCCCTCGGTGGGCCGGGCTTGAGCTCGCGAGAGCAGGCAGGGGCACAGCACCTCGCAGTTGCAGCTCTCGCAGTACTCGCCGATGATCTGCCAGGCGGGGCTTGTCATGGTCGGCTCCAGGTATGGGGTTGACTCGGAGCGCCGCACGCCCTATCGTCGGAGAGGTCCGCCTCACCATACTCTAGGACCAAGGGAAAATACAATGCCCGAACCTCAGGGGTTTCCCGACCGAACGCGCTCGAGCGCCGGCTCCGCCGGCGCAACCGATTCCGGGGGGAGATCCGGAAGGGGGGCAGAGCCCCCCTCCGGGTTGAACCCGCACATTTTTCGCGCCTACGACGTCCGTGGCAAGATCGGGAGCGATATCACCCCCAACGTGTTCCGCCAGGTCGGCCGTGCCTACGGCACGCTGATCCGCCGGAAGGGTGGGAAGCAGATCGCCCTCGGCCAGGACAACCGGCTCTCCTCCGCGGATCTCAAGGCCGCCTTCGCCGAGGGGGTGCTCGCCAACGGGGTTTCCGTCGTGGACATCGGCCTCTCGCCCACACCGATTCTCTACTTCGCCACCGCCCACTGGAAGCTGGACGGCGGCGCCAACGTCACCGGCAGCCACAATCCCGTCACGGACAACGGGGTGAAGATGGTCCACGCGGGAGCCGTGCCGCTGACTGAGGAGGAAATCCAGGATCTCCGCCGGATGATCGAGGCCAACGATTTCGAGACGGGGGCGGGCACCGTGACCCGGCGTGACCCCAAGGAGGACTATCTCACCGTGATTGCCGAGCGGGTCCGCGTCGCGCGCCGCCTGAAGGTGGTCGTGGATGCGGGGAACGCCGTCGCCGCCCTCTACGCTCCAGACCTCCTACGCCGGCTCGGCTGCGACGTGGTCGAGCTCTACTGCGAGCTGGACGGCAGCTTCCCCCACCACCTGCCCGACCCGGAGATGGAAGCCAACACCCGCGATCTCCAGGCCCGCGTGCTGGTGGAAGGCGCCGACCTCGGCATCGCCTACGATGGGGACGCGGACCGGGTGGGCGTCGTGGACGAAAAGGGACGCCGCCACGAGGCCGACCTGGTCCTGATCCTACTCGCCCGCGACCTCCTGACGCGCCACCCCGGCGCCAAGGTCGTCTTCGACGTCAAATGCTCCCAAACGCTCGTGGACGCGATCCGGGCCCACGGCGGCGTGCCGGTGATGTACAAGACCGGCCACTCCAACTTGAAGCGCAAGATGCGCGAGGAGGGGATCCTTCTGGGAGGCGAGGTGAGTGGCCACATGTTCTTCGCGGAGAACTATTACGGCGTGGACGACGGGATCCTCGCCTCCGCCAAGCTGATCGAGATCGCCGCCCGGAGCCCGGAACCGCTCTCGAAGCAGTTCGACGCGATTCCCCACCTCCACGCGACCCCCGAACTCAAGGCGCCGTGCCCCGATAAGGAGAAGTTCCGCGTGGTGGAGGAGATCGCGCGCGAGTTCAAGGCACGCTACGAGACGATCGATATCGACGGCGTGCGGATCATTTTCCCGGGAGGCTGGGGCTTGGTGCGCGCCTCCAATACCAACCCCTACCTCACGCTCCGCTTTGAGGCCCGGTCGAAAGCCGAGCTCGACGAGATGAAGCGGGTCGTGTTCAATGCGCTGGCGCGGTATCCCTTCGTGACCCTACCCGGCGAGGGCTAGCCTCACCGCCTCTTCCAGGCTTCGCGCCATCCGGCAGTCGCGTGGGCCCCAGGCCGCGCCGGGGTCCAACAGGATGGCGTCGAGCCCCGCAGCCCGGGCTCCCAGGACGTCCACGGAGTAGAGGTCGCCGATGTACACCGCGTCCCCCGGTTCCACGCGCGCCTCGGCCAGCGCCATCCTGAAGATCCGGGGATCGGGCTTTTCCACGCCGACAACGGCCGAATCCAGGATGAAGGCGAGGTGAGCCGCCAGCCCCGTCTCCTCGAGGATCGAGCGGACCGATCCGTTGGAATTCGAGATGACGCCGGCCGTGCACCCCGCCTCCCGGACCAGCCTGAGCGCCGTCTCCGCTTCAGGATGCGGGAGGTGCCAGAGACCGACGGGAAGGTTGTAGCGCCGTCGCCATTCGGTCACGGACCGGATGGTCTCCTGGTCCGTGATTCCAAGCTCTTCCAAGACGTACCGGAAATAGTAGCCGGCCACGGACCGGCTCTCCGTCGAAGCTCCCGGAGCCAGATGCGCGTCGAGCCTGACCCGAGCCCGGTACTCAGCCTGAGCGACCGCCTCAGGAGTGCGCCAGACGCCGTGCCGGTCAAGTTGCTCCACGATGGCGGCGTAGTTTATCTGAAGGAGCGTGTTGCCGGCGTCGAAGAAGAGCGCCTGGACCCGCCGGGACCGGTTGGCAGACATCGAATGTTTCATGATTGACGTCCTCTACTATTATAAAGGATGCATGTGATCCCGCCACTGGGGACAAAGGAGCGGTTTGGAATGCCCGAGACACGTACGGTGTTAGCATGGTGTGGCGGTTCACTGGCGCTTATCCTCGGCCTCGGGCTGTCGGCCTGGGCCCAGCACGGCGGACATTCGACGACCATGACGCCCCAGGCCCAGACCGAGAAAGGGAAGCCGATCAGGATCCCTATGGAGGAGCTTCATAAAGCCGGTGGCGTTCCCCCGGGCTGGAAATTCAGCCTTCCAACGGGAGACCCGGCGAAGGGGCGGCAGGTCTTCGTGGACCTCGAGTGCTTCAGTTGCCACCAGATCAAAGGCGAAGCCCTACCTCCCGGCAAAAAGGGCGATGTGGGGCCGGAGCTGACCGGCATGGGCGACCGCCATCCGACGGACTATCTCGTGGAATCCATCATCAACCCCAACGGCGTCATCGTCGAGGGGCCGGGCTTCACGGGCCCTGACGGCCTCTCCAAGATGCCCGACTACAACGACAGCCTGTCCGTCAAGCAGCTCATTGACCTAGTGGCGTACCTGAAGAGCCTCACGGCCTCCCCCAAGGGCCACTGACCGAGTGACGAATCGGTGATCGCGCTCGGGCTGATCGCCCGCTGGGCTCATCTGGGGGCCGGCATCTTCCTGGTCGGCACGTTCGCGTTCCTCCTCCTGGCAGGCCGCCCGGACCGCCCCACGGCGCTGGCCTGGGAGCGAAACCTCCTCCGGTGGACCCGCTGGGCCGTGGGGCTGCTCCTCCTCTCCGGCTTCTTGAGCCTCTCCTACCAGGCCACGGTCGTCACGGGGCGCGCCGGCGACGCGCTGTCGGCTTCGACCATCTTTCGGCTCGTCGGCGCCACGCAGTTCGGCACGGTCTGGCTCCTCCGTCATGGCCTGCTCCTCCTCCTCGCCGGGCTGATCTTGCTCAGAGAGCGCGAGGACCCGGGCTGGGATTGGGCCGCCTTTCGCGGCGAGGGGCTCCTCCTTGGCGCCACCGGGCTCGGACTCATGGCCTGGGCAGGCCACGCCACCGCTGTGGAGCCCTGGGGAATCACCGCCACCGGAGCCGATGCGCTCCACCTTCTCGCCGTCGGCATGTGGCTGGGCGGGCTGTTTCCGCTCTATCTGCTGCTTCGCGCCGCCGGAAACGAGGCTGGAGCCGATGCCCGGCCCTTCGCCGTCCTCGCCGCGCGCAGTTTCTCTCAGATCGCCCTCCTCGCCATGCTGGCCCTCGTGGCGACGGGGTTCTGGAATAGCTGGAACCAGGTCGGAAGTTTCGCGAGCCTGGTGGGCACCCGTTACGGGCGCCTATTGCTCCTGAAGCTGGGGCTGCTCCTGGCGATCGTGGCCCTGGCCAGCGTCAATCGGAGACGCCTGATTCCCGCGCTCGCGGGGGAGGCGGAGACGGTCGGACGCCCCGCCATGAGGCGGCTGGCTACGTTCGTGGGGATCGAGCTCGCCCTCGGGGCCGCGATCCTGGCCGTCGTGGTCACGCTGGGCGTGACTCCACCCGGCCGCCATGTGCAGCCCCAGTGGCCCTTCCCGTTTCGCCTCTCCTACGCTGCCACCCAGGATTTGCCCGGCGTCCAGACGCGACTCCTGATCGGAAGCCAGGTGACGCTGGCAGCGTTCCTCGGCACGCTGGCGGGATGGTTCCTCGGCTGGCGCCGCCGGCTCGTCGTGAGCGTGGCCGCCGCCGTTCTGGTGGCGGGGCTCGGCGTCGCGCTGCCACCCCTGGCGGTCGAAGCCTACCCGACCACATACCGGCGCTCGCCCATCCCCTATCAAGCCGCCTCCATCGCCGACGGCCGCCGCTTGTACACGACCCACTGCGCGATCTGCCACGGGCTGACGGGTGAGGGCGACCGGCCCGAGGCCGTCGGGCGGGAGCGCCGGCCCCCGGATCTCACTGGCCCGCGCCCGGCCCGGCGGACGGCCGGGGATCTCTTCTGGTGGGTCACTCACGGCACTGGCGACCAGCGCCTGCCGGGCCGCCCCGGCCCACTCTCCGACGAAGAGCGCTGGGACATCGTGAACTTTCTCCGGGCCCTCTCCGCGGCGAAGCAGGCTCGAGCGCTCACCGAGGTCCTCGAGCCCGAGCGCCCGTGGCTCGTTGCACCGGATTTCACCTATGCGGTCGGGCCCGGCGCGACCCGATCGCTCAGGGACTTCCGGGGTCGGCGCGTCGTGCTACTGGTGCTCTTCGCGCTGCCGCACTCCCATCCGCGACTGTCCCAGCTCGCCCAGAACTACGACCTTCTCCAGACCATGGGGGCGGAGGTCCTCGCGGTTCCGACCGATGGAGGAGAGCAGATCATCTCCCGCCTGGGCGCGTCTCCCCGGGTGCTCTTTCCCGTGGTCACCGAAGGCGCCAGGGAGATCGTTGATGCCTATGCCCTCTTGAGACCTGCCGCGACTTTGCCGTTCCACATGGAGTTCTTGATCGACCGTCAGGGATACCTCCGGGCCCGCTGGACGCCGGATGGGAAGGGCTGGACGAAGATGACGGCGCTCCTCGCCGAGATCCAGCAGCTCAACCAGGAGGCGCCGACCGCTCCCCCTCCCGACGAGCACGTGCACTGACGATGAAACTCTGGAAAGCGATCGCGCTGCTGAATCTGGCCCTCGGCGTCGGGCTCCTGATCGGCTATCTCTGGTGGGGGCGCGAGGTGACGCGACTCCGGGAGGACGCCGGGTCGGCTCGACCGAATGTGGCGGTCCTCGGGGAAGAGGGGGAGTGGACGGCGCGAGGCGTGGTGCGGACGATCATCCCTGAGATCAACGTGCTCGTGCTGACCCACGAGGAAATCCCGGGCTTCATGCCCTCCATGACCATGGGGTTCCGCGCGCAAGACCCCAAGCTCTACAGGGGGCTTCAAGCCGGCGACGTGATCCGCTTCACGCTGAAGGGAGTCCCGCCCAACGTGACCATCGTCGCCGTCACCCG
>CAYRZF010000113.1:0-5896 GCA_964428805.1 uncultured bacterium | reverse complement strand
GAGCGGGAGCACACGGTGATCCGCCTTCGTTTCGGCCTGCGCGGGGAGGAAGCCCTGACGCTGGAGGCTGTCGGCAAGCGGCTCGGATCTCTTCTCGTAGCAGAGTAAATTGGGCTTGACATGAACCGGTCGCTGCCCTACTAAGGTAGGGTACTTCGAGGTTCCCAGACCCCCTCAAGCAGGAATCCCCCCCCGTTTTCTCTGTCACATCGGGGCTTCGAGCTGCCCAGGGGCTTCCTGTCGAGGCTGAGCGCAGAGGAGGCGAGAGATGGATCAACGCTTAATCGCGCGAAACCAGCCTGCACAGCGGCACTATGTGAGGCGAGATTTCTCTGGGGTTGGGGGCGTCCAGCCCCGGGTCCGTCGCGCCTCCCGCCGGCGCCGGCCTGGTGTTGAAATTGTCCGCATTCCCGAGGGGACGATCGAGATCAAGCTCTCCGGGCTCGTCGAGGCCGCCGAGCGGCGGGTGCGGCGGTGGCGGGCGGCGGCGCTCGTCATACTCCTCGGCCTTGTCGTGGGGATCTCGGTCGCCGTGGTCGTGCTCACCCTCCGGTGGGATTACCAGCGCGGGCGGGCGCTCCAGCTGGCCCGTTCTGATCTGGAGATGACCCAGGTTCGCGCGCGTTGCTGGGAGGCCCTGGCGCGCTATTCGCCGAAGGGCCCTCAAGATGTGATCCCAGACGCCAGTAGGAGCGAGTGGGTCAGGCAATGCGTGGCCACCGAATTATCGCGGCTCAATCCCAAACAGTGAGAGAAGATGTCTGATATCTGACAGTGTTTTTATAACCGTATGACAGGGCATGAACGGGTAGCGGTTATTCCACCTTATTTTTTAGCAGGCTAGAGCGACTTGGCCGGGGGGTTAGGCTTGGCAGTGAAGTTGCTCCTACGGGAGGGCCAGGTGCCGACATAGCGCGACTGGCTCGCCCCACGACGCGAAAGGGGAAAGCAATGGTGCACCGCGGGCGGCAATTCCTTCCGATTTTCCCTGTGCTGGTTCTCGCACTCTTCCTTCTGGGGTGCCCGAAGCGACCGCCGACCATCACGACAACGGCTGCCACGCCTGCTGCGGGAGCACCCGGTCCGGCGGCTATCCCCGCGCCGCCGCCGCCCCCGCCTGCACCTGCCACTCCGCCAGCAGAGGCGCCCGTCGTCGCCGAGCCGCCACAGGTCGCGGCCGCGCCGCCGGCTCCGCGTGAGTTCACAGCCATCGACGCGCTCAAGGACATCCACTTCGATTTCGACAAGTCCGACGTCCGTCCAGGGGACGCCACGATCCTGGACGCGAACGCCGCTTGGATGAAGGACAACCCGGACTACCTGATCCTGGTCGAGGGGCACTGCGACGAGCGCGGGACCAACGAGTACAACCTGGCTCTGGGCGAGCGCCGGGCCAAGGCCACGATGAGCTACCTGGTCTCCCAGGGCGTCCAGGCGGACCGCATCACGCTGATCAGCTACGGCAAGGAGCGGCCGCTCTGCCCCGAGAAGAACGAGCAGTGCTGGTCCAAGAATCGGCGAGCCCACTTCCTGGCGAAGGGCCGCTGATCAAGGAGGAACCGGAGTGCTGAGGCCGACCAGTGCGCTGCTGCTGGGGATGGTTCTCCTGGCCCTTGCGGGCGAGGGCGCGGCGGCGCCTCGCGAGGAAGCCATTATGGCCCTCGACCGGTACACCAGCCCGAAGGGGAAGACCCTCGCGGCGACGTTCAAGGGTCAACTCGGGCAGATCTATGACAGGGTCTATCACTGCCGGCCGTGGCTCGACGTGAATAAGAATGGGTTGGGCTTCAGCCGCCCTGTCGGGGCTCCCGGCGACGACCGCTACCTGAACATCTGGGTCTGGGTGGAGCAGAAAATCACCCCAGAGTTCACGGCGCTCTCCCAGGCGCGGCGGGCCTCGGCGATGTTCTCCCGCCACGGCGTGGACCTTCTCCGGCAGCTCTCGGCGGACGCCGATATCTTTGCCAGCCCGGAGCTGACGGGCTACTCGGTGATCCTCACGTGGATCAAGCCCAATGGGCGCGTCGGCAACGAGGAGAAGGCAGAGACCCTCGGGGTGTTCGCGGACAAGACCACGGTGCGGGGTTTCCTCGCCAAGCGGATTGGCGCCCAGGAGTTCGTCAAGCGCGCGGCCATTGTGGCCTTTGACGGTAAGGACCCGCTGGGCCGGCTTCCGCTCGAGATCTGGGAGGACGATTTCGCCAGGACCCACAAGCTCAAGGACTACCAGCCCGAAGATAAGAACCTCCGGTGCTGAGGGAATCATCCCCCTCGGAGGAGACGCGCCACGCACCTAGACTTCCAAGAAGTCCAGAAGCTCCAAAACGAGGTCCAGCGGGTGAGCCATTCGGTGATCTTCAACCCGGACGGGAGCTTCACGTGCCGGCGGCGATACGAGCCCATGTCCAGCCCTCAGCAGTTTGCCCGGGACATTCAGCGAATTGTGATTGCCGTCCGCCGGGGTAAGATTCAGATTATGGAGCAGAGCATCGAGGGCATCGGGGACAACGTCTCGTATTTTGTCGTGAGGTTCAAACCGCTTCGGTAACGAACACGAAGCGGCTCCCTCTTCCGCTCCAGGTCGGCCAGCTCCCCGCAGAACCGCGCCCACGTCAGAGGCCGCGCGTGCGCTTCTGGGAGCTGATCTGCTACACTCGCGCCAGAGTCTAAGCCCAGTAGTGGCCCAGAGCTCGTCGGTCGAATACCCTAACCCAAAGGAGGGTCGGCCCCATGGCGACCAATCAAGAAATCGCGAAAGACATCGTGGTGGCTTGGCTGAATAAGCGGGAGCTGAGCATGGACGCCGTGAAGACCGGGCAATGGATCGCAACGGTGTACAAAGAGGTTGTCCGTGCGATCGAGGAGAGTCAGAGGCTGCCGCAAAGCTAAAAACGCCCCGGCACGGCTGTGCTAGAATCAGGCCGGAGCGGCCTCCGAGTCCGTGTGCCCCCGTAGCTCAGGTGGATAGAGCAGCAGTTTCCTAAACTGCGTGCCGGGTGTTCGAGTCACCCCGGGGGCACCATTCATTTTCACTGGCTTTCGATGGGACTCCCGCCCACCCCCTCCAGTTCCGCTCCCCCCAGAAGCCCGGAGATGCCCCTCAGGCCGGCTCGGGGCGAAGCCGCCCGAGCACTTCGTTCATGAACATGGTAAGCGAGTCGGCGATCTCCACCCGCTCCTTCTGGTCTCGCTCCGTTTCGGTCCGGAGCCGGTGCACCTCTCCCCGGAGCTGGTCGCATTGGCGCTCACTGGTCTCGAGACGATTGCGGAGTTGCTCGTTTTCGTAGCTGAGGCCCCGGAGCCGCTCGTTTTCTCGCTCGCTGGCCTCGGCCAGCTCCAAGAGGCGGTCGTAGTCGTTGAGCAGTCCCAGCAGAACACCGAGCTGGCGCTGTCCGTCTTCGATCCAGTGACTTGCCTGCTCACGCACCTCTTTGGACTCCAGGCTGATCATCCTTTCCTCCTTGTCAGTGAAGTTGCGTGTCCCAGCTCCGTGTTATGAGAAATTCGGCCAGCCTCCGCCGACGTTGACTCCGAAAACCCCCGCTAGACTAGCCTGAGGCGCTGGATCGGTCAAGCACTACCTTGAACCCTCGTCGGGTTATACTGATAGATCTGGTTATGGAGCCGGTCATGAACGAGTCAACGCGGCGGCTCGGCTCGGTCATCTTGGCGGGCATCGGGGCGATGCTCCTGGCAGGGGCCGCCACGCCCGGCGGCAGCGCCATCCTCAAACAGGAGTCTGACAGCGCTCAGCATGTTGCTCTTCCTCCCGTGGACAAGGCTCCCGCCAGTGGGACCGCACGACCGGCCCCGATGCTCAACGCGTGCGCCGGAGCGCCCCGGCCGGGCTACTGGGTCAAGCAGTTGCAGGCGGCGGACCCCGAGACGCGCTCCAGGGCTGCCAAAGCCGGTTCAGGCCCTCGGGCGAATGGGTGCTGAGGCGAGGCCCGCCCTGGCAGCCCTGACGGGGCTCTTGACGGACACCGATCCGGCTATCCGGTCCGAGGTCGCTAAAAGCGTGGAGAAGATCCAGCAGCCGCGTTAGAATTTGTGCGTGGGTGGGCGACTCTTCCTCGGGGCTGCCGTAGCCGTCCTGGTCCTTTCGCTTCTCGGGTGTAGTCGAGACGGCACGTCGCCCTCAGCCCCCGAGCCGAAACCGCGCGCCGCACCGGCCGCCCCGACCGAGCCGACGGTGGCCGGCGGGACACCGGGGCTGGCTCAAGGGGAGGCCCTCTACAAGCAGTTCTGCTCGACCTGTCACGGACCTGAGGGCAAGGGCAACGGACCCGCCGCGGCCGGGCTTCCCGTGAAGCCGGCGGATCACACCGACGGCCGAATCATGAACAAGATTTCCGACGCGGAACTCTTCAAGGCGATCAAGGAGGGCGGGCCGGCTGTGGGAAAATCGACCGCCATGCCGCCCTGGGGGGGCTCGCTGAAGGACGAGCAGATCCGGGCGGTCGTCCTGTATGTCCGAAACCTCGCGAAGCCTCGATAGACAGGTGCTTTTCTTGACTCAACCCGAGCGATCCCCTAGCATGAACTTGTGGATGGTGTCTTCTCGTTCCCGCCGGTCGTTCTCGGCGGCGCAGTGGTCGTGGTCTTGGCCATCGGAATGATCTACGGATGGCGGAATTATCAGCGATGCCCTCACTGCCAGCGCGTGGTGCCACGGGTTTACCGGGGGTGGCTCCGGTGTCGTGGCTGCGGGCGCCAGTATCGTAAGGGGCTGAGGTTTGACTGAGTCCATGCCCATGAATCCCTTTGCCGCGATCCTTCGCTTCCTCGGTGTCGGCGGCGACGCTTCGCCGTCTGACCGGCGCGCTCGGGACCCCGTGGCTCCCGCGGGAATGATCGGCGCGGGCCTTGAGATGAAGGGCGAGGTGAACGGAGAAGGGGATTTCCAGGTGCTGGGGAAATTCGAAGGGGAGATCACGCTGACGGGCACGGTTCATGTCGGCGAGGGGGCGGAAATGGACGCCAACATCAGCGCCACCGCCATCGTGATCGGCGGCGCGGTGCGCGGGAATCTCTCCGCCTCCACGCGTGTGGAAATTCTCCCCACCGGGACGCTCACGGGGACGCTCAAGAGCGGCAGCTTCACCGCCGCGGAGGGCGCCTCGGTCAAGGGGGAGATCTGGGTGGAGCGTCCTCCCCGGCCGCTCCCCCCGCTGGCCGATCGGCCGGCCCCCTCGGTGCCGGCGCGGTAGGGGATGGCCCTTCCCGGTTGGGCGGCCCTTCGCGGGGCCGGCCCGTGGCATTGGGTTCTGGCCGCCGGGATCGGGTTGCTCGTGCTCCTCGGCCTGGGCTTCGGGGCGTGGAGCTGGTACAGCGCCGCTCAGGCGCGGGGGCTTCAGGAGCTGGTCGAGGCGAGCGGGCTCGCCCAGGAGACGCTGGCGCCCGCGGCCACCGTCGCCGAGCGTGAAGCCGCGGTCCGGAGGCTGGAAGAAGCCATCGCGCGTTATCCGTCAAACCCGCTCATTCCGCAGGCCGCCTACCATCTGGGGAACCTCCGCTACCAGGCCGCGTCCTGGGAGGCGGCGCGCGGCGCCTACACGCTGGCGCTCGCCAAGGGCGCGCGAAACAGCCTGGCCTCCCTCTGCCGGCTCGGGATCGGCTACGCCTGGGAGGGCCAGGGGAAGTACGCCGAGGCGCTGGCGGCCTACCAGGAGGTGCTCCTCCACCTGGGCGCGAGCGATTTCCTCTACGAGGAAGTGTTGATGGGCGTGGCGCGGACCGAGGAGCTGACGGGGAAGCGCGACCGGGCCCTGGAAACCTATCGCCGGATCCTGCGGGAGCTCCCTCAGACCCGGAGAGGGGACGACATCCGCTCGCGCCTCGCCAGCCTCGAGAGTTCCTCCCGCCGGTAGCCGCCAGAAACCAATTCGGGAAGACG
>CAYRZF010000112.1:0-5948 GCA_964428805.1 uncultured bacterium | reverse complement strand
GGGCCGATAACGAGTACATCCTCGGCAAGCTCTGCGGCTTCTCCAAGACCAAGATGGCAGAACTGGAAGCGGAAGCGGTCATCTAATCCACGCCCCGATAGGGGAAGGAGGCAGACGGATGGCGGAAGTCAGCTATAAACACTGTTCGTTGATCTTCGAGTGTCCCAAGTGTTCGGTGATCAACTACATGGACCCCTTTTCCTTCTGGAACTTCAAGGGGAAGACCAAGTGCGCCGGCTGTGATGGGGTCTATGCCGTTGAGTACTCCAACGGCCAGAGGGTGAAGGGGCCGGATCCGGCCCAGGGGCCTCACGACAAGCTGCCCGGCTACGCCCAATCCAAGGATTACAAGACCGAGTACACGATGACGGGCAAAGTGAGCCCGCCGTTGTACGCCCGTGCCCCGGACCAGAAGCACGGACCGACGTATACGAATGTCCGGGGGAAGCTGGTGGCGGCAGGGAAGTTGACGGCCGCGGACCTCGTCGGGAGCCGCGCCCGCTTCATCGTGGAGGGCAAACCCTACAAGCCGGCGTAAGCGAAGACCGGGGCGCGCTGGTTTCAGCCGCCCCGCGCCAACGTGATTGCGCGCGGGAGGAGAGAAAGGAGAAATCCGGATGGCGAAAGGGACGTGGCCAAAAGATACGTATCCCTTTGAATGTCCCCATTACACGAAGGCGCTGGATCCCCATATCGCATCGGTTTATTGGGGGTACGATGCCGCGGTCGAATGGCCGTACACGAAGATCATCGCCAAGGGGAGCGAGCCCGGCAAGTGTGATTACTGCGGGGGGACAACCCCGATCCGAAAAGGCTTCCCCCTCGAGTAGCCTATCCCTCATCGAGGGATTTCAGCCACATCACGACCGCCTCGGCGGTTGTGATGTCTTTAGGGACTTGGTGTGTTCACGAACATGCGGGCTCGTGTCAGGCGCCCGCGTTTGAGGTAAAGTCTGCGGTCAGGTGCCGGAGGTGATTTCCGATGAAGGTAGAGTTCTATTACAGTAACAAGCATGCGTCTGGGCCTCAATTCCCCTGTGACAACAAGAAGGCCCTCGACCTCTGCCAGCAGCTCCAGCAGAAAGGGGTCGGTGTCAAGACCCAGGACTGCGGGGAGCAGCCGGTCGCTTTCATGACCTACAATGCCGCCGTGACCGGTCCCCCCTCGGCCAAGCGCGCGGTTTTCGGGGCCAAAGGTGCCTTGGAAGAGGATTTCGGGAAGACCGTCCCCGCGCTTCTCATCTTTGAGAAGGAGGGGGACCGTTACCCCACCGAGGTCTTTCCCAGGTCGGATCGGGATCTGAATCGGCTGGTCGGCATAGAGGAAGCCCTCCAGGATCTCCTGAAGGCCTGACGGGGAAGGAGTCGCGGGGATGGGAAAGATACCAGAAGGATACCTCCCACCGAGGGAGTTCTGGCCGGCCCGGATCTACAAGCTGCCCGAGTATCAGAGCTACCCGCAGAAATTCAACAGCACCGAGGAGTTGCTCGACAAGCAGGTCGTGGCAGGCAAAGGGGACCGACCCGCGATCCTCTTCGAGGATAAGAGGATCCCCTACAAGGCGCTCCTCGGCATGGTGAACAAGCTTGGGTCGAGCCTCAGGGCCTTGGGCATCGAGGAGGCCGACCGGGTCGCCCTGCGGGCCCCCAATATCCCGCCCGCCCTGGTGGCCAACTTGGCGGTGCTGAAGATCGGCGGCATCTTTCTACCCACGTCGGGCCTCTTCTCCAGGGCCGAGATCGCCCATGTATTCAATGATGCCGAGGTCAAGGCGGTGGTCGTGGCGGCGCCGCTCCTGGAGGAACTGGAGAAGGCCCAACCCGATCTCAAAACGCTCAAGCACACCATCGTCATCGGGGGCACGCCGGAGCAGCAGGCGCAATACAAGCAGCAGGGCTACCTGCTGTACCAGGAGCTGCTCGACGGCGGGAAACCAGAGTGTGACCCGGTTCGCCGCGATCGGATGGACGTCTCGGTCCTGATCTATACGTCAGGGACGACCGGCCTCCCCAAGGGGACAGTCCATCTTATGGAAGAGGCGCTCATCGTCCCCGACGGATTCGGCAAGTACTGCTGGGAGGTCAAGGAGAACGACGTCATCCTGAGCGCCGCGCCCATCGCCATGGCGGCCGGATATTCCGCCGTGGCCACGATTCCCTACCGGTTCGGCGCCGCGGTCTCCATCTTCGCCCGGTTCACCCCCGAGGGGATGCTGGAGCAGATCCAGAACCACAAGGCGACCATTCTCTCGGCCCTGCCCACGGCCTACCGGAAGATGCTCCAGGTGCCGGACGCGGAGAAGAAGTACAATCTCAGCTCGCTCAGGATCTGCACGGGCGGGGGCGAGTCGCTCACGGCCAAGACCTATCTGGATTGGAAGGCCAAGTTCGGCCAGGATATCTTCGAGGGGCTGGGAACCACGGAGATGATGTTCGTTTTCATCTCCTCCGCGGCCACCAAGAAGGTGAAGCCCGGCTCCATCGGGCCCGCCATCCCGGGATACGAGCTCAGGGTGGTCAACGAGGAGGGCAAGGACTGCAAGCCCGGAGAGACCGGACAGCTCATCGCCCGGGGACCCACGGGGACCGTGTACTGGCGGGACCCTGACAAGCAGCGCTCCGTCGTCAAGGACGGCTGGTGCCGGGCCGGCGACATGGTCAGCATGGACGAGGACGGCTACATCTGGTTCCTCTCCCGCGAGGATGACCTGATCAAGTCCTCGGGCTACCGGATCGGGCCAGAGGAGATCGAGGACGTATTGGTCACCCATGCGGCAGTGGCAGATGCAGGGGTGGTCGGGGTCCCCGACCCGGTGATGGGGCAGAAGACCAAGGCCTTCGTCCAGCTCAAGGGGGGTCAACAGCCATCCGCTGCCTTACAGCAGGAGCTGATCGAATTCTGCCGGGGCAAGATCGCGGTCTACAAACTGCCCAGGGACGTGGAATTCGTTGACAAGATGCCTCGGGCGCCGGGCCCCGGCGGCCCGGGCACCGGAAAGCTCCTTCGACGAGTCCTTCGGCAGCAGGAGGTGGAGAAAGCCAAGGCCTAGTCGAGGCGCGGTCGAAGCGAACAAGGGGAAAGGGGGGCCCAGGCATGTTGCGGGCCCCTTCGTTTTGTTGCACCATTGAGGCGCCGGGAGGGATGCGTGGCCTGTAAGCGATGCGGGAACGGAGTGACCGAGCAATTCCATCGAGTGGACAGCTTCGAGCGCATCTCGCTGGCCGACGACCCCACCGACCCTAACTGCGGCCACTACTATATCGACATGGTGTACGTCATGCGATGTTCCGTCTGCGGCCACCGTCAGGAAAAGGTCGAGAAGCGGTCACCCTTTCAGAGCTTGAAGGAGGCCGAGAAGGAGATGGATAGCCATATCATCGGCAAGGGCTAACCCGCAATGGAGAGGTGAAATATGTCCGCCTCCTTGCAGCCCCTGTTCCGCCCCACGCGAATCGCCGTCATCGGGGCATCGGCCAATCCCGAAAAGCTGAGCTTCCAGATCTTCCGGAATATCCGGGAGGCCGGCTTCCCGGGGGAGGTCATTCCCGTCAACCCGAAAGGGGAAACGATCCTGGGAACTTCGTCCGTGAAATCCGCGGGCGATCTCCCCGAGGGCGTTGACCTTGCCGTCGTCATCATCCCGGCCAAGCTCGTTCCGGCCACCATCCTGCAGCTAGGAGAGCGGAAAGTCCGCGCCGCCATCGTCATCAGCGGAGGATTTGCTGAATCCGGAGATGAAGGGGCGGTCCTTCAGGAAGAGCTCGCCCGGAATGCCGCCCGGTGCGGGATCCGGGTAGTGGGGCCGAACTGCCAGGGCGTGAATTACCCATACCACCACCTCTGCGCCTCGTGGCCGCTCATCACCCGGAGAGGCGAGATCGCCATCGCCTCGCAGAGCGGGACGGTCGGCGCGGCGCTGATCGACTGGGCCTCCGAGGATCGGCTGGGCTTCTCGGCGTTTGTGAGCCTGGGGAACCGGGCCGACGTGGACGAAGCGGACCTGATCGAGTTTTTCGCCAACGACGCGAACACGAAGGTGGTTGCCCTCTACATCGAGGGCGTGAAGGACCCGGCGAAATTCCTGTCCGCCGTTCGGAAGTGCCGGAAGCCGATCGTGATTCTCAAGCCCGGGCGGACCGAGCGGGGCCGGAAGGCCGCCGAGTCACACACGCGGTCGCTCGCGGGGAATGACGCGATCTACGACGCGGTCTTCCGGCAGTTCGGCATCCACCGCGCCTCCACACTCGAAGAGCTGTACGACTTTGCCAAAGCGCTGGCATACCTCCCTGCCCCGACGGGACCGCGGATGCTGATCGTCACCAGCTCCGGGGGATCCGCCGTCATCGCGACGGACGTGGCCACGGAGGAGGGGTTCAGCGTGACCCAGCTCCCACCCGCCCTGGCCGACCAGTTGCGGGAGTTCCTTCCATCGCATTGCATCGTCGGCAACCCGCTTGACCTGACCGGAGATGCCAACGCCGAGTGGTACCGAAGAGTCCTGACGGCGGCCGAGGGGCAGTACGACGTGGTGATGGCCATCTTCGGCGACCCGATCCCGGGGGCCAGCACCATCATGCGTCCGGGCCGCTGCGAGCTGGTGGCCTATCTGGGCGGTGCGGACGTGGAGCGGGCGGAGCGGGTGCTTCTGCACGAGAAGAAAATTGCGGTGTTTCCGACGCCCGAGCGGGCGGTCCGAGCCCTGGCCTGCCATGCGCGCTTTGATCGCGCGAGGTTTCCCCGGGAGCCCGAGCGGCGAGAAATCCGGCCATCCACGCCGGAAGGCAGTGCGGCCCTCTCCCCGGTGGAATCGATGGACCTTCTCGCCCGGAACGGCTTCCCCGTGGTCTCGTTCCGGCACGCAGGGACTGTCGAGGAGGCGGTCTCCGCCGCCCGGGAGATCGGGTTCCCGGTTGCTGTGAAGATGAACTCTCTGGACGTGACACACAAGAGCGACGTCGGGGGGGTCGTCCTGAATGTGGCCGACGAGGCGGGCGTGCGAACGGCGTTTCAGACCATGGGCGAAATCGCGAAGCGGATCGGGGCGAGGGACGGAGGGGCTCTCGTGAGCGCGATGGCGCCTCCGGGACTCGAAGTCGTCGTCGGGGTGACCCGGGATCCCCAGTTTGGCCCCGCGGTGATGTTCGGGCTTGGCGGGGTCCTGGTCGAGGTCCTCGAGGACGTCGCGTTCCGGCTCGTTCCCCTAACGGAGAAGGATGCGGCGGAGATGATCGCCGAAATCCGGGGAGCTCGGGTTCTCAGAGGTGTTCGAGGAGGAAAGCCGGCCGACGTGGCGGCCCTGCGACAACTCCTCGTACAGGTTTCTCACCTCGTGTCGAAACACCCGGAGATCGGGGAAATGGACCTCAATCCGGTGATCGTGTACGAGAAGGGACTACGCATCGTGGATGCCCGGGTCGTCCCGATCAAGGCCCCCGAATGATGCGCGCCTCGCCATCCTGCGACACGTAAGTGGGAGGAAGCGAAACCGGCGGAGCGTAGTCGCATCGGGATAGCTTGGCAGACCGGTAAGGTACTGAAAGACGCCATTCTGTCGCAGCAGCTAGGTGGTTTCGAGCCGCTCGAGCCCCAAGATCATCGGATAGAGCAGCGCCAGCAGCATCTCGCCAACACTGTAGCGGTTGTTCCGTTGCGTCACCCGAACGTGCATCGCCATTGCCTGTTTGAACCCGATCCGAGACAGAAATCGATGCACGAGATACACTCCACCGTAGTGCGTGAGGTGTCTGCTTCCAAACGTGACGGCCAGTGTCCGCGGTCCTCGGGGCATCCCAATGAACCCTACTTATTCATGTGCCTCACGGCGGTGGTTGGAGCTGCTGGACCAAATGGGTCACGGACGCATCCAGCACGTGAAAGAACGGCTGGGGGTAAAGGCCGATCCAGAGGACCAGAATCACCAGGGGCACTAACGTGACGGCTTCTCGCG
>CAYRZF010000111.1:4423-6004 GCA_964428805.1 uncultured bacterium | reverse complement strand
TGGCTACCGTGGCGGTGCCCGCCGAAGAAGTGCATCAGCGGGCAGAGCAGCAGGAGGAGGAACGCGAGGATCTGGCCCCACCCGACGCCCAGGGAAGGCAAGTAGACGAACGCTACTGCCAGAACCGCAACATCAACCCAGAGCCACGTCCGTTTCATGGTGCGCTTCGGCTCACAAAGATCTTCTCCCCGCGGACGTTGGCGACGTAGGGATCCAGCGGCCGCGGCGGCGGGCCCCCGATGTTCTTGCCGGAGGCCGGGTCGTAGTGGCCGTTGTGGCAGGCGCACCAGATGTGCTGCAGATCCTCCCGGTACTGCACGGTGCAGGCCAGATGCGTGCAGATCGCCGAGAATGCACGCAGCTCGCCGCCCGGCGTCCGGACTAGGATGCCCGGTTGCTTCCCGAACTTGAAGATCCTGCCGCTGTTCGGCTTGATCTCAGCGGCCTTGAGGTCCAGCGTGACGCTCGCAGCGCTGGACTCCTCCACCTTCGGAGGGATCAGGAACCGGCCGATCGGATAGAGGGCGGAGGCTAGGAACGCGCCGACGCTCGTGCCCAGGAACCAGTTGAGAAAGGACCGGCGCTCGAACGGGCTCGGGGACAGGACTCCTTGAGACATGTCTTCCTCCTCGGACGGCGGATCAATGGCACCCGCCCGAGCGGGCGGTCCGCTTCTTCTCTTCACCCGGTTTCGCCGCCGACTCATCGGTCCCCGAGCCATGACGATGGCCGCCGCATCCCATCCCGAACCACTGCATGGCGAAGAAGACCCCGACGAGCAAGATCCAGATCCCGTAGTTCCTGATGAACTCTTCCATTTCATTCCTCCCGGCGTGCTCCTGCACGACGAGCACTGCCACTGGTGAAGAGAGCAAAAGGAATGCCTGCGGAGGAAAATGGAACAACATCAGGAAATCGCGAAGTTCGACGGGGGCGACGCGCCCCAGGCTCGGAGGGTTTGACAGAGTGACGAAAGGTGCTGCGGACTGGCCTCGAGGTCCGACATTTTGTCAGCGCGATCGCAGGGGTCCACGGAGAAAAACGAGACCCCCGAGAGAGCATCCCTCGGGGGTCCGGGACTCGGCCGGATTTTGCTAGCGAACTTGACCGAGTCTCTGGGGGCCGCCGAAAGGCATCACATTGCCCCACGGGTTAATGTGGAGAATGCGAATCTCGCCCTGGGGTCCCTTGAGTTCCGCCTGATACATGGCCATGTGCATCCCGGTGAAGGGCAAGATTTTATCCACCGTGAATCCCTTCAGGTACCGGTCCGCGTACTGCTGGGCCAGCTCGTTGGCCTTCTCCTCGGTGATCTGAGTGGCCGGAGTCTGCTGACCGCTTGCGGTCAAGCCGGGACAATTCCACTGGCCGGCCTGGCCACCTGGGCCCATACCGGGGCCCATCATGCCCCCGTCCATGCCACCGGCCATCGGGCCGCCACCCATCTGGGCGAAGGCCACGCCGGCCAGCAGGACGACGAGGGTCACCGGAAACGCGATGCTCAAGAACCGTTTCATTGTTTTTCACCTCCTCCCCTTTTGGTTTTTCTATTCCAAATACCTAAGCAGAATTCGTGCCAGC
>CAYRZF010000111.1:0-4323 GCA_964428805.1 uncultured bacterium | reverse complement strand
TGAGCCGGCGGCGCAAGACCTCCTCGTCAACCCGGAACTTGAAGGCCGGGCGTCCGTTGATGACGACCAGCGGGATCCTCTCCTTATAGGCCTCGTAAAGTTCAGGCGCGGACTCAATCTCGATCTCGTGAAGGTCGAAGGGGATTTCGCGTCGGACCTTGAGTAGCGTCGCTTTCGCCTCATCGCAGAGGCAGCAGGCTCGCTTCCCATAGACCTCGACGCAGATCATCGCGGCCCCCAATAGGAGCGGACGACGAGCGGCCGCTCGGGAGCGGCGGGGTCGTTTGTCCGAAGCGGCACCAGGAACTCGTGAGCGCCGCCCATTTCCTCGTGCATCGTGAAATCAAGCGTGAGCGTCGTCGAGCGCCCCGGGCGGATGGTCGTCTGACCGACGACCGCTTTGGGCGGTCAGCATCCCTTGAGGACCTTGACCCGCGGCACGTCGTCAAGCCGAAGCACGCCGTCTCCCGTGTTCGTCAAGGTGAACGCGACTCGCGCCAGCGTCTCGAATGGGAGATAGCCGAGATCCACCATTTCCCGGTCGAGGACGAGCCGAGGGGTTCCTCCGGAGGCGACCGGGATCTCCGAAAACCACCAGAACGTCGCGGCGCCTGCGGCGATAAGCCCAATCACTCCGAGCGCCACCCACCGCCTCCGCGCCCGCCGGGGCGGAGGCTTTTTGACTCGGTGCTTTCCCATGATTCACCTTTTCACGTTCAGCCCTGGGGAATCCCGCAGGAGCTCAAACACATCAGCGTCCGGGTGTGAACACAATTTGGTGCGGCTCTTCTCCGACGGCAATCTTCCGAACCATCGTCAAGCTCTTGGAATCCAGCATCACCAGTTCTCCCGCCTCCGGACGGGCCACGATGATCCACCGACCGTCCGGGGTGATCTCCACGTGCTCTGGCTCGGTCCCCACGTTCACGATCCGGACAACCGTCAACGTCCTGGTATCCACCGCTGACACGGTTCCAGCCTCGTGACTAGAGACGTACACCCGCGTCCCGTCCGGGCTGACGGCGACCCCGTGCGGCTCGTTTCCCACCCCGACGGCTCCGATCACTTCCCCCCGCCTTAGCTCGAGCACGGCGAGAGCGCCGCCCTTTTCAGTCGCCACATACAGCCGTCGCCCATCAGGCGCGAGGGCCATATGCCCCGGGCCCTCCTTTACCGGAATCCTCCCGATGACCCGCGATGTCTCCACATCGATGACCGCGACGTCGTTAGCTTCCATGTTGGACACATAGGCGGTTCTGCCGTCAGGGGAGAAGACGGCGTAGCTAGCCCCCGCCCCGGTCTCAATGTCCCCGACGACACGCATGGCCTGGACGTCTACCACGGCGACGCGGCCCGCCTCGGACCGGGTCACATACAGCGTCCAGCCGTCGGGGCTCAGCATCAGGTGGTGGGAACCCTTCCCCACGACTACCCGGCCTGTCGCGGCGCCCGACGTGGCCTCCAAAACCTCCAGGGTGTTTCCCTTCGTGAGGTCTCCGACGAAGATCTTGCGGCCATCCCGTGTAACCGCCACGCCGTGCGGCTCCACCGACAAGGGTAGTCTCGCCACTACACGACCGACGCCAAGATCCACCGCCGATACCGCCTTGCTCGGCCCCATGGCAACATAGGCGAGGCCCTCCCAGCGTGGCGGACTCTCGCCTCGAGCCCACCCGGCCGCGACGAACGCGAGTAAAGCCGGGATCGCCAGCCAGAGCCATCGCCCTCTCATAGGACACTTCGGTTCCATCGCTTACTCCTTGAGTTTTCGGTAGATGGTGCGGCTTGCGATGCCGAGGAGCTTGGCCGCCAACTCTTTGTTGCCTTTGGTGAAGCGGAGTGTCTCCTCGATCAGCCGCTGCTCGACCTCGTCGAGCGGCATGCCGACGGGGATGGGCACGACGCGGGCGACGGGCTCGACCTGGCTCACAGCGGGGGGGAGGTCGGCGAGGTCGATCAGGGTGCCGCGCGCCAGGACGACGGCGCGCTCCACCGCGTGCTCGAGCTCGCGGACGTTCCCCGGCCAGGGGTACGCTTGGAGCCGGGCGAGCGCCGCCTCGGTGAACCCGTCGATCTGGCGGTGGTTCTTGGCGGCGTGCACGCGCAGGAAGTGCTGGGCGAGCAGCGGGATGTCCTCCGCCCGTTCCCTGAGCGGCGGGACCTCGATCGTGATGACATTGAGCCGATAGTAGAGGTCCTCCCGGAAGCGCCGCTCCTTGACGAGCAGCGTCAGGTCCTGGTTGGTGGCGGCCAGGAGCCGGACGTCCATTTTCAAGGTCTTCGTCCCGCCGAGCCGCTCGAACTCTCCCTCCTGAAGGACGCGGAGGAGCTTCGCCTGGGTCGCTGCCGAGAGGTCCCCCACCTCGTCCAGGAGGAGCGTGCCGCCATCGGCCAGCTCAAACCGCCCTTCCTTCCGGGCCACGGCGCCAGTGAACGCGCCACGTTCGTAGCCGAAGAGCTCGGACTCAAGGAGCGTCTCAGGGAGGGCCGCGCAGTTGACCCGGATGAACGGCCGTCCCCGGCGCGAGGAGCCTTCGTGGAGCGCGCGGGCCACCAGCTCCTTGCCAGTGCCGCTCTCCCCCTGGATGAGGACCGTGGAGGCAGTTGGCGCGACCTGTTTCACGAGCGCCAGCACCCGACGGATGGCCGGGCTCTCGCCGATGATCTCGCCGGCTCCCACCAGCTCGTCGAGCCGCCGCTGGAGGCTCCGGTTCTCGAGGACGAGTGCGCGGTGCTCAAGGGCCTGGCGGACAGTGCGGACGAGATGGGCGCGCTCGAATGGCTTGGTCAGGAAGTCGTAGGCGCCCTCCTTCATGGCCTGGACGGCCTCCTCCACCGTGCCGTGACCGGATAGGACGATGACCTCCACTTCCGGAGTGAGGAGTTTCGTGGCGCGGAGCAGCTCGAGCCCATCGAGCCCCGGCATCCGGAGGTCGGCCAGGAGGAGATCCACGCCGCTCTGACGGAGGACATTCAGAGCTGCCTGCCCATCTTCGGCCTGGACCACGCGAAAACCTTCGCGGCGCAGCGTGCGCTCGACGCTCTCTCTGAGGCCGAGCTCGTCGTCGGCCACGAGGACGGTCGGCTCAGTCATGTCCGGCTCCTTTTAAAGGAAGACGAAGTGTGAATCGGGCCCCGCCGTCAGGAGCGTTCCCCCACGTCAGCGTCCCGCCGTGCTCCTCAGCGATCTGGCGCGCGATGGCAAGCCCCAGCCCGGTCCCGCGCGGCTTCGTAGTGAAGAACGGCTCGAAGAGCTGCGGGGCGTGACGCTCGTCGATCCCACTCCCGGCATCAGCCACCATGACCTCCGCCCAGCCGCCGTCGAGCCGCGTAGCGACCAAGACCCAACCGCCCCGCGGCGTCGCGTCCATTCCATTCTTGACAAGGTTCAGCACCGCCCTCCGGAGCAGGTCCCGGTCGAAGGAGAAGAGGGGGATGAGCGGGTCAACCTCCTCCTCCAGTGCCACGCCCCGCCGCTCGGCCTCGGGCCTGACAAAGGCCACAAGCTCTTCCAGCATCTCGTTGACCGAGTCCTCCTCGGGTCGGACCCGCGGCAACCGGGCAAAGGTCAGATACTCGTCGGTCAGTCCCGCCAGCCTTCCCACCTCGGCCCGGATTCCGCGCAGGAGGTCGCCCGCGTCCCCCATCATGGGACCCGGGCAACCGCGGACGATCTCTTCCAGCATCTCCACGTTGAGGCCGATCGCGGTGATGGGGCTGCGCACTTCGTGCGCCATCCTGGCCGAGATCCGCCCCGCCGCCGCCAGGCGCTCGGCGCGAACGGCCCGCTCCTTCGCCTCCTCCAGGCTCGCCAGCGCCGTCCGCAATTCGGCATTGAACCGCTCGGCCTCGGCGTGGGCCGTCCGCTCGCGGTTCGCGATATGGCCGAGCGACAGCCCCAGGAGCCCGAAGATCGCGGACCGCGCGCTGATGTGTGACCACGGCGCGGGAGGGGCGACGAGGATGTTGGCGAGGGCCATCAGCCCGGCGGAGAGGGTGGCGGCCACGACGCCGATCCCCGGGCCGAAGTGGTAGGCGTTCAGCGCCACCAGGACCGAGAAGAGAAGGTAGAAGTGGCTCTCCCCGCCGCCGGTGAACCAGACCAGGACGAAGACGATCGCCAGGTCAGCGCCGAGGGTGGCGAGGAAGATTCGCCTCGCGTGCTCCGGGAGCAGGAAAAGCAGGGCGAAGAGAACCCCTTTGTACGCGATGAACGCCCCGAGGAGCGGCGCCAGATGGACCTGATGCTCGGGCCGGAGCGGCACGATCGAGAGCGCCGCCACCCCTCCGATCATGGCGAGCCCGCGAAGGACGGCGAATGTC
>CAYRZF010000110.1:0-6026 GCA_964428805.1 uncultured bacterium | reverse complement strand
TGGACGTCGCCTTCTTCGAGCGCGCGGCCACCTTCTGACAGTGCAAGTTCTCGGGAGAGGATCTCCTGAGCTTCCAGCACTGGCAGAAGCACCTCCTCGCGGGACCGCGCCTTTAGAGTGATGGACGAGCCGGTCGTTCTCCCGGTTGAGGACTCGCTGGACCTCCACGCCTTCGCGCCCGGAGACATTCCCGCAGTGGTGGAGGAATATCTCCGAGCGGCCCACGCGCGCAGGTTTCGGGAGGTGAGGCTGATCCACGGGCGCGGGACTGGGGTCCAGCGCGCCGTGGTCCAATCGGTGCTGGCCGGTCACCCCCTGGTGGCGCGCTTCTTCGATGCTCCCCAGGAGCGGGGCGGCTGGGGCGCGACGGTCGTCGTCTTCAAGGCCTGATCGGGCCCTCTCTTTCAGGACTGCTCTTTCCCCTTCCGGCGTTCGGCCAGGTGCCTCCAGAGGAAGTCTGCATCGAGGGGTGTGAGGTCGAACCGCCGGCTGGCATCGTCCACGAGTTTGGTCCGGTCCGCGCCAGGATTGTCCCGGAGCTGTTCATCGATCCACTTGATTGCCTGCTTGATGGGAGCCTCTCCGACCGACATTCGCGTACCTCCGTCACAGGATGTCGAGGCGAAGGAGGGGTTGGCCCTCGCCGATGGGCATCGCCTAGAGGTCCCGGACAAGGCGCCGGGCCCGGCTGATACGGCGCTCGTAGAGCTGGTAGGAGTTCACCAGTTCCGGCTTGCGCCCCCGCTGCCGGGACAGGGTGAACAGGCTGAAGGTGATGTCGTGGGCGAGTGGGAAGTCCCGATAGAGCTGGCCCACCGCTTTCTGCGGGTTATCGGTGTGGGTGATCTGGAAGTTGTTGGTGGTCTTGAGTGGCGGGATCCGCTCGCCATGTTTCGTCCGCACCCACTTCATCGTCCCGCCGAGCATGTAAGAGAGGAACAGGCAATCCACCAACATGGACTCGGTCCATGGGATGCTCTTCTGATACCCGGCGACGAATCGGGCCTCGGTCTTCTTCAGGAAGTTCAGCGCGGTATCCGGGGTAAGGAAATCGCAGGCGCCGAACACATAGCCGATGTTCTGGCTCGGCCGGCAGTAATCAATAAGCGTTTCCAGGCGGATTGCCTGATCACCGAGACCCAGGAGCTTCCGCCGCTGTCCGTGGGAGGCAATGTAGCAGTATCGGAAAGACTTCCGCTTGCGAAGAACCTCGCGGAGGAGCAACCCAAGATCGTACGCTGTGTGGAAGCGTCGGTAAACCAAGTGGACGCGCGCGCCCTCCCAGACCAGGGACTGGCGGATCGCCTTCAGGTAGGGGAGCACCGACGGTTCCTCGTCGAGGAGCCGCCCCCGCGGGTTCCACATGCTTTCGAGGACGATCAGGCCCGCCATCGTAGCGACCTCCCGGGGGATTCTACCACGCCACCCCCCTGCGGATTGGGTGGGTGGGTAGTGATCCAATTGGCTCTTTACAAACTGCCAAAATCGTTGAAAATGGCTCTAAGGAGCTTGCTCCGTGGAAATCCCCCTTGACCGCTCCTCGCGCGTACCCCTGGCCCGGCAGATCCGGTCGCACCTGGAACGTCTGATCCGGCAGGGGGTTCTCGGCTCCGATGTGAAACTCCCGGCCACCCGCGACCTGGCCCGGCGGTTGGGCGTGAACCGGGCGACCGTGACCATGGCCTATGACGAGCTCGTCTCGGAAGGGCTGGCGCGAGCGCACGTGGGGCAGGGAACATTCGTCGCCTCCCTTGAACCAAAACATGAAGTCTCACGGGCTAACATACCGCCCGAAGTTGATTGGTCAAGTCTGTTTTCGAAGGGCTCCCAGCTGGCAGTGATGGAGGCCCGCCGCCGTGAAGTGTTGGGTGGGGGGACCAGGCCCGGCGCGGGCTTGATTTCCTTCGCCGGCGGGATGCCGGACAGCGGCCTCTTCCCGACTGAAGCCTTTCGACAGGTCTTGAATCGGGTGATCCGGGCCGAGGGTCAGCAGTTGCTTCAGTACTATCCGGTGGGCGGGTATGAGCCGCTCAGGCAGTTCGTCTCGCGCTACCTTCTCCGGTTCGGAGTGGAAGCCCGGCCGGATGAGATCCTCATCGTCAATGGCTCCCAGCAGGGCCTCGACCTGATTGCGCGGGTTCTGCTCGACCCCGGGGACTTTGTCGCCATCGAGGAGCCGAGCTACCCGCGCGCGATCCAGGTCTTCCGCTCCTTTGGGGCCCAGCTCCTGCCGATCCCGCTCGGAGACGATGGGCTCCGGCTGGACCTCCTCGAGCGCGCGCTGGGGCGTCACTCTCCCAAGCTCCTCTACTGCCAGCCCAGCGCGCACAATCCCACCGGTCACACGATGAGCCCCGGTGCCCGTCACGGGCTTCTTGCGCTGGCCGGGCGCCATCGGGTGCCGGTGGTGGAAGATGGGTTTGACGGGAGCCTCTATTTCGGTGACCGCCCTCCCGCTCCCTTGAGGGCGTCGGATGCCTCGGGGATCGTCATCTACATCGGAACCTTTTCGAAGATTCTTTTCCCAGGGCTGCGCCTCGGTTGGCTCGTGGCGCCGCGCACGATCCTCGAGCGGCTGGAGGTTGCCAAGCAGCTCTGCGATATCCACACGAGCCCGCTCATCCAAGCCGCGGTCTTCCAGTTCTGCCAGCGGCGCCGACTCGAGCGTCATCTGGCCCGCTGCGCCGCCGAGTACAGTCGTCGTCGGGTGATCCTGCTGCGGGCATTGGAGAGTCGAATGCCCAAAGGAACGACGTGGACCGAACCCCACGGGGGGTTTTCGTTGCTCGTGAGCCTCCCGGAGGGAATGGACGCGACCACTCTGCTCCCTCGCGCCCTTGACCATGGCGTGGCCTTCACGCCCGGGGCCGTTTTCTTCGTTGACGGAGGGGGTGAGCGGACCTTGCGCCTCAGCTTCTCCGCCATCCCTGCCCAGCGGATCGACGAAGGGGTCAAGCGTCTGGCGGAGGTTGTGCGCCAGGCCATGAGCCGCCCGGCGCGGCGAGCCCAGGCCGAGCGGTCCTTGGTTCCGCTGGTCTAGGAGGCGAGAAGGAATACATGAAGACAAGGAGGCGAGCATGGAAATCGGAACGCTTCGTTTGAAGGTTGGATTGGCGGAGATGCTGAAGGGCGGCGTCATCATGGATGTGACCACGGCCGAACAGGCGAAGATCGCCGAGGACGCCGGGGGGGTAGCCGTGATGGCCCTCGAGCGCGTACCCGCGGACATCCGGGCCCAGGGTGGGGTCGCGCGGATGGCTTCCGTGAAGAGGATCAAGGAAATCATGGCTGCGGTCACGATCCCGGTTATGGCCAAGTGCCGGATCGGCCATTTCGTCGAGGCGCAGATCCTGCAAGCCCTGGGGGTGGACTACATCGATGAGTCCGAGGTGCTGACACCGGCGGACGAACACTTCCACGTGGACAAGTTCGCCTTCAAGGTCCCGTTCGTCTGCGGAGCGCGCGACCTCGGGGAAGCCCTTCGGCGGATCGGCGAAGGGGCCGCGCTGATCCGGACCAAGGGGGAGGCGGGCTCCGGCAACATCGTCGAGGCGGTGCGCCACATGCGGAAGGTCACGAGCCACATGAAGCGGCTGACCACGCTGGGACCCGAGGAGCTGATGACCGAGGCGAAGGAGTTGGGGGCTCCATACGAACTTCTGCGCTGGGTGGCACAGAACGGCCGCCTTCCCGTGCCGAACTTCGCCGCGGGCGGGATCGCCACTCCGGCAGATGCCGCCCTGATGATGCAGCTGGGAGCCGAGGCGGTCTTCGTCGGGTCCGGGATCTTCAAGTCTGCGGATCCCGCCTCGCGTGCCAGAGCGACCGTGCAGGCGACGACCCACTACAAGGACCCGGATGTCCTGGCGAAGGTTTCCGAGGAGTTGGGGGAGGCGATGCCCGGAATCGAGACGTCGAAGCTCGCCGAGAAGGACCTGCTGCAAACTCGAGGCTGGTAGGCATGAAGATCGGGGTGTTGGCGCTCCAGGGCGACTTTGCCCTTCACAGACAGGCGCTGGCGCGGATCGAGGTGGAATCCGCCGAGGTGAGAAAGCCGGTCGCCCTGGATGCCGTGGACGGCTTGATCATTCCCGGCGGCGAGAGCACGACGCTGCTCAAGCTCATGGACGCCTGGGAGTTCGTCCCGGCACTCGAGAAGTTTCATGCCGCTGGCAAGCCGATGTTCGGCACCTGCGCCGGGCTCATCGTGCTGGCGCGGGAGGTGCTGAATCCGAATCAATTCTCGCTCGGCCTCATCGATGTCGCTGTCGAGCGTAACGCCTACGGCCGCCAGAAAGAGTCCTTCGAGACCGAAGGGGAGGCGACCCTGGACGGTCAGCCTCGTCCTCTCAGGATGGTGTTCATTCGGGCGCCCCGGATCCGCCGGCTTGGCCCGGCGGTGACGCGGCTCGCCTCTCACGGCGGCGATTGCGTGATGGCGCGCCAGGGCTCCGTGCTTGTCGCCGCCTTCCATCCCGAACTCACAGACGATCCCACCGTCCACGCCTATTTCGCCCGGATGGTCAAGGCGGCCGGACGATAGAGGATAAGGAGCCTCTTCATGGCCTGGAGCCCGCCGCCGCCCCGTCCTGGACATCCATATTTCATGTATGAGTCGATTTATGCCCAGCCCGGCGCCATCCGGCTGGTACTCCGCGGGAACGCGGAGATTCTGAAGGTGGCCGCCCAGCACCTCAAGACGGTGGATCGGGTCTTCCTGTCGGGGATCGGCACCTCCTGGCACGCATGTCTGGTCGGTGAGCTCCTCTTGTCGCGGGTTGGTCGATTAGGCCACAGCGTGCGAGCCTTCCACTCGTTCGAGTTCAAGAACTACTGGCCGGATCCGGATCCGAAGACCGGCGTGATCGTCGTGAGCCATCGCGGGACCAAACGCTTTTCGCTCGAGGCCCTCCAGAAGGCGAAAGCGGGTGGCGGCATCGGGATTGCGATCACCGGCCGGGGAAGCGGCGAGGGATTGAAGATTGCGGACTACGTTCTGACGACCGTGGAGCAGGAAAACTCAGCCGCTCATACGATCAGCTACACCACCGTCCTGTCGCTGCTGGCCGCGCTGGCGGCCGAGGTCGGCGGCGACGAGGCGGTGAGGCAGGCCCTCGAGGCCATCCCTGACCAGATGGCGTTGCTCCTCGGACAGGAGTCCTGGGAAGAACTCGCGGCGCGCTTTTCGGATCGTGGGCGCTACTACTTTGTCGGCGGCGGTCCGAACACCGCGACGGCCTACGAGGCCGCCCTGAAGATGAACGAGGCGAACTACGCGACGACCGTCGGGATGAACTGTGAACAGGTGCTTCACGGCCCGTGGGCGGCGATGGAGGCGAGCGACATGGTCTTCGTGATCGCGCCTCCCGGGCCGTCTTACGAGCGCTGCGTCGCGCTTGCCAGGGCTGCGGGAGAGATCGGCGCTCCCGTGGTCGGTGTCGTGCAGGAGGGGGATGCGGAGCTCTCGGCCCTCTGCGCTCACACGGTGACCCTTCCACCGCTGCCCGAGCTGCTCACTCCCATCCTTGCCGTGGTCCCGCTCCAACTTTTCACGTATCACCTGGCCCTCCAACGCGGGACCAACCCCGATACCATGCGCGCCGAGCAGGCCGCCCATGGACGGGCTAGAGCCGGCTTCACGCTTTAGAAGCGGCTGGAATACAAGGAAAAACTATGGCTTGACAGGGTTGGGGTCCTATTGGAATATAATCGTGGTCAGACCATCGGACCAGCGGGTTAGAGTAGGGGGCATCGGCCTCGGGAGGATTCAATGGCTCACCTCATCTGTGAAGTGGTCTATCGCGGCATTTTCCAGAAGAACCTGGCGGCCCGTATCACGCGCGGCATCGTCCTTTCGGCTCGCAAGGCGGGCAGGTGGGGGATCGCCTTCGGCCGCTATGGGGACAGCCCGCAGCGAAACGGGGTCCCTGCTAAGGACTTCGCCATCGTGGCGGACACCAAAGAAGAGTTGGAGCAGCACATGGCCCGCTACGAGCCCAAGGAGCTCCACGTCACCATCTGTGTGG
>CAYRZF010000109.1:0-6077 GCA_964428805.1 uncultured bacterium | reverse complement strand
GTGGCCCAAGAGGGCCATCAGGGTTCGCTGCGGGGCTCCCGACATGCTGAGCGAAGAGGCGACATGAAGAAACGAAGCTGCACCCTGTTCCATGGGGCGCATGATTCAGACCCCCCGGCCCTCAAGCTTCAGGCGTGGGCGCATCTCTTCAAGGCGTTCACCGAGGTGGGGGCTACGCCTGATGAGTTTCTGGAGTATCTGCAGAAGAACGGTCTCGCCAAGGGGGAAGGCTGTGGGGAGGTCGTGGCGGCTCTGCTCCAGAGCATGCTGCACATGACGGGCGACAAGCGGACGGGGCGGCTGCCTGACGGTCGCCATCTGGCGGTCTATGCTGCCGGAACTCGCCAGAGCGATGCTGGAAAGAAAGAGGGTGGCACTCGCGGAAAAGACGGCGGAAAAGGGAGGGGCTGACACTCGCGAGGCCGAGGAGCGGCGCAGCGATATTTGGTGACGCCGCGGATGCCACCTTATAATAGGAAAGGAGGTAGTAACTAACCAGGAGGAATTGATCGAGTGGCTGAAGACTCTCCGGATACCCCGGCCGAGCACGGCTGGCCTTTTCTCGCCAATCTCGCCAAAACATGGAGCGCGCTGCATACGTCGCTCTCCCGGTTTCAGGCGATCATCGGTCTCTTGGCCGGGCTCGTCTCGATCGCCGGGGCCCTGTTCTCTGTCACGCAATTCTTCAAGCCCGCGCCCGGGATGGGGGAGGTCGTGGCGGTTGTTCAGGAGGCCAAGTCGGACAAGGCGGTGTCCGGCGCCACCATCGAGATTCTGACGTCTCAGAACGCACTCGTCACGACCTTGACACCGAACTCCGGCGGGCGAGCGCGCCATCCCTTAAAGGAAGGCACGTATCGGGTGCGCGTGAGCCACCCTCGGTTCAGCGCAGAGGTCCGCCAAGTTCAGGTGTTCTCGGGACAGACCGCCGAGGTCAGGATGCGACTGCGTGCCGGTTCTTCCTCTCCGCTTGAACACGCCGAACGAGCGGTCAACCAGGGAGTGCGCGCCGTGAGGAAACTGTTCGGCCTCTAGAGTAATTAAAAAGGCTTGACGTGAAGGACTCTCCTGCCTTAGCGTAGTCTTCCCTCGAGAAACACCAATTGCCGGGGCCCCTCGTGGGTTGCTGACGGTGGGGTGCCCCCGAAGGGGAGTCTTCCGACATAGCGGAAGATTCCCGGATCTTCTCCAGAAGGAACCCCGGATTTGATTTCTCTCCCCGCAGGTTCTCGTTCCCCTCATATCAGGGCTTCGACCTGCCCCGGGGTTCCGGCCGGTGAAGGCATGGAAGGGCGGATATGGTCCGGTACCTGCTCATCGTGGCGCGAAACCAGCCCGACCTTTGGCGGTATCTGAAGCAAAATTTCGCTGGGGACGAGAAGGTGGAGGTCATATTGGACCGACGCCGGGGAGAGCGCCGGCAGCGCGTCCAAGCGTACGGGCCGGAGCGACGCCGGGCGGCCCGCCGCGGCCCGTCGAGCATCGACAATGATCTCTGCTACCGTTCGTTTGTGATAGTCCGCCAGCGGCAAGGCGTGCTGTCGCCAGCCCAGGGTGAAGTGAAATGATGGACGGCAATTTGGCGGTGCGCGTCCCCGGCGTCGAAATTGTTCGTTATCCCGAGGGACCGATCGAGATCAAGCTCTCCGGGCTCGTCGCGGCCGCCGAGCTACGGGTGCGGCGGTGGCGGGCGGCGGCACTAGTCCTACTCGTCAGCATCGTCGTGGGAGTCTCGGTGGCGGTGGCGGTCCTCGCCCTCCGGTGGGATTACCAGCACCGGCGGACGCTCCGGCTGCTCCAGGCCGACCTGCAGGTTGCCCAGGTGCGGGCGCGCTGCTGGGAGGCGCTGGCGCGGTACTCGCCGGAGAGTCCACAGCATGTGATCCCGGACGCCAAGAGAGGCGAGTGGGTGAGGCAATGCGTGACCACCGAATTGGCCCGGCTCAGCCCCAAACCGTGAGGGTTACGAACTCTTCCAGTGGAGACCTGCTAGCTCGGCGTATTCCCACCGGCCTTGTTCGAGCCGGGCCTGTCCTTCAGCGAGCATCCGCTCCCAGCGGGCCAGCTGCTGCTCCGTATCCTTGATCTGCTGTTGCCACTGGGCCACGGTTCGTTCTTCTCGTCGGATAATATTCTGCAGCTCGAGGGCGCGGCGCTGGAGGTCGTCGTAGGTCCTTCGAGCCGCGTCGAGACGTTGCCGGGCCGTTCGCACCAGCTCGCCCTGGTAGGCCTTCTGGCGGGCGAACTGCTCCCTCTTCCGTGAGAGGCTGTCCACCTGCCTTTGCGCGGCCTGGACGGCGGGAAGGGCCGCGGGAGGGTTCTCCGTGGTTCTAGCCAGCTTGAGCTCGAAGCAAAGTTGCTGCTCCTGGGTTTCTAAGGCGTTGAACTGCTGCCGCTCTTTCCTCTCTTCCCACTCGGCGGCGGCAAGCGCCCGCTGAGCCTGCTGGAGCCGGCTCGCCGAGGTTTCAGTTTTGGTATTCTCGTCCAAGCGCGTTTCTAACACTAGGTATTGCGCTCCCAGATAGATTGCAACCCAATATGTTGTGAGATGTCAAGAATTTTCGGAGGCGACAACGAGCACCCTCCACGAGGCGGGACATCGTGAAGATGGGCGCGAGTCGTGGAGATGGGGTAGATTAGAGGGGAAGGGGACAGCGGGAGTGGGAAATCACTCAGAAGATAGGATCTTCACGAAAAAAGGCGTGGCGATCGGTGCGCTTCTCTTCTGCATCTATGGCGTGATCCTCTTCTCCATGGATCCAGAATGGGTCAGGTGGGCCGGGGGGATGCTCATCATGGGTGCCCTGTACGTCCCGGATCCACCTCCTCCCCTCTTCGCTGATCCTCAGGAAGCAGTCCGGGCGGTCTCCCTTTTCAACCTCTTGAGCCTCACTGCCCTGACCTTCCTCATAGCCTTCAGGCGCGGATTGCGGTTCGGTTGGCTGCCGAGGCTAGAGACTCGGTTAAAGAAAAAGAAGGGGAGCAAGCTGTTCAAGCCGTTCTACTCGCTTGCCATACTCGGCGTTCGTCTTTTTGCCAAGTTCATCCAGTCATTGGACCTTCTCTGATCGGCGGATCTCCAGACACCCAGTCCTTTTGAATCACCGAACCCAATATCAGTCGTTCGTTCATGAGCGAGCGGGTCACGGTCGTCATGTGCGTGTTCAACCAGCTGTCCCTCACGCGCGCATGCATGGAAAGCCTCCGCGCCACAACGGAGCCGTTCCGCTTGGTCGTCATCGACAACGGTTCGACGGACGGCACGCGGGAATTCTTCGAGCGGTTCGAGTACCCGTTTCCGCTGCGGTTCGTTCCCTACGGGACGAACGAGTCGGTGATCGCCTCGCTCAACCGCGCGTGGCGCCACGCGGAGACCGAGTTCATCTGCCTCCTCCACAACGACACGGAGATGCGGGAGCCGGACTGGCTCTCACGCCTGCTCGCCGCCCTGCGTGAGCCCGGCGTGGGGCTCAGCGGCCTCTACGGCGTCAAGCGGCTTCGGAAGGACGGGCGTTACGTCGGGCGCACGATCGTCCACAGCCTTGCCGACGGGCCAACAGTCCGGCCTCCTTGGGAGGAGGTCGTGGTCATCGACGGGGTGTGTATGTGCCTGTCCCGGGAGCTGCTGGAATCGGTCGGGGGTCTCGACGAAGGCTACGGGTTCTTTCACGGGTATGACCGCGATTTATCCTTCGCCGTCCGGGAAGCCGGCTACAGGTGCCTCGTCGTGTACGCGCCGTTCGACCACCGGGGCGGCGGCACGCGTGCGCGAGACTTCACCGAGCGTCCCGACCGCGAGCGCCGGGATCTCACTCTTCGCCAGTCGGTGCTCAACCGATTCATCGGGAAGTACGGGCACCGTTTACCGTGCGACGTGCGGTCCGGGCGAGAGCGGGTGAGCGATTGGATGGCGGCAAAGATCTTCAAAGGGGGGCGGCGATGCCAAAGTACCTGATTGAGCGCGACGTCCCGGGGGCAGGGAAGCTGTCTTCCCGGGAGCTGCAGGCCCTCTCGCAGAAGTCGTGTAGCGTGCTCAACAAGCTGGGCCCGCAGATTCAATGGGTCCAGAGTTACGTCACGGGGGACAAGGTGTACTGCGTGTATATCGCGCCCAGCGCGGAGATGATCAGGGAGCACGCCCGGCAAGGCGGGTTTCCCGTAAACCGCATTGCGGAGATCAAGTCCGTGATCGACCCGACGACGGCGGAGAGTGCTACCCGCTAGGGAAAGCCTGCTCGCCGCCGAGATCGAGAGCGGTGGTATGATCGGATCGTGATGGGGCGCGCGCGTGTTTGACATCGGCCTCCAGGAACTGGTCCTCATCCTCGTGATTGCGCTGCTGGTCTTCGGGCCGACACGGCTCCCGGAATTGGGCCGCGCGCTGGGCCGCGCCATGCGTGAGTTCCGGCGGGCCACCGAGGAGTTTCGCTCGACCCTGGAGACGAACCTCCACATCAACGACCCCGATCCGATTGCGCCGACTCCCGAACCGGCCACGGCCGACACAGCGGCGGCCCCGCCGCCTCCAGCCACCGAGCCCCTCCCCGATTCCGTGCTCAATCCCTACGGGGCAGGGAATGAGACCCCGCCAGGGGAACCGTACCTGGCTCAGCGTGGCTCCCGGATCTTCCACGCGCGGACGTGCGGGTGGGCGGCTCGTATTCCAGAGCTGGAGCGGGTGTACTACAAGCGGGTGTCGGAGGCCAAGGAGCAGGGCTTCATGACGTGCCCGGTGTGTGAGCCGTGGGAGCCGGGCTAATTTTTTTTGCTTGACAAGCTCAACACATGTTGACTAACCTCATGTAGAGGACGCTGATCTGCCGGGGGTGAGGACATGCGCGAACTGACGCGGCGGCAACGCGAGATTCTGGCCTTCATCCGCAGCTTCACGCAGCGACACAGCGTGCCGCCCACGGTGCGCGAGATCGGGGGGCACTTCCGCGTCACGCCGCGTGCGGCGTTTGACCATCTCCGGGCTCTGGAAAAGAAGGGCGCGCTGCGGCGGCGCGTGACCGCGGGGCGGACATCCCGCGTCCTCACCCTGGCGGACCGCGGCCCGGCGATTCGCGAGGTGCCGGTGCTCGGTCGGATCGCCGCGGGGGCGCCGCTTCTGGCCGAGGAAAACCGGGAAGGGAGCCTGCCCATCGGGGTGGAGTGGCTCGCGGGCAAGGGCGAGGAGATCTTCGCGCTCCGGGTGCGCGGCGACAGCATGGTCAACGCCCACATCGTGGAGGGGGACCTCGTGCTGGTGCGGCGGCAGGAGGGCGCCGAGCCCGGTGACATCGTGGTGGCGCTCCTGGATAACGAGGCCACGGTGAAGCGGTTCGGGCGACAGGGCGAGGCCGTCGTGCTCAAGCCGGAACATCCCACCATGTCCCCGATCCTGGTGCGTCAGGGGCAGAAGGATTTCAAGATCCTGGGCAAGGTCGTCGGCCTGGTTCGGGGGTTTTAAATGACCGGACTGATCCTGCTTCAAGGGGTGCCGTTCGTCATGCGGCTGGGGCTGACCATCGCGGTCCGCTCGCTCATGGCCGGGGACCGGCTCTGCTGGGTGGACGGAATCAACGCCTTCGATCCCTACGCCGTCGCGCGGCTCGCCAAACGGGCGGGGCGCAACCCGAAAGAACTGCTCGCGCGCGTGTACGTCTCCCGGGCCTTCACCTGTCACCAATTGCACGCGCTGGTGGTCGGCCGGCTTCCCCAGGCTGTGAACGAGCTGCCCGCCGACGGCGTGGTGGCGGTTGGGCTCGGGGCCACCTTCCACGATCACGAGGTGTCGCCCCCGGAGGCGGCCGCCCTCTTCGAGGAGGTTGTGCAGGGTCTGGAGCGCCTGGCAGGGAAGGGTGTGCCGGTGCTCGTCGTCTATCCCTATCTCCCCCAGGATTACCGTGAGCCGCGGTTCGCCCGGGCGCTCCGGCGCGCCGCCAGCGTGGTCCTCGCCATCGATCCCGCAGAGGACGGGCTGGCCCTCAGCGTGGGTACCCGCGCGAACCCGCTCGATGCCCCTCACCTCTTCTCCTCTCCCCCCTCACCCTGCCCTCTCCCCCTCGGGGGGAGAGGATGAAGGTGAGGGGATT
>CAYRZF010000108.1:0-6115 GCA_964428805.1 uncultured bacterium | reverse complement strand
TGCCATCGAGAAGTTCACGCTGGACGGCAGCTTCCACAGGAAACTGTGGTTGTAACATCGGGTGAATTCAGGGAAGCCTGCCCCGAACCCATCGCGATTCGGAACGGTAACCCTGAGCGAAGCCTGCCGAAGGGCGAAGGCGTAGGCAGGAACGTGCAGAGACTAGAGGCTGAGGAGCCCATCCCGATAAGGCCTCATAAGCGCCCGACACCCTCCCTTGATGCGAAGATCAAGGTGGGTGAAGAGATAGTCCGAGCCCAGTAGAAATGCTGGGGCACTCGTAACCACAAGGTTGCAGGTTCGAGTCCTGCCCGGGGAGCCAGAAACCCAAACGGCCGGCGGAGAGGATCCCGCCGGCCGTTCTCGCGTGAGGATAGCGGTGGTCGCTAGCGTTTGATCACAGCTTCCACCTGTTTCTGAACCGTGGCCATGGCCTCCTTCGGGGTCACCTTCCCGTCCACGGCGTCGTCCAGCTGCCTCTTCAAGATCTCCCGGATCTTCTGGAAGTTGGGTGCCATCATCTTCCCGGAGGCGTATTGCAGCTGATCCCGGGCCACCAGGTACCTGGCATCCTTGGCGAGGAACTCCTTCAAGGTCGGGACGTTGTAGGCAGACACTCGGGTCGCCACGTAGCCGGAGGCCATGCTCCACTGGGCAGCGTTTTCGCTGGAGGTCATCCATTCGATGAACTTCCAGGCCGCATCCTGCCGGTCCTTCGGGATCTTGCGTGAAATGGCCAGGTTGCCTCCGCCCACTTCGGCGCCGAAGGTCTTGTTCTTGGGCATGAACGCCACGCCGAAATCGAACTTGGCCGAGTTCCGGAGGAAGGTCAGGATCCCGGTGGAGTGATAGAGCATCGCCGTCCGCTGCGCGACGAAGTCAGGCGGCGTGGAGCCCCAGGTGGAATGAGGGGGCCCCACCTTTTCCTTGTGCATGAGGTCCACCCAGAACTCCAGGGCCTCCACCGCCTCCTTGGAGTCGAAATTGACCTTGGTGCCGTCCGGGTTGATCAGCCAGCTGCCGTTCTGCCGGACGAAGGCCTCGAAGAGCCAGTCGTTCCAGCCACCCGAGATGGTTACGCCCCACTGCTTGACCTCGTTGCCTTCCCGGATGGTCAGCCGCTTCGCCATCTCCTTCAACTCGGCCCAGGTCTGCGGGGGCTTCTCGGGATCCAGGCCGGCCTTCTTGAACAACTCCTTGTTCCAGTAGAAAACGGGCGTGCTCCGCTGGAAGGGGATCCACCAGATCCGGCCCCGGAGCAGGCTGTTTTCGCGGAAGGCCGGGAAAAAGTCTTCCCAGTACTTGCCCCTCTCGGCCTTCTTGACGTAGTCGTCCAGCGGGATGATCGCGTTCATGGCCAGGAGCGTCGGCAGCTCCGAAATCTCCACGATGAAAATGTCGGGCGGGTTGCCGGCCATGACCGCCGTCTGGACTTTTTGCAGCGTGGGATCATAGTCGCCGGAGTACACGGGGACGACCTCGACCCCGGGATTCTCCTTATTGAACTTGTCGGTCATCTCCCCGATGACCTTGGCCAGCGGCCCGGCCACGCCGACCGGATAGTAGAAGGTGAGCCGGATCAGCTTGCTCGGGGCCTGCGCCTGCGCGTCGGGCGGCGCCCCGGCCAGAAAAACCGCAAGTGCCATCAGCAGCACTCCCCATCGCTGTCGCATGACGTGCCTCCTTTTGTGTGATTAGCCCTTGAGACCGGAGAACATGAAGCTCTCGATGAACTTCCGCTGAAACACGAGGAAGATGGCCAGCAGTGGGGCGGTGACGAAGACCGTGGCCGCCATGAGGAGGGTCCAATCGGCGCCGCTCTCCTGCTGGACAAACATCCCGAGGCCGATGGTCAGCGTTCGGACGTCCGGGGTGTCGGTCACGATCAGCGGCCACAGGTAGTCGTTCCAGTGGCTGACCAGGCTGATCAGGCCGAACGCCACCAACGTGGGTCGGGCGAGGGGAATCAACACGTGCCAGAGGAATCGCAGACCGCCGCAGCCGTCAATGATCGCCGCGTCTTCCAACTCTCGCGGGACCTGCTTGAAGGCCTGCCGGAGGAGGAAGGTGCCGTAGCCGCTGGCGAAAAACGGCAGCATCATGGCGACGCGCGTGTTGAGCAAATCCACGTTGCGGAGCGTGAGGAAGTTGGGGAGGAAGGTCGCGTGGATGGGAATCATCATCTGGGCCAGGAACAGCAGGAAGAGGATATTCGCGCCCCGGAACTGCCGGCGGGCGAAGACGTAAGCCGCCAGGGTGACGGTCACCAACTGCACGGCCAGGATTCCGGTCACCACGATGACGGTGTTGATGAGGAACGTGCCGAAGGGGGCGCGGTCGAAGACCTCCGCATAGTTCCCGAAGTTGATCGGCCACGGGAGCCACTGGGGCGTGGGGGTGAAGACCTCCGTTTTGAATTTCAGAGACGTGGAGAGAAGCCACAGATACGGGGTGACCGTGATGAGGGAGAAGAAGCCGACGGCCAGGTGGGTGGCAAGGAGATTGAGGCGCCGCCTCATAGGCTCACTCGGCTTCGTAGTACACACGGCGCCCCACGTATCGGAAGACGACCGCGATGAGGACGAGCAGGAGGCAGATGAAAATGGTGGTCAGCGTGGCTCCCATTCCGATGTCCCAGAAGCGAAACGCGTTCTGGTAGATGTAGAAGACAAGGACGTTGGTCTGATCCGCCGGCCCCCCCTGGGTCATGACGAAAACCTGATCGAAGACCTGGAACGAGGAGATGATCGCCACGACGAACACGAACAAGCTCGTGGGCGCAAGAAGGGGGAACGTGATTTCTCGAAACCGCGACCAGGCCCCGGCCCCCTCGAGGCTGGCGGCTTCGTAGAGTTCCGCCGGGATGCCCTGAAGCGCCGCCAGGTAGATCAGCATGAAGTAGCCGAAGTTTTTCCAGATGCTCATGATGATGATGGCGGGCAGGGCCCAGTGCCGGTCGTAGAGCCATTCGATGCGGGGCATCCCCAGGAAGCCCGCATAGTAGTTGAAGAGGCCGATCCCCGGATTGAAGATCCAAACCCACAGCATGGCCGCGGCCACCATCGGGATCATGGTGGGATAGAAGAGCGCCACGCGGTAAATGCTCCGGGCCGCGCCCAGTTTCTGGTTGACCAGGACAGCCAGGAATAGCGCGAGGGCCATGGTTGTGGGGATGGTGCCCAGCGCATAGAAGAGATTGTTGCGCAGGACCAGCCAGAACAAGGGCTCGTGCCAGAGGGTTAGATAATTTGCGAGACCAACGAACACCTTGTCGGGGTTCAGCACGTTCCAGCGGAACAAGCTCAGGTAGGTCGAAAAGGCTATGGGGTAATACGTGAAGATGGCGAGAAAAGCGAGCGACGGAAGGAGGTAAAGGTAGATCCCTCCCCCGCGGAACCGGAACCGCCCGGTGGGTGCCAGCGAGAGCGCCTGGGCCGACAGGCGCTCTGGCGTGACCACAGCCGTCGAGTCTGGCATGAGGCTCCCTCTCACGGCACCCTTTCGGCCCTTCCGGGCGCCCACCGAGAATACGTCAGACGACGTATCGGCGCAAGAACGTCCCTCGCACGAGGGCATCCGCTCCTTCGGAGAGACGCAGCTTCTCGGCCCTGAATTGAGCCGTCTCGGGGCGAATGCTATAATCGCCGAGAGGCTCGCCTGTGACCGACGCCGACGCTGTCGCCCGGGAGCACAAGGCCCAGGCGCCGAAGAGCGTTCGCTGCCTCGTCCTGACCATCTCGGACTCGAAGACCCCGGAGACCGACACAAGCGGCCAACTTATCCGCGACCTCCTGGTGAAAGCCGGCCATGAGATCGTCAGGTCGGCGGTCGTGAAGGATGAACCCGCGCAGGTTCAGGACGTGATCCGTCAGGGGTGTGAGGATTCCCATGTCCAGGCGCTCGTCCTGACCGGCGGAACCGGGATCACCTCACGCGATTCGACTTTCGAGGCGGTGGAGGGCATGCTGGAAAAGCGCCTCGCCGGATTTGGCGAACTCTTCCGCGTGCTCTCCTACGAGGAGATCGGACCGGCGGCCATGCTCTCCCGCGCCCAGGCCGGCGTCCGTAGGGGTCGGGTCATTTTCTCCCTCCCCGGATCTCCCAACGCCTGCCGCCTCGCGCTCGAGAAGCTCATCATTCCCGAACTGGGGCACCTTGTCCGGGAAGTATCGAGATAAAGTGAAACGGGCCATGGCCGAGGAGGAGTGCCAGATGCGCGTGGATCGCCGGCAGGGAATCTTGCTCTTGACCATTTCGATCGTGTGGCTGGCCGGATGCGCCAGCAGGGCACCGGCTGGCGGTGGGCTCTGGCAGGAAGGAACGCCGGGGGCTGTTCCCGCCGAGATCGCGCGGCTCAACGAGCACCTGGGCCAGTTGGCCGAGCGCGTGAAGCCCGGGCTTGTCCAGGTGCGGGTGCGACGCGCGCAGCCGCCTGCTGGCGAGGGCGCTGAACCGACCCCTCCCGATGAGCCCCGGGCCGCGTCGGGTTCGGGGTTTCTGATCCGGGAGGACGGGTTGCTGGTGACCAACGCTCACGTCGTCGCCGATGCCGCGCGGATCCAGCTCCGCCTTCAGGACGGGCGGCGAGTGGAGGGGAGGCTGATCGGCAAGGACAGCCGCGTGGACCTAGCCCTTGTGAAGATCGAGGGTGTGCAGGGGCTTCCGGTCCTCCCTCTCGGCGACTCCAATCGCCTCAGGGTGGGAGAGTTTGTCCTGGCGCTCGGCCACCCGTTCGGCCTGGAACAGACCGTCTCCCTCGGGATCGTCAGCCGGAAGGGCGCGCCCCTTCAGGTCGCCGCCCCGGGCTTCGACTGGATCCAGACCGACGCCTCGGTGAATCCCGGAAACTCGGGTGGCCCTCTCGTCAACATGGCCGGCGAGGTGGTCGGGGTGAACAGCATGGCGGCGCGAAACGGCTCCATCGGCTTCGCAATCCCCGTGAATCTCGTGAAGTCCCTCCTCCCCCAACTCATCGAAAAGGGGAAGGTCGAGTGGGGATGGCTCGGCGTCGGGATCGATGAGGTCTCCGACGACGATCTCGCCAGGCTGGGGCTGAAGGAGCCTCGCGGCGTGTTGATCCGCAGGGTCATGCCGGGCGAGCCCGCCGACCAGGCAGGTGTGAAGCCAAACGACGTCGTGCTGGCGGTGGACGGCGCCCGGGTCGATGGGTCGCGGGATCTCCAGCGGATCATTGCCGCCGCCCCCGTGGGAAAGGTCGTGAAGCTGACGATCGTCCGCGAGGGGCAGGAGACGAGTGTGTCGGTGACCGTGGGGCTCTATGGGGAGCCGATCGCTCGTCCGGAGTCGGAGTCGCCAGCCCGGCCTCGTCCGATTCCGTGACGCATCTCGCCCCCGCCTAGGGCTGTCGCGGAGCGAGGGCCAGTGCCTGCAGTGTGGCCTGGATCCACGGTTCGTCCAGCGACGGCAGCGGCGTGTAGCGGAGGCCCCCGGCGATCCTGATACCACGCTCCCACTCTCCCGGAGCATCCTCGAGAACGTCTTCCACCGTAAGCACGAACAGCGCGAAGTCCGGGAGATCCTCGACGGGATGGGGGCCGCCCTGGGCGCGCGCCTTCACGTAGATCGTCTGTTCTGGCTCGACCAGGAGGAGCGTGGCGAAGTGCCGCTCTCGGAGGTTCTCCGAGCTTCGGCTCTTGGCGTTGATCACGATTCCGATCGTCCTTGGATCTGCGGCCCTGACTTCAAGATAAGACACCAGCATGGGGTGGGGTCGCCCCTCGGCGTCGAGGGTGATCAGCGGGAGCGTCTTACCGAGGTGGGACGGCAGATCCGACTGCGAGAGGCGGGTCAGGAGGTCAGGGGGGAGGCTCCCGCCGAGGCTCCTGGACATCGTCGCTGAAAGATTCTAGCCGCCCGATTTGGCCGCGGGAACAGTGCCGGCCGCGGAGGCGCTCTGGCCGTTTTCGCCGACGGCGCAGACCTGGGCCGCGCCTTCCATGTGGATCGAGAGGTCCTTGATCGTGGGGTTCTTGCCGCAGAGCGGGCAGTTGGGATCTCTCCTGAGTTTCACTTCCCGGAAGGTCATCCCGAGGGCGTCATAGGTCAGGAGGCGCCCGATCAACGGCTCGCCGAATCCCACGAGGAACTTGACGGC
>CAYRZF010000107.1:0-6118 GCA_964428805.1 uncultured bacterium | reverse complement strand
GGAGCCCGAGTTGCATCACCGCCTCTTCGACCGACATCGGCTTGGGCGCCAGCCGCCGGGACACGACCAGGGGGGCGGAGGCCGGCTCCCCGGCGCGCGGAGCCCCGCGCTCCGCGGCCTCCGGCCGGGGGCCCGTGCGCCGTGGCGAGACCCGCGGCTTGCGCTCACGGATCCGGTCTTTCACCTGTCTCACCTGCCGGGTCAAGGTGTCCACGGCGAGGTCCACGGCGGCCGCCAGGTTGCCGGCCGTCTCCTCGCTGCGGAAAATCTTTCTTTTCGCGAGGAGGGTCAGCTCCGCGGTCCGCCGGTACTTCTCCGCTGAGAGCATGATCTTGGCCTCGATGATCTTGGGGAGGATCCGCGAGAGTTTTCCCACCTTGCGCTCGATCATCGCGCGAAAGGCCGGGGTGATCGCGACGTTTTGGCCGCTGATGATGAACCGCATGGCGCTCTGCTATCGCTTTTTGGGGGCGAGCCGGCGCCGGTGAGAGGCCAATAGCCCGAGCTCCTCTCGATACTTGGCCACGGTGCGCCGGGCGATAATGAGGCCACGCCCCTTGAGAATCTGGGCGATTTCCTGGTCGGAGAGCGGCTTGCCTGCCTCTTCCCCCTCGAGGAGATCGCTGATCATCTTCTTGACCGACAGGGAGGAGACCTTATCCCCGTCGCCGGTGGCGATGCCGCTGTGGAAGAAGTACTTGAGCTCGAAGAGCCCCTGGGGGGTCTGCACGTACTTGTTGGTGGTCACGCGGCTGATCGTGGACTCGTGCATGCTGACGTCCTCCCCCACGTCCCTCAGGGAGAGCGGCCGGAGGAAGGAGAGCCCCTTGCCGAGGAACTCCCGCTGGAATTTCACGATGCTCTCGGTGACACGATAGAGGGTCCGCTGGCGCTGGTGGACGCTCTTGATGAGCCAGATCGCGGACCGGAGCTTCTGCTCCACGTACTGCTTGGCTTCCTGCCCGGAACCGCGCAGGAGACTCCGGTAAAGGGAGTTCACCCTGAGCCGGGGGATGCCGTCCTCGTTCAGCACGATCGTGTAATCGTCTCCCATCTTGTAGACGAACACGTCGGGGGTAATGTAGCGGGTGTCCGCGGCGCCGAACCTTCTGCCCGGCTTCGGTTCCAGGGCCTGGATCTCCTCCACCGCCTCCATGATCCGCTCGAGGGAGAGCTTCAGCGTCTTGGCGATGTCCGCGTAACGGAGGCGCTCCAGGGCCTCGAAATGCTGTTCGACGATCTCCACCGCCACGGGATCGGGCAAGGGGTCCGCCCGGAGCTGGATCAGCAGGCACTCTTGGGGATTTCGAGCGGCGATCCCCCGCGGATCGAACGACTGGATCAGGGCGAGCACCTTTTCCACGTCCGCGAGGCTCGCCGCCGTGTTCTGGGCGATTTCGTCGAGCTCGCAGCGAAGGTAGCCGTTCTCGTCGATGTTGCCGATGATGGCCTCGCCGACAGTCCGGACGTGCGGGTCATCGGCGGCCATCCGGAGCTGTTCCTCCAGGTGCTCGGCGAGGGTGTTGGCGCTTCGTGCGAAGTTCTCGAAGGGTGGCTCCTCGCGATCCTCCTGCTGCACCAGGGTGGGCTCCTCTGGATAGTCGAAGATCGCGGCGGTGAGGTCGAAGGGGAGCGCGTCCGCCTGGACTGAATCGGGGGCTGCGGGCGGCGTAGGCTCCTCCTCGGAAGAAGCGACCTCGGGAGCGGCGCTCGGGCTCTCGGCGGTTCGCTCGCCGCCCTCCGCGCCGTCGGGGGGCAATTCCTCCAGAAGCGGGTTCTCGAGCAGCTCCTTCTCGACCAGCTCCTGCAGCTCGAGGGTGGACAGCTGGAGGAGCTGGATGGCCTGCTGCAGGAGCGGGGTCATGACCATCCGCTGGGTCTGCCGAAGGGAGAGGCGCACCTCCGTTGCCATTGGGAATGCCCTCGGGGCGGGACCCTACAGGGAGAACTTCTCGCCCAGGTAGATCTCGCGGGCGATGGGGTTCTGAGCCAGCTCCATGGCGGTGCCCGAGACGAGGATTTTGCCGTCGTAAAGGACGTAGGCTCGATCGGTGATGGCGAGCGTTTCTCTCACGTTGTGGTCGGTGATCAGGATGCCGATCCCGCGCTCCCTGAGCCGAGCGACAATTTCTTGGATATCGCCGATTGCAATCGGATCGATTCCGGTGAACGGCTCGTCCAGGAGCAGGTACCGCGGCGCCGTGATCAGGGCGCGGGTGATTTCCAGCCGCCGCCGCTCCCCTCCCGACAGGCTAAAGGCCTTGTGTCGGGCCAGCGGCGTGAGGTCCAGCTCATCGAGGAGCTCATGGAGCCGCTCGATCCGCTGGCCGTGCGAAAGGTCCAGGGTTTCCAGGATCGCCAGGAGGTTCTCCTCCACCGTCAATTTCCGGAAGACGGACGATTCCTGGGGAAGGTACCCCATCCCCAGTCGGCAGCGTTTGTACATTGGCAAGTCGCTGATCTCCTCCCCTTCCAGGAAGATGCGCCCCCCATCAGGCTTGAGGAGCCCGACCATCATGTAGAACGAAGTGGTTTTCCCCGCCCCGTTGGGGCCCAGGAGCCCCACGACCTCTCCCCGCTGGATGTCGAAGCTGACGTTGTCCACGACCCGGCGCTGGCCGAAGCGCTTGAGGAGCCCCTGGGCGATCAGTCCTTCCATCAGGCCATCACCGGCACTGGAAGGGACCGGACACGGCCGGCCGGTCGCTCTTCTGTCCGTTCTGAGACTTCGGGTAGAAGATCGCTTTCACCCGCCCCTGTCCGCCGCTCTCGACCACGCTCCGGTCCTCCGCCAGGAAGATGGTGATGCGATCCCCTGTTACCACGTTGTCCTCTTGCCAGACGCGGGCGTTTCCGATGAGCACCACCCGCTGCTCGGCGTCGTAGTATTCCGCGCGCCTGGCGGTGCCCACGCGACAGTCCTTGGTGATGATCCTGACGTTGCCGAGGGACACGGTGCGGACGACTTTCTCGCCTTTGGCGTCCAGGTACACCTCCGTCCGGTCGGCGTACTGGACCGAGTGGTTCTGGCGGGCCACCACGTTACCCGTAAAGATGACCAGCCCCTCCTTCTGCATGCTCTCCATCTGGTCCGCGTCCACGGTCACGGGTTGGTTCTTCTCGTCCTCTTCCGGCTTGGGGGACGGGGCGTCGGACCTGACGGCGGGCTTCTTGGGCTTGGCAGGTTGGGCCAGGGCAGCATGCGGGGAAAGTAGGACTGCCGGGCCCGCCAGCGCCCCCAGGAGCGCGATCACGGGGAGGAGGGCCGTCCACCTCACTTGCCCGCCCCGTGCGCCAGCGGGGCGCCCAGGTGGTCGGAGAAGGTGGCCCGGAGGCGCCCTTTCACCTGAGTCCGTTCGTCGGCCATCCAGGCGTCAAGCCCCCGCCCCTTGACGATGGCTCCGCCGCGGAAGATCGTCACCGGGTCGGTGGTCCAAACCCGCCGCTCCTTCGCCTGCCAGCGGAGGGTCTCCGTCTCGAGCCGAAGGCCGTCGCTGCCGACCAGCACGACGTTTTTCCGGATCTCCACGTCCTTGGTGGCATCCGTGAGGTCGCCCTCGTCGCCGGTGACAGTCCAGGTGCGGTCGGGCTCCTCGATGGTAATCTTCACTCTCCGCAGAAGGGTCTTCCCCTCGCGTTCAAAGACTTCGGCCTGATCGGCGACGAGTCTCCAGTGGGCGTTGCCGCTTCCCATCTCCTGGAGACGGACTTCCTTGATGCGGTAATCGGCCTTGGTGGGGAGGAGGTCCTCGGGCTTGGGGGCGAGCCGCGCCTTGACGACAAGGACGCCGACGACGATCAGGGCAAACAGGGCTACCCCTGCCAGCACGAGCCCGGAGATTCGTTGAGGAGTTGACTTCATAGGGTATGCAATTCTAATACCATGTCACCTATCGTCGCGGCAAGAAGAAAGAACTGGGGGGATCAGGCGGGCTCTGGTGGGGGCCACCCCCCGCGGGCCTTGAGGATGGCCTCCACGGCTTCGCGCACGGCTCCCTCTCCTCCCGTCCGGCGCCCCACCCAGTGGGCCACTTGCTTCACTTCGGCCGCGGCATTCGCCGGCGCCAGGGCCAGGCCGACTCGCCTGAGCAGGGGGAGATCGGGCAGGTCGTCCGCCATATACGCCGTTTCCCGGGGGGTCACCCCCTGACGGCGGAGGAGGGCTTCCAGGATCGCCTGCTTGTCGTCGGCACCCTGGTGAACCTCGAGGATCCCAAGGTCGGCCATGCGCCGCGAGACCGCCGGCGAAGCCCGGCCCGAGATCACGGCCACCACGAGCCCTGAGCTCTGCGCTCCCACGATCGCAAGCCCGTCCTGGACGTGGAAGACCTTCAACTCCTCTCCCGCGGGGCCATAGACAAGGCGCCCGTCGGTCAGGACACCGTCAACGTCGAGGATCAGAAGGCGAATGGCCTTGGCGCGCGCCTTGAAGCTGGGCGAGGGCTTCAAACGATCTTGGCCCGAAGGATGTCGTGCATGTGAATGATCCCCACCGGGCGCTGGGCGTCATCCACGGTGACCAGGCTGGTGATGGCCAGCGATTCCATAATCTGTAAGCCCTTCGCCGCGAGCTCGTCCCGGCCGATGAGCTTCGGCGAGCGGGTCATGCACTCCCGCGCCGTGAGGGTGTCGATCGGGCCTTCTGTGAGGTGCACTCGGCGGAGGTCGCCGTCCGTGAAGATGCCGACGAGCCTGCCGGCGGCATCGACAACCGTGGTGACCCCCAGTCCTTTTTCCGTCATCTCCCGGATCACCTCGCTCATGGGCGCGTCCTCGTTGACCCTGGGGATGGCCTCCCCCGTGTGCATGAGGTCGGCGACTTTGAAGAGGGCCCGCCAGCCGAGCGTCCCGCGCGGGTGGAGCGCCGCGTAGTCCTCGGGGCGGAGCCCTCTCAGCTCGAGCAGGACCATGGCCAGGGCATCTCCCAGCGCGAGAGCCGCGGTGGTGCTGGCCGTCGGGGCGAGGTTCATCGGGCATGCCTCCTCCGCCACGCTCACGTCCAAGACGACGTCCGACTGTTTGGCCAGCGTGGACCCGGGGGTTCCCGTGAGGAGGATGAGGGAGACGCCGAGTCGCTTGAGCTGAGGGAGGATCGCAAGCAGCTCATCGGTCTCTCCCGAGTTGGACAGCGCGAGCACGACGTCCCCCCGCGCCACCATCCCGATGTCGCCGTGGACCCCTTCCGCCGGGTGGAGGAAATACGCCGGCGTCCCGGTGCTCGCGAGGGTAGCGGCAATCTTCCGACCTACGAGTCCGGACTTTCCCATGCCCGTGACGATCACCCGCCCCCGGCACCCATGAAGCAGGTCAACGGCTTTGAGGAAACGCGCGTCGATGCGGGGCAGCAGCCCCAGGATTCCTTCGGCCTCCAGCCTGAGCACGCGCTCGGCCAGTTTGAGGAGGGCGTGTGTCACGTGCGTCCCGCCTGGGCCGCGCGAATGGCGGTGATCTCCTGGAGAAGATGGGGAAGGTCCTCGAGCCGAAGCATGTTGGGGCCGTCCGAGAGGGGCCGCCCGTCTTTCAGCGTGCGATCCGGATTTTCGTGAATCTCCATGAACAGGGCGTCGATCCCGAAGGCGACGGCCGCCCGCGCCAGAGCCGGCACATACTTCCGTTCGCCCCCCGACCGGTGCCCTTCCCCTCCCGGGAGCTGCACCGAGTGGGTCGCGTCGAAGACGACAGGATAGCCGAGTTCTCGCATATCCTGGAGGCCTCTGAAGTCCACGACCAGGTTATTATAGCCGAAGGTCGTTCCGCGCTCGGTAAGCAGAATGGCCTCGTTTCCGGTGGAGCGGAGCTTCTCCACGACGTTTCCCATTTCCCTGGGCGAGAGGAATTGCCCCTTCTTGACGTTCACCGGTTTCCGGGTTCTCCCGCAGGCCAGCAGAAGGTCGGTCTGCCGGCAGAGGAACGCCGGAACCTGGAGCACGTCGAGCACGTCGGCAGCTGGCCCGACCTCCGAGACGTCGTGAACATCCGACAGGACGGGACAGCCCAGCGCCGCGCGCACCCGCGCGAGAATGCGGAGCCCCTCCTTGAGGCCGGGTCCGCGGTAAGAGGTCACGGAGGAGCGGTTGGCCTTGTCGTAGGACGACTTGTAGATGAAGGGCACCTTCGC
>CAYRZF010000106.1:0-6178 GCA_964428805.1 uncultured bacterium | reverse complement strand
GCCCCCCGGGGCCGGGGGCTTCCGCCCGGTGGTACATTGGAGAGGCGTCCGGAAGCCACATCTGTCACCCACGGGAGGGAGAGCGCGATGAAGCGGGAGATCCGGAAGAGACGGACCGTCTCCGACCTGAAACACGCGTGGCCGGTTCTCCCTCCTGCCGAGCGGATCCGGCAGTTCGAGCGGCTGCCGCGCGCGGAGGCCCAGGACTTCTTCCTCGGCCTGGACGCCAGGGGTCACGCCCAGATCCTTCTCACCCTGCCGCCCGCCGAGCGCCAGCTGTGGATGCGGTCGCTGGCTCCCGACGACGCCGCCGACTGCATCCAGGAGGCGCCGCGGGAGACGCGCGAGGCGCTCATGGAGCTCCTGGACGAGCCGACGCGGAAGGAGGTGGCGGCCCTCCTGGCGTACGCCGAAGACGACGCGGGTGGGCTCATGAACCCACGGTTCGCGCGCGTCCGTCCCGACCTGCGGGTCGACGAGGCCATCAGCTACCTCCGGCGCGAGGTGGCGGAGCGGGTCGAGACGATCTACTACGCGTACGTGCTGGATGCGGAGCAGCGCCTTCTTGGGGTGGTGTCGTTCCGCGAGCTCGTCACGGCCCCGCCCGACAAAACGGTCAGGGACGTGATGCGGACCGACATCGTCGCGGTCAGGGAAGAGACGGACCAGGAGGAGGTCGGCCGTCTGCTCGCCGAGCACGATCTCATGGCGATCCCGGTCGTGGACCTCGAGGGGCGGATGAAGGGCATCGTGACCGTCGACGACATCGTGGACGTGGTCCGGGAGGAGGCGACCGAGGACATCCAGAAGATCGGCGGGACGCAGGCGCTGGAGGAGCCCTACCTCCAGGTCGGCCTCGGGCGCATGATCCGCAAGCGCGGCGGGTGGCTGTCGGCGCTCTTCCTGGGCGAGATGCTCACGGCCTCGGCGATGGGCTACTTTCAGGAGGAGATCGCGCGGGCGCTTGTCCTCGCCCTCTTCGTCCCGCTCATCATCAGCAGCGGCGGCAATTCGGGCTCCCAGGCCACGACCCTCGTCATCCGGGCCATGGCGATCGGGGAGGTCCGGCTCCGAGACTGGTGGCGGGTGATGTCGCGCGAGGTGGGCGCGGGGCTGGCGCTTGGCTCGTTGCTCGGCGTCATCGGACTCGCCCGCATCCTGCTCTGGCAGTGGGCCTTCCACCTGTACGGGGAGCATTACCTCCTGGTCGCGCTGACCGTATCGGCCAGCCTGGTGGGGGTGGTCCTGTGGGGGACCCTGGCCGGCTCCATGCTCCCCTTCGTCCTCAGGAGGCTCGGCTTTGACCCGGCGAACGCGTCCGCCCCCTTCGTCGCGACGCTGGTGGACGTGAGCGGGATCGTCATCTACTTTAGTGCGGCGAGCCTCATCCTGCGGGGGACGCTGCTGTGAACACGACCGTCCGTCTCCGCGTCTTCAGGTGCGTTCCCGGGGCGCCGTCCCGGACGCAGGAGCACCGGGTCGAGGCGGGGCCGGGGATGAGAGCCTATTTTTCAACTAGTTAGCCCTCGTCGCCGCCTTGACCCTGAAAAGCCGCCGTGGTAGCGTAGAGTGCCACTTCGAGAGCGGGACATGCTCGCCTCCTGCCCCCGTAGGGGTTGGAGGCGACACGTTTGATCAGCTTGCGCCGGCGATCAGGAGGCCCCACGATGGGTGCCGTGGAGATCAAGACACTCTACGAATCCGTGCCCGAGCGGCTGGCCAAGGCGCGCAGGAAGTTCGGGCGGCCGCTCACGCTCACCGAGAAAATCCTCGTCGTCCACGCCGACAACTTCGACGCCCAGCACTGGGACCGAGGTAAAGCGTACCTGCGGCTCAGGGTGGATCGCGTCTCCATGCAGGATGCCACGGGGCAGATGGCCATCCTCCAGTTCATGCAATCGGGGAAGAAGCGCGTGGCGGTCCCGAGCACCGTCCACTGCGACCACCTGATCCGGGCCGAGAGCGGCGCATCCGAGGACATGCGGCGCGCGATCACCGAGAACAACGAGGTCTACAACTTCCTCCACTCGGCGTCGAAGAAGTACGGGATCGGCTTCTGGAAGCCCGGCTCCGGCATCATCCACCAGGTCGTCCTCGAAAACTACGCCTTCCCCGGCGGGCTCATGATCGGCGCCGACTCGCACACGCCCAACGGCGGCGGCCTCGGGATGCTCGCCATCGGGGTGGGCGGGGCGGATTGCGGCGAGGTCATGGCGGGGCTTCCCTGGGAGGTGCTCCACCCCCAGCTGATCGGGGTGAAACTGACCGGCAAGCTCTCCGGGTGGACGGCGCCCAAGGACGTGATCACGTACCTTTGCGGGCTCCTGACTGTCAAGGGCGGCACCAACAAGATCCTGGAATACTTCGGCCCGGGGGCCGAGTCGATCAGCGCGACGGGGAAGGGGACCATCTGCAACATGGGCGCCGAGCTGGGCGCCACCACCTCGATCTTCCCGTTCGACGATCGGATGGCGGCCTACCTCTCGGTCACTGACCGTGCCGACATCGCGAAGCTGGCCACGCACTACCGGGAGCACCTGGTGGCCGATCCCGAGGTGCACGCGGCCCCGGAGAAGCATTTTGATCAGATTGTGGAGATCGATCTCTCCACCCTCGAGCCCCACATCGTCGGCCCTCACTCACCCGACCGGGCCCGGTCGATCGGCAAGCTCGCCCAAGAGGTGAAGGCCAACGGCTGGCCGGCGAACCTGAAGGCGGCGCTGATCGGTTCCTGCACGAACTCGTCGTATGAGGACATGCGGCGCGCCGCCCACATCGCGATGCAGGGGCTCAAGGCGGGATTGAAAGCCAAGGTCCCGTTTCTGGTGACCCCGGGCTCGGACCGGATCTTCCAGACCATCAAGCGCGACGGGATCATGGAGACCTTCGAGAAGATGGGCGGGACCGTGCTGGCCAACGCATGCGGCCCGTGCATCGGCCAGTGGAAGCGCTCCGACGTGGGCAAGAGCGAGACCAACTCCATCGTCAGCTCTTACAACCGGAACTTCCCCGGCCGGAACGACGGGAGCGCCGCGACGCTCTCCTTCCTCACGAGCCCCGAGATCACCACCGCCCTGGCGTTTGCCGGGACCCTCGCATTCGATCCTGTCAACGGAACGCTCACGGCCCCCGACGGCCGCCAGTTCCGCTTCACGCCTCCCGAGGGAGAGGAGCTTCCCAAGGCGGGGTTTGCCAAGGGTCTGGAGGGGTACGAAGCCCCCGCCGAGGACGGCGACCAGATCCGCGTCGAGATCTCGCCCACGAGCGAGCGCCTCCAGCTCCTGGAGCCGTTCCCGCGGTGGGACGGCCAGGACTTCACCGACCTCGTGATGCTGATCAAGACCAGGGGGAAGACCACGACGGACCATATCTCGCCGGCGGGGCCGTGGCTGAGGTTCCGGGGGCACCTCGACCGGATCAGCGACAACATGTTCCTGGGCGCGAACCACGCCTTCCATCCGGAGGCGGGGAAGGGGACCGATGTGCTGAGCGGCGAGTCGGGCCTGACGATCGCCCAGATCGGCCGCCGGTACAAGGCCAAGGGGATCGGCTCGATCGTGATCGGAGACGAAAACTACGGCGAGGGGTCCAGCCGCGAGCACGCCGCAATGTCCCCCCGCCATCTCGGCGTCAAAGCGGTCATGGTCCGAAGCTTTGCGCGGATTCATGAAACGAATCTGAAGAAGCAGGGGATCCTGCCGCTCACGTTCGCCGATCCGAAGGACTATGACCTTCTCGAGCAAAATGACCGGGTGAGCATCATGGAACTGGCGGGGCTGGCGCCGGGCAAGGCCGTGACGGTCACCGTCAGGAAACCCGACGGCCGCACCATTACGTTCAAGGCGAATCACAGCCTCACCGCCGAGCAAATAGGCTGGTTCAGGGCCGGCTCCGCCCTAAACGCGCTGAAGTAGTGGATCGCCCCCTCACCCTACCTCTCCCCAGTGGGGAGAGGAGAAGAGGTGAGGGGCATTGAGTGGGATGAAGGTGAGGGGGGAGGTGGCGATGGGCAGTAAGGTGAAGATCCCCGCCGGTGAGAAAGTTTCCCTTCAGAACGGGAAACTCCAGGTGCCGGATGCGCCGATCATCCCGTTCATCGAAGGCGACGGGACCGGCCCCGACATCTGGCGCGCTTCGGTTCGCGTCCTCGACGCCGCGGTCGCTCAGGCCTACAAGGGCAAGAAGCGCATCGCCTGGTGCGAGGTGTACGCGGGGGAGAAGGCCCAGGCGGTGTACGGCGCCGACTGCCCGTCCCACCTCCTTCCTCCCGAGACCCTCGACGTCATCCGCAAATACCTGGTCGCGATCAAGGGGCCGCTCACGACCCCGGTGGGGGAAGGCTTCCGAAGCCTCAACGTCAGTCTCCGCCAAGAGCTGGACCTCTACGTCTGCCTCCGTCCGGTACGTTATTTCAAGGGCGTTCCTTCTCCGGTCAAGCGCCCTGAGAAAGTGGACATGGTGATCTTCCGGGAAAACACGGAGGACATCTACGCCGGCATCGAATGGGAGACGGGAACGCCGGAAGCCCGGAGGGTCGTCGAGTTCCTACAGAAAGAGATGGGAGTGAAGAAGATCCGCTTCCCGGCCACCTCTTCCATCGGGATCAAGCCCATTTCCCGGGAGGGCTCGGAGCGCCTGATCCGGGCGGCGCTCCGCTACGCGGTCGATCACAACCGGCGGAACGTCACGCTCGTCCACAAGGGAAACATCCAGAAGTACACCGAGGGGGCCTTCATGCGCTGGGGGTATGCTCTGGCCAAGCGGGAGTTCTCTGACCGCGTGGTGTCGTGGGAGGAGTGCGGCGGCAAGCCGCCCGCGGGGAAGATCCTGCTCAAAGACGCCATCACCGACGCCTTCCTGCAGCAGATCCTCACCCGCCCGGACGAGTTCGACGTGATCGCGGCGCCGAATCTCACGGGCGACCTCCTGTCCGACGCGCTTGCTGCACAGGTGGGAGGCATCGGGATCTCGCCCGGCGGAAACATCAACTGCGAGACCGGCCACGCGCTCTTCGAGGCGACCCACGGCACCGCCCCCAAGTACGCGGGACAGGACAAGGTGAATCCGGGGTCGGTGATCCTTTCCGGCGAGATGATGCTCCGCTATCTCGGCTGGACGGATGCCGCCGACCTGATCGTCGCGGGGCTCGAGAAGACCATCCAGTCCCGGGTGGTCACCTACGACTTCGCCCGCCTCATGGAAGGAGCCAAGGAGGTGAAGTGCTCCGAATTCGGCAGCGCCATCGTCAGTAATATGTAATTCATAATTCATAGAGGGGCGACTGGCATGCGACCCAAGGTCACGGTAGTCGGAGCGGGAAACGTCGGGGCCTCGGTGGCCCAGTACACGGTCGAGAAGGAACTGGCGGATGTCGTCCTCGTGGATGTGATCGAGGGGGTCCCTCAGGGCAAGGCCCTGGACCTCCTCGAAGCGGGTCCGATCCACCGCTACGACTCGCGGCTCATCGGCTCCAACGGCTACGACGAGACGGCGGGCTCGGACATCGTCGTGGTGACGGCGGGTTTTCCCCGGAAGCCCGGGATGACCCGGGATGACCTCCTGTTCAAGAACGCCGAGGTCATCCAGGCGGTGACCCAGGAAGTCGCCCGGCGCTCGCCCAATGCCATCCTGATCATGGTCACTAACCCGCTGGACGCCATGGTCCAGCTGGCCTGGAAGGTCTCGGGCTTCCCGCCCCAGCGGGTCATGGGAATGGCCGGGATTCTCGACTCCGCGCGTTTTCGCACCTTCATCGCGATTGAGCTCGGCGTCTCGGTGGAAAACGTGACGGCCTTCGTCCTCGGCGGACACGGAGACACCATGGTCCCGCTCCCCCGCTACTCGACGGTGGCGGGGATCCCGCTGCCCGAGCTCCTATCCAAGGAGCGGATCGACGCCATCGTCCAGCGCACGCGCGACGGCGGCGCTGAGATCGTCGGTCTCCTGAAGACCGGTGGCGCATACTACGCCCCGGGGGCCGGCGTCGTGGAGATGATCGAGGCGATCTTGAAGGACAAGAAGAAGATCCTCCCGTGCGCCGCCTACCTCGACGGCCAGTACGGGATCAAGGGTCTTTACGTCGGCGCGCCCGTCAAGCTGGGGCGGGGCGGGGTCGAGCAGGTGATCGAGATCAAGCTGACCCCGGAGGAGGACGCCGCCTTCAAGAAGTCCGCCGCCG
>CAYRZF010000105.1:3989-6305 GCA_964428805.1 uncultured bacterium | reverse complement strand
GCAGCTCGTCGTCGCTCTCGGCCGCCGACTCGCTCAGCTTGTCGCGGTACTCCTTGGCCTGCTCCGCCAGGTCGCCGGGGATCGCGGCCTCCTGAGGCTTGCCGTCGGCGTACAGGATCGCCTTCATCTTGACGAGGTCCACGACGCCCTTGAAGCCGGACTCAGCCCCCACCGGAATCTGGAGCGGCACCAGCCGGGCCTTGAGACGCTTTGTCAACGACTCGAGCGTCCGCCAGAAGTCACCCCGCTCGCGGTCCATCCGGTTCACCACGACGACCCGCGGCAGGTCGTACTCGTTGGCGAACTTCCACACCTTCTCGGTCTGCACCTGGACCCCCGCCACGGCGTCCACGACGACCACCGCCGCCTCCACGGCCCGGAGGCCCGCGCGCGCGTCGGAGACGAAGTCGCCGTACCCGGGCGTGTCCACGAGGTTCAGCCGGTGGCCCTTCCAGTCGCAGTAGGCCACGGAGGTATTGAGGGAGATCTTCCGCTTGACCTCGTCGGGGTCGAAGTCGGTGGTCGTGGAGCCGTCGTCCACCTTGCCCAGGCGGGTCGTCGCCCCGGCAGAGAAGAGCAGCGCCTCCACCAGGGACGTCTTGCCGACCCCTCCGTGCCCGACGAAGCCGACGTTGCGAATCTTGCCGATCTCGATGGCCATCGGTGCCTCCTAGGGTCTCGGTGGGGTTAGACTCGGAGCGCTGCCTGAACCCGCTCCAGGAGCGTGGTCTCCGGGCCGGTCACGTCCAGCGGCGGCGGAAGGGACGGCGGCGGGTTCTTGATGCCCGCGCCGGTCAGGAGCAGGACGATCTTCCCCTGCCGGTCCAGTCGCCCCTCGTCTCTGAGACGGAGCAGGGCGGCCAGTGTCGCCGCGGCCTCGGGGGCTGTCCAGATCCCCTCCACGCGGGCCATGAGCTTCTGGGCCTGGACGATGTCACCCTCTGACACCGCGAGCGCGTCGCCGTCGGTTTCGCGCAGGACTTGGAGCATCTGGCGCCCGGCGAAGGGCGACGGAACGCGGAGCCCGGGGGCCTGGGTGCTGGGATTTTCCCACGGCGTCGTGACGGGAGATTTTTCGGTCCACGCCTTCACCACCGGGGCGCATCCCTCCGCCTGGACGGCAACGAACCGTGGCGGCCGGTCCTTCACCCACCCGAGCGCGACCAGCTCCTGGTACGCCTTCCAGATTCCGACCAGACCCGTGCCACCGCCAGTCGGATAAATAAGGATATCGGGCGCTGACCAGCCGAGCTGCTCGGCCAGCTCCAGCCCCATGGTCTTCTTTCCCTCCAGGCGATAGGGCTCTTTCAGGGTAGAGAGGTCGAACCAGCCGAGGGCCGGGGCGACGTTGGCAACGACCTTGCCGGCGGTGGCGATGGTGCCCTCGATGGTGAAGACGTGGGCGCCGGCCAGGATCGCCTCGGCCACAGCCGCCGCCGGCGTGTCGCGAGGCACGATTACTACCACCGGGATCCCCGCGCGAGTGCCGTACACTGCCGCCGCTCCGCCGGCGTTTCCCGCCGATGGGATCATGAGCCCTTTGACCCCGAGTGTCCGTGCCTTGGTCACCGCCATGCCCAGCCCGCGGGCCTTGAACGTGCCGGTCGGGTTCTGGCCCTCGTCCTTGGCCAACAGATGAGGAAGACCAAGGTGAGCCCCGAGGCGCGTCAGCGACAGGAGGGGCGTGCCACCCTCGCCCAGCGTAACGGGCTCCTCACCGTCGTCGAGCGGGGTCAGCTCCCTGAAGCGGTACATCCCCGGCGGACGGCTCCGGAGATCCTCCTTGGTCACCGCTGCGGCGACCCGGTCCAGGTGGTAGCGGGCCACCAGCATCTGCCCGCACTTCTCGCAGACTGTCAGGAGCTGCTTGGGGTCGTGAACCGCTCCGCAAACGGAGCACTCGACGTGGCTCAGGAAGCCCATGGCCTCCTCGGAGGGGGGCTACGCCCCTACCCAGGCCTTCGGCCCGGGTACCCGGATGCCTCCCCCCAAAGGTTGCGCGGGCCGGGTACCCATGCCGGAGGCATGGGTGCGCGCTCGAACCGCGCGCGATCGAGTCATGGCCTGCCCATGCCACATGGCCCCATCATCCTAGCCCTCCCCCGCCCCGCGGGCAAGCGCCCCCTTCGGGATTGGAACTCCTTGGCTCCTGTCAGATAGAATGACCCTCCACTGCTGGAAAAGCGATCCATAGCCAGATGCACGACATTGCTTTCGACCGATTGATCGCGCTCGTCCATCTCTCCTCCTGCGGCGTCGACCGCCTGGGTGCTCTTGTGGGGCAGTGTATGCCACCACGTCAGCGAGAGGCCAGCC
>CAYRZF010000105.1:0-3889 GCA_964428805.1 uncultured bacterium | reverse complement strand
ACGCGCTACAGGAGTCAACGGGTCCTCTCGGGCGAGGACTGCGCGGGTGGGCGGGCGCTCGGCCGGCGCCGTCGCAGCCGCCCCAGCTCCCGGCTAGCCAGCTGGAGAGCGTTCGTCGACGTCCAGTACAGGACCATACCGGCGGGGAACGTGTAGAAGAGCAGGAAGAACAGGAGGGCCATGCCCACCAGGTTCCTGCGTTGCCTGCGCACGAGGGGCGGCGTCAGGATGGGCGAATCGAACCGCAGCGACGCCGCCACCGCGATGCCACTCATCAGGAACGGCAGCAGGTTCAGATGCCGACCGAAGAAGGGGAGGCGCACGGGCAGCGGGAGCAGCTCGTCGGGCCGCGACAGATCCTCGATCCAAAGGAACGACGCCCGGTAGATGTCGAAGTCCTCCGCCAGCATGTCGAACACGGCGATGAACACCGGAAGCAGGATCAGGAAGCCGAGCAGGCTCTTCAAGGTGTAAAGCGGGTGGACACCCTCTTGACGGTACAGCTCGAGGATGCGCCGTGCTTGCTCCTCGCCTCGGTGGGCCGCTTTGACGGCGTCGATGCGGGGCTGGAGCCGGGCCTTGGTGGCGTTGACGTTATCCTGCAGGCGGTCGGCCACGGCGGTCAGGGGCAAGAGCAGGATCTTAACCGTCACCGCGAGGGCGACGATGGACGGCCCGGGATGGCCCACGATCGCCGTCAGCCCGCGCAGGAGGAACAGGAGCGCGAGGCTCAACGCGCGCAGCCAGAACCAGAGCCCCGAGAAGAGCATCCGTCCGAGCTCGGGGTCCGTGCGGGTGAGCGACGAGTGCTCCACCGGCCCGGAGTAGAAGATGTAGCGCGATGAGAGCGCTTCGGGCTCGCGCGCGAGGACCAGGGCGAGGCTCGCGCCGGGCCGCGGGTCCAGGGCGACCGCGTCGTCCGAGCGCACGAGCACGGTCCAAAACCGGCTGCGGAATCCCACCCAGTCGCCGGCGCGGAGGGGCGTGGGACCTCGGCTGTCGTCGCCGAGGACGCGGACGTCGCCATCGGCGATGGTGACCCGCCTTACGCCGTCGAGGATCGCGGAGAAGCCGGCCGCGGGCGCCGGGAACAGACCATAGCCTGCGCTGAACTCGAGCTCGAGGCGCCGGTCCGCCGCGAACGCAGCGGCGTTCGGCCCGAGCAGTCGCACGGTCATCACAACCTCGTAGCCCTGCTTGGAGACCTCGAACGACTTCACGACCCGGACGCCGTCGACCGGCAGTTCGGACTGGAACGTCAGGATTTGGGCGCGGCCGTCCTCTGTGAAGTCGGCGGTGAAACGCAGACGCTCGAGATCCAGGCGTGAACCCGGGCCGCGGAGAATCAGCCGCGCCTGCGGCGGATCCTCGTAGCTCGTGAAGCGGACCGACTTCCCCGACGCCACGCCCGCCACCTGACACGACGGGTAGCAGGCCCGCCACAGAACCGGGCTCGCGCCGTTCAGGGAGAACACGAGTTGGAGGCGGTCGGTCGTGACCTGGAGTCGGTCGTCGCCCGCTTCATCCGCTGAGACGGGGAGGCCCGTCGAGCACACGAGGAGGAGCAGTCCGAGAAGGGGCAGCGTTCGGCGGCCGCGCGGCCGGCAGCGGCGCCCGGCCCTCGGGGGCGGTCTCCGCCGGCGAAGCACGGGCATTATCGGTAGAACCGGCTCATCTCGTGCAGCGCGGCCCGGAGCACGTCGGGCCGGAGCTCCGGGCTCGAGACGAGACGATAGTCTCGGTCGCGGATCTCATAGTAACCACTCGGATAGGCAACGGTGACCCGTTCGGGCTCGATCAGAGCGAAGTCGCTGTAGCTCGAGGCGATGAGCCAGTTCCACTGCGTGTCGGAGAACAGGTCATGGCCGCTCGCGTAGTCGGATGGCGGATTCGTGCAGCCGAACAGCTCGGCGAGCAGCGTCGGCGCCAGGTCGTTGTGGGACGTTCGGCGGACGACCCGCCCCGGCGGCCGCCCGGGCCAGCGCAGCACGAACGGCGTGTGCATCTGGTAGCCGCTATAGGCCGTGCCATGCCCCGTGAAGCCCTGCCCGCTCTCGTCGAACTCCATGCCGTGGTCGGACGTGACGATGACCACGGTGCGGTCGAGCAGTCCCCGCCGCTCGAGATCGGCGAGCACGCGCCCGGCCAGGGAGTCAACGTAGTGCACGGCGGTCAGGTACCGGGCGTACTGGCGCTGCTGCTCCGAGGCTCCGTGCGGGGTTGGGAACCGATGGCGGTAGTCGTCGGGAGAGTCCTTGACCTGCGCGGCGTCGTAGTACAGGAACCCGAAGAACGGCTGCGAGGGGTTCCGCCGGTCGAGCCAGTCGTGCCACTCATCGGTCAGGATGCGGTCCTTCTCATGGGTGCGGTCGCTGGGCGCGACCGTTCTCAGCCGCAGATTCGGCACGCGGGCCAGAGCCGTCCGTTCGAGGCCGACCGCGCGGTCCATGCCCGCGCTGACGAACAACCCGAGTTGGTAGCCGTACTGCTGGAACACGTCCATCAGCGCGGGTGGCCGAGCGATGCCGGCGAAGGCGGGCCAGTACGTCGCGGGCAGCCCGTAGAACAGCGAAAACATTCCGGCCCGCGACGAATTCCCGCCGCTGTAGTGCTGGTCGAACCGGATCGCGCGGCGCGAGAACTCGGTGAGGTTCGGTGCGACCTCCGGCGTCAGGGCGTCGGCGCGCATCGCGTCGATGACGACGAGCAGGACGCTGAGCGGCGGGGAGGGGGCGCCGCACCGCAGGGGGGCCAGCGGGTAGTTCAGCACCCCGTCCGGTGCTCGGCCGAGTCCCGCGGCGAGGCCTCGCTCGCGCGCCCGCTCCCGATCCACGAGGCCGAGTCTCGCCAGCAGCCCCGGGGCCGTGAGCGGCTGGTACAGCGGGAGGTAGTGGGAGAAAGAGGTCACCGGCACGTAGTACCGCGCGTCGGCCCACGCGTGGATGAGATGGCTGGCCAGAAAGCAGCTCCCGAGCCCCAGCACCAGATACCGACCCACCGGACGCTTCGGCGGGTGCGCGCAGCGCCGCCATACCCAGACTGCGACCATCGCCTCGATGGCCAGGAACGATAGCAGGTAGAATGCCGCAAACGCCCAGGTCTGCGGCGCCAGCAGGGCCAGCGTCAGGGAGCTGAGATGGTTCCGGTTCTCCGCGAAGACCAGGCTGTCGAGAAGCAGGAGGCTGAGCCCCGCGCTGGCCGTCGACACGCCGAGAGGCAGAACGAGGCGCGGCCAGGGGACGAGCACCGTCACGGGGACGAGCAGCAGCAGGAACGGGATGTAGGCCAGCGCGGTCGAGTGGCCCACCCAGGCGAGGACCGCGTACAACCAGGCGACTGAGGGTGCGGGAGCGGAGTAGTGCCGGAGATAGCGCAGACCGACGACCGCCAGGCACGCCGCGTTCACGACGGCGAACCAGCTCCCCCAGCGGAGCAGACGCCTCCTCGTGCTCACCTCCATCCGCCTCTCTGGCACCCCGCGCTCATCCCGTGTGGCCCAGCGCGCCCGAGCCCACTCGCTCGTCAGCGATACGCGCGATCTCCTGCGCCGCAGCCTCGACGCTCCGGCCGACGTTGAATGCCCATTCTTCTCGCAACGCGGCACTGCGTTCCCGGAACTCGCCCGCGCCGCGAAGCAGCTCCGCCACATACCGCGGCGCGTCTGCCAGCCGGTCGAGCGGCAGGACGGTGCCGACCTCCCGGCGGGTGCGCACCTCCAGCGGCTCCAGACCGAGCTCCGCGTGCTTCGGGTTCCGCACGCGGGGCGGCACATCGACGAACAACACCGGCTTGCCGAGCCCCAGGGCGTACTCGATGGCCATAGAGGACCAGTCGCAGATCAGGAGGTCGGACTCGAACAGCGAGGCGCTCTCCTCCATCCGGTCCACGT
>CAYRZF010000104.1:4533-6424 GCA_964428805.1 uncultured bacterium | reverse complement strand
GGCGCTTTGAGGGCCGCGATGAAGGCGCCGACCTCGGGCACGAGGCGGTCCGAGCCCGCGTGGGCCTCGACGAGGGACACGATGGCCGAGCCCACGATCACGCCGTCCGCGTACGCGGCCACCGCCGCGACCTGCTCGGGGGTAGAGATCCCGAACCCGACACAGATCGGCTTCGTCGTCACCGTTCGGAGCTGCCGCAGGTGCTCGATCAGATCGGCGGGCAGCGTCGCGCGGGCCCCCGTGACCCCCGTCAGCGAGACGACGTAAATGAATCCGCGGCTCCGGCGGGCGATGAGGCGCATCCGCTCGGGCGGCGAGGTGGGAGCGACCAGGTGAACCAGATCGAGACCCGCCGCTCGGGCCTCGGTGGCGAATGGACCGGCCTCCTCGGGCGGCAGGTCGGCGATGATCACGCCGTCCACGCCCGCCTCGACGGCCGCGTGGGCAAACGCTTTGAGGCCGAAGGCGTGGATCGGGTTGTAGTAGGTGAGGAAGACGATCGGAACCGGGACCTCCCCACGGGCCTCCCTCACCAGCTCCAGGATCTGGGGAAGAGTAACCCCGGTCGCGAGGGCGCGCTGGGAGGCGCGCTGGATCACCGGTCCGTCGGCGAGCGGGTCCGAAAAGGGAATGCCGAGCTCGATGACGTCGGCGCCCCGCCGCGCCGCCTCCAGAAGCAGCGCCCGGGTCACCGCCAGCGAGGGATCGCCGGCGGTGAAATACGGAATCAGCGCGCGTTCGCCGCGCCGGCGAAGCCCTGAAAAGGTCTGCCCGAGGCGTGTCATTCTTCCTCGGAGGGGGGCCGAAGCGCCCGAGCCACCACCTGAACGTCCTTGTCGCCGCGCCCGGAAAGCCCGATCACGATCACCTGATCGTGCGACAGCGTCGGCGCCAGCCGCATGGCGTGGGCCACGGCGTGGGCGGACTCCAGAGCCGGCATGATCCCCTCGAGCTGCGCGAGCGCTTGAAACGCCTCCAGCGCCTCGGCGTCGGTCGCCGACGCATATTCGAAGCGCCCCGCATCCTTGTAGTAACTGTGCTCGGGGCCGACCCCGGGGTAATCGAGACCCGCTGAGATGGAGTGGGCGGTGGCGATCTGGCCGTCGTCGTTCTGGAGCACGTAGGACATGCTCCCGTGCAGAACGCCCACCGTCCCCGCCGAGAGCGATGCGCCGTGCCGGCCGGAGCTGATGCCGTGCCCTGCCGCTTCCACGCCGATGATGCGCACCTGCCGGTCACCGATGAACGGATGGAACAAGCCGATGGCGTTGGAGCCGCCGCCGACGCAGGCGACCAGACAGTCGGGCAGGCGACCGAACGCCTCCCGGGCCTGCCGCTTCACCTCGCGGCCGATCACGACGTGGAAGTCCCGTACCATCATCGGATACGGATGCGGGCCCATCGCCGAGCCGAGAAGATAGTAGGTGGTGCGGACGTGCGTCACCCAGTCCCGGAGCGCCTCGTTGATGGCGTCTTTGAGCGTGCGACTTCCCGAATCCACGGGGATGACCTTCGCGCCGAGCAGTTTCATCCGGAAGACGTTGAGCGACTGCCGCTCCACGTCTTCGCTCCCCATATAGACCTCGCACTGGAGGCCGAAGAGCGCCGCCGCGGTGGCGGTCGCCACGCCGTGCTGACCCGCCCCGGTCTCCGCGATGACGCGGCGCTTGCCCATGCGGTAGGCCAGCAGCCCCTGCCCGAGGACGTTGTTGATCTTGTGGGCCCCCGTGTGACAGAGATCCTCGCGCTTGAGGTAGATCCGGCCCCCCCCACAGCGCTCGGTCAGCCGCCGGGCGAAGTAGAGCGGGGTGGGCCGGCCGGCGTAGTCAACGAGGAGGGCCCGGAGATCCCGCTGGAACTGGGGGTCGCGCTTCGCCGCCCTGTAGGCCTG
>CAYRZF010000104.1:0-4433 GCA_964428805.1 uncultured bacterium | reverse complement strand
CGCCTCAGCGACATTCTCGGCGGTCAGGCCGGCAGAAAGGATGATCGACCCCCGCGAGGCCGCCTGCCGCGCCAGCGTCCACTCGATCGGCTGCCGCGGCTCCCCTTCGCTCCACCGGGCATGGCTGTCGAGGAGAAACGCGGCCACGCGATACCCGTCCATGCGGGAGAGATCGGTGGCTGTCGCCAGCTTGATGGTCTTGATGATCGGCAGCCGATAGTCCGTCAGCGACTCGGGGGGCTCATCGCCATGGAACTGGAGCGCGCGGAGTCCACACTGCTCGGCCGTGGCCTTCACCTGGCCCGACGGGTGATCCCAGAAGACGCCCACCGGGGTGACGAACGGCGGCAGATCGCGGATGATGGACTCGGCCCGGTGGGGGGTGATGAAGCGCGGGGTGTTTTCGACGAAAATGAAGCCGAGGGCGTCGGCCCCGGCCGCGACGGCGAGCCGCGCATCGTCTAGGTTGGTGATGCCGCAGATCTTCACCTTCACCACGGCCACACCGAGTAGAAGGGCGCGTAGGGGGGGGAGGGGGAACGTCCCGCCGAGCGAGTCCGAGGAGCCGTAGCGGCGGGCGAGGCGCAGGGCGCTGCAGCGCTCCGAGCGCCCCAACCCCCGTTGGGGTGCGAGGACAACCCCCCGCCTCGGGGGGATGGGGGGGCCAGCGGAAGGCGCCCGAGCGAGCCAAAGCCGTCGAGGCGACGAGTTCGAAGCGAGCGGGGCGGCCCCCTCACCCCTGCCCCTCCTCCAGCAGCGCGAGCTCGCGGACCTTGGCGGCGACATCGGTAGCTGTGACCAGGGCTTCGCCAACGAGGACGGCGTGAGCCCCGGCCGCGACAACCCGCTCCACGTCGTCCCGGGTGAAGAGCCCGCTCTCGCTGACCACGACCGGCCCGGGCGGGATTCGCGGGATCAGCTCGAGCGAAGTCTCGAGGCGTGTCTCCAGAGTCTGGAGATCGCGATTGTTGATCCCGATCACCGAGAGGTCGAGCGCCAGCGCCGTATCCAACTCGCCCGGCGCGTGGACCTCGACAAGAGAGCTCAGGCCGATCCCCTTGGCGGCCTGAACGAGATCGCGGAGGTGCGACGGCTCAAGCGCGGCCACGATCAGGAGGACCGCGTCGGCGCCCAGTGCGCGGGCCTCCCACAGCTGGTACTCGTCCAGGAGGAAGTCCTTGCGCAGGAGCGGCAGGTCCACCGCCGCCCGGACCGCTTCAAGATGCTCCGGGCGGCCGTGGAAATATTTTTCGTCCGTGAGCACCGAGATGGCCGAGACACCGTTGGCGGCATAGATCCGGGCCAGGACTACCGGGTCGAACGACTCGGCGAACACCCCCCGCGAGGGCGACCCCTTCTTAATCTCGGCGATCAGCCCGACGCGGCGGGCCCCCGGCCCAAGGCCGGGGAGTGGCTTGGCGAAGAGCGCCGCCCTGAAGTCCCGCGCGGGAGGGGCCTTCTTTCCCCGAGCCTCGAGCTCACCCCGAGGGATCTCCCGCTTCCGGCGGAGGACCTCGTCGCGCTTGTCCCGGACGATCTGATCGAGCACGCCCATGGCACGACTCAGTAGTCGCCCCGGAGCCCTTCGGTACGGTCTACAGAGAGCTCAACCCGCCCGAGTTCCTCCAGAACGTGCTCGCGGATCATCCGCGGCGGCGGTAGGTCCCGGACCACGCGGCCTTTGGTGATCAGCGGCTTCAGGAGCCCCTCCATCTCGCCGCCGCACGCGCAGCGCGTGAGCGGTCTGTGGACGGGAACGATCACCCTCTTGAAGCACGCCCGGCAGCGGTACACCTGCTTGGAGCCGGAGCGTTTGCCGCGCTTGGCCATAGGCTTGCCCTCGATCTCCATGATGTCGAGGGCGAAGCTCAGAACCGGGGCGTTGGCGATCGCGGTGCCGACCCCATAGGTATCCACGAGCGCATTCAGCTTCAAAATCTCGTACTCGTCAATCCCCCCGGAGACCATGAGCTTGACGTGGTCGAACCCCCGGTAATCGAGCTCCCAGCGGACCTCCTCAAGGATGCGGTAGAAGTCGCCCCGCCGCGACGACGGCGTGTCGAGCCTGACGGCATAAAGGTCCTTGCCGAGGGCCTCCGCCACCCGGATCGCCTCGAACTTCTCGTCCTGGAGCGTGTCAATGAGCGCCACGCGCCTCACCTTCGAGTCGATGACTTCATGAAAGGCCTTCAAGGCCTCCACGGTGTCGCCCACCATGAGCACCAGGGCGTGGGGGATCGTCCCCATGGGGTCCGCCTCGATCAACTCCGCCGATTTGGTCACCGCCACGCCGTCACAGCCTCCGACGAAGGCATTGCGCTCGATCATGGGGGCGAGCGCGGGATGCATGCGCCGGGCGCCGAAGGAGATCACCTGGCGCTCGCCCGCGGCCTTCTTGCAGCGGGCCGCCTTGGTGGCGATGCCCGAGGCCTGGCAGAGGAGCCCCAGGAGGGCGGTCTCGTACTGGGCCCATTCCACGAAGGTCCCCTCGATTACCAGCACCGGTTCGTAAGGGCCGAAGACGGTCCCTTCGTCCATGGCCCAGACGTCCACAGGCAGCCCTGCGAGGAGCGCGACGGCCTCCTCGATCCCCGCCAGGATCCCCCACTGCCAGTCGGCCGCGGGGAAGCTCTTCAACCTGATCTCGGCCTTGGCTCGTTTCGTGTCGCCGCGCTGGCGGAGGATCTGGACGGTGCGACCGAAGTAAACGTCGTGAACCTCGCCGGCCTTGATCTCAGCCTCAGTAGCGAGGTGGAAGAGGCGCTTGGCGGGCTCGTTCGACACGACAACCTCCGTCGGGCTCAGGGGGTGAGCCCGATTCTCCCAAATGCCCGGCGGGAAGTCAAGGAAACGCCCGGAAACATCCCTGCCTGACGTCGAAATGCTCGTCAAATATTCGTCGAGCCCTCAGGGAGAGCGAGGCCCCATGATCTCCGCGCCGACCACCGCGACCCGCATTGCCCGCACCTCTAGAGTTTGAGGGTCTTCAGGTAGGCGCGGAAGGGCTCGGCGAGGTCGGGGCGAGCCAGGGCGAACTCCACCGTGGCTTTGAGGAAGCCGAGCTTGTCGCCCGTGTCGTAGCGCTTCCCCTCGAACTCGACGGCGTACAGCGCGCGCGTCCGGCGGAGGGTGCGGAGCGCGTCGGTGACCTGGATCTCGCCGCGGGCATCCGGCCGCGTTTCGGCCAGAACCGGGAAGAGATCCGGAGTCAGGACGTAACGGCCGATGATGGCGAGATCCGAAGGCGCCTCGTCCGCCGGCGGCTTCTCCACGAGATCGAGAACCTCATAGACCTTGCCCCCGAGGGGTTTGGGACGGATCACCCCGTAGCGGCTGATCTGGTCTCGCGGAACTCGCTCCACGGCGACCACGGGGTCCCCGTAGCGCTCGAAGACCCCCAGGAGCTGGCGCATGCACGGGTTCGCGGCGACGATGAGGTCGTCACCGAGGAACACCCCGAAGGGCTCCTCGCCCACGAGGGGGCGCGCGCAGAGAATGGCGTGGCCGAGCCCGAGCGGCTCCCGCTGGCGCACGTAGGAGACCGAGGCCAGCTCGGAGATGGTCTTGATTTCGGCCAGCTCCTCCAGTTTGCCCCGGTCCTGGAGGTAGTACTCCAGCTCGAAGGCCGAGTCGAAGTGGTCCTCGATGGCGCGCTTGCCGCGCCCGGTGACGATGATAATCTCGGTGAGGCCCGAGGCCACGGCCTCCTCCACGACGTACTGGATCATGGGCTTATCCACCAGCGGGAGCATCTCCTTGGGCTGGGCTTTCGTGGCCGGGAGAAACCGGGTCCCGAGCCCCGCGGCGGGAAAGACGGCCTTTTTGACGCTCATTGGATCCCTCCTCGGCGCTCTTCGACCAAATAGAACCGCTTCTTCGGCTCCCGAATCCCCGCCGCCCGAAATTCTTCGAGGATCCGCCGCCTGAGTTCGTTCTCGATCTCCTCGCGCCGAGCGGGAGGCACCTTAACTTGTACACGGAGAACGATTTCCGCCTCGCCGAAGCGCACGATCCCTTGGACCTCGGGTGCCTCGAGCGCCAGCCCCGTCTCCTGAGCCCAGTTTCGGCCCGCAGCCTCCAGCGTCCCCAGCGCGCGCCGCACATCCTCCTCCCAGGCCACGCCCACGTCTACCACGGCCCGGGCCCACCCGCGGTTGTAATTGGCGAACTGCGTGAGCTCGCCGTTGGGGACCACGCGAACAGCCCCTTTGAGGGTCCTGATCTGCGTGACCCGAAGCCCGATGGCTTCTACCGTTCCGACGTTGTTCCCGATCTCGATCACGTCCCCCACGGCGATGAGACCCTCGAAGAGGAGGAAGAACCCGGTGATCACGTCCTTGATCAGGCTCTGGGCGCCCAGACCGATCGCGAGCCCTACCACGCCGGCCGAGACCAGGAGGGCCTGGATGTCGATCCCGACCTCGCGGAGAATC
>CAYRZF010000103.1:0-6424 GCA_964428805.1 uncultured bacterium | reverse complement strand
GTGGTCGTCGTGCCGCCGCCGCCAGTCGTCGTCCCTGCGCCTCGCCTTATGTGGGTGCCTGAATGGGGGGTCTACGTCCTGGAGGGGCACGATATCGTCTACTATGACAGCCTCTATTACTACTCTTACGGGGGACGCTGGTATGTATCCCAATCCTATGGAGGACCCTGGGCAATCGTGGCAGCTCATCCCCCGGTCCTCGCGAAGCTTCCGCCCGGGGAGTTCCACCGTAACCTCCCTCCCGGCTTACGCAAGAAGGGAATGGTCCCACCCGGCCACATGCGCTAGCCGGGGCACAACCCCCTGCGCTTGATCCCCCTGCCTTCTCCTGGCGATCCCGCTGCGGAATCACGAATACTTAGCCAGCAGTAACTGGGAGGGTCAGACCTCAACCTTTTGGGTTTGACCCCAAGCCGACCTTCGGATCACCAATCTCCTCCCGCATCGACGCACGGACACGCCGCGTTTCGAGCCGTCACGAAGATTTGACGATCACGTGACAATCACCCAATGGCTCACGGGTTACGGTATGGCCAGGAATCGGTTAGGAGGGGAGGTGAGAGGAGTTCAGCGGTGTCAAGGCGGTCGATTGATCATTCTCGAGCCGATAGGAGGAGCACATGAAACGGATCACCTCGACGATTCTGGTGGTGTCCCTCTTGGCCCTGGCGGGCCCTGTCGCCGTGCCCCCGCTCTGGTCGGGAGGAGCCGCTTGGGCGGAGGTTTCCGACAAGGAAATCGAGGACCAGCTCGCGAAAATCAAGAAGATGGTGGCCGACATCGAGATGAAGGTAAAGTCCAAGAAGATGATGATGGACACCATGGGCAAGGAAAAGACCATGAAGATGCTCATGGACGTCACGAAGATGCTGCGTGACATCGGGTCGCAGGCTCCTTAAGACCGGAGGCTTGTCAGCCGGCGAATTTATAGCCCTGCCCGTGAACCGTCAGGATACAGACCGGATGCTCAGGGTCCTGTTCGAACTTCTGACGGAGGCGGAGGATGTGGGTGTCCACGGTCCGCGTTGTGGGGAATTGGTGGTACCCCCAGACCTCGTCCAACAGGCGCTCGCGCGTGATGACCTCGCCCCGGTGCTCCACCAAATAACGCAGGAGGTCGAACTCCTTCCGGGTCAGCCGAACCTCTCGACCTGTCTTGAAGACCTGCCGGCCCCGAAGGTGGATCCGCACGTCGCCGAACACGAACTCCTCGAACTTCCGACGGGGGCCCGGTCGGCGGAGCACTGCGCGCACCCGCGCCAGGAGCTCACGAAGCGAAAACGGCTTCGTCACGTAATCGTCGGCACCCAGCTCCAAACCCAGCACCCGGTCCACCTCCTCCCCCCGAGCCGACAGCATGATCACGGGCACGTCCAGCCCCTTCTGGCGGAGCGCCCGGAGAACGTCCCACCCGCTCATCTCGGGCATCATAATGTCGAGCAGGATGAGGTCCGGGGCCTCCCGAAGGGCCAGCGCGAGGCCATCTTTGCCGCTGGTGGACGAGAGCGTTTGATACCCTTCGAAGCGAAAGTTGTCTTCCAGCCCACGCACCATCGCGGGTTCGTCTTCCACGATGAGGATCCTCGGCATGGTGGCGCCTCAGCCGGCCTCATGCCGAAGCGGAAACCAAAGGGTGAAGCGACTCCCCTCCCCCGGGCGACTTTCCACGGTCACCCGGCCCCCGTGGGCAAGGACGACATGGCGCACGAGAGCGAGCCCCACTCCGCTGCCGCGCCGGCCCTGGGTCTCGCTCCGCCCCACCCGGTAGAACTTCTCAAAGATCTTCGACTGCTCCGCGGGAGGAATGCCGATGCCCGCGTCTGTCACCGAAATGGCCAGAGCATTCCCCTCGATCCGAGCCTCGATGCGTAGCGTCTTCACCTTGTCCGAGTACTTGATCGCATTGTCCAGGAGATTGGCCAGGGCCTGACTCACCGCCTCGGCGTCGAGAGGTGCTGCCGGCAGGTCGGGAGGGACGGCCACGTCCACCTTGAAGCCCTGCTGGCTCAGGACGTATTCGAAGGCCTCGAGCGTCTCTCGAATGACCGGCTCCAGAGCCGTGAGGGCGATATCGTACTGACGGCGCCCTCCGTCGATCCGGGAGAAGTCCAAGACGTTGTCGATCAATCGCGAGAGCCGCTCGGTCTCCCGCGTGATGACGCGATAGTACTCCTGCCGCGTGGCCTCATCGCCCACGCGGCCCATCTGGAGCGTCTCGCCATACATGCGGATCAGGGACAGCGGGGTCTTGAGGTCGTGAGACACGTTGGCGACGAAGTCCGCCTTCAGCCGAGCCATCTCTGTCTCCCGCTTCACCAGCCGATAGGTAGTCACGAGGCCTCCCACGATCACGACGAGGAGCAGGCCGAAGGCAATGGCAAAGATGGTGGTCTGCCGACGCACCGCCGCGCGCAGAGACATCCCGGGAGGCTGGTACAGGGCCACGCGCCAAGACGGGAGTGCCGCGCCGAAGCTGGCCGTGGCGACCTGCTCGGCCCGGTCCAGCGACGCACGACTGTAGACCGCATGGCCGTGCTCGTCCAGCACGGCGACAATCGTCGGCCCTTCCACGGTCCGCAGGGTCTTTTCGAAAATCTCACGGCGGAGTACGTCGGCGTTCCGCGAGAAGGCCACGAGTAGGGGGACGCTCTCAGCCGTGAGGACAGCTGCGACGATGATCTGATCGCCGATCACGAGGTTGCGTCGTCCACCGCGCTCCCAGAAGCTCTGGGACATTTCCACGAGGACTTTGGGGACCACCCCCACATCGCCCCCGGTGAGTGCCGCGGGGAAGAGCAGGCGGCCCCGGCGATCCACCAGGTAGAGGCGCTCGACGAACGGCATCGTTACCCCCACCTCGTTGAGCGCGCCGGGGGTAAAGTCCGGCCGCCGCAGAATGGTTTCGATTCGGTTTAGGATCTCGTCCTCCGTGTGCGACAGCAGCATCTCCACCTTTTCTGTCATCATGGACGCCAGGTGTCGGGCCTGCGCCCTGAGAAGCAACTCCGCGGAGGTCTCCCATTGACGGAGGGACACATACCCGAGGGCCGCCAGGATGGCGGCGGGGAGCACGATGGCCAGGAGTCCGAAGGCGGAGAACCGAAAAAGAGGGGAGGCCAGACGCGGGGTCATTCCTTGTCGGCCAGAAGGCGCCGGATCACGGACTCGGTCTCCTCGTAATTGCCCTCACCGATGTGCTGGTAGCGGAGGATCCCCTGCTTGTCCACGAGCACCATCGTCGGCCACGCCCAGACGCCGAACAGCCTCCAGATGGCGGCATTGTTGTCCTGGATCACCGGATAGCGGATGCCGAAGCGCTGGGTGGCAGCCACGACCTTGTCGTACGGCTTCTCCCAGAAGAACTCGGGGGTGTGGACCCCCACGATCGTCAGCCCCGCCGCTTCGTATTTCTCGTGCCACGCCCGCAACTGCGGGATCACGTGCTGGCAGTTAATTCAGCCATAGGTCCAAAACTCCACCAGCACCACGCGCCCTTTGAGGCTGCCGAGGGTGAGGGGCGGGCTGTTGATCCAGGGGCCTCCCGTGAGCTCTGGGGCGGGTTGGCCGCGCCGGAGCGCCTGCCCCGCCGCCGGCCCGACTGTCCCCCCTGCGAACCCGAGCGAGAGGAGGGCTAAGAGAATGACCGTACGGCGCGCCGTCATCCGGAAGCCCCCCGACGTGCTCAGGCCGGGCCAGCGCTGCTTCCCCACGCGACGGGCCCAATCCCAGAGGCGGATGCCAAGCAGGACGACAAGCGCGCCGGCATACAGAAAGGGATCGTTCACGCCCTTCTTCGCGAGCCACAGGTAGTGCAGCACCCCTAGCATGGCGGCCACGTACACCAGCCGGTGGAGGCGCCGCCAATTCCGGCCGCCGAGGCGCTTCACCATGCCTGTGGTCGACGTGGCAGCGAGCGGCACCAGCAGCACGAGGCCTAGCACACCCACCGTGATGTACGGTCGCTTCCAGACGTCGGCAACCAGCTGTTCCCAGTCGAAGAAATGGTCCAGGCCGATCCACACGGAGAAGTGCAGGGAGGCGTAGAAGAAGGCGAACAACCCGAGCAGGCGGCGCAGGCTCATCTGCCACGAGATCCCGAATAGCAGGCGAAGCGGTGTCAGCGAAAGACTCACCAGCAGAAGTCGGAGGGTCCAGTCTCCGAGCGTCCGGGTCACATGATCGATAGGATTGACCCCCAGGCGGTCCGTCTGGAACTCATACACGAGCAGCGCAACCGGAAAGAGGCACGCCGCCCAGAGGGCGACCTTCACCGCAATCCGCGCCCGCTTCGACATGCCTTAGAAATCCTTGCGCAGGTCCATCCCCTGGTACAGCGAGGCGACCTGGTCCGCGTAGCCATTCAATATCAGCGTCTTCCGCCGCCGGAACTCGCCGATGCGGCGTTCCGTCGCCTGACTCCACCGCGGGTGATCCACCATCGGGTTCACGTTGGAATAGAATCCGTACTCGCGCGGCGCCGCCTTCTCCCACGTGGTCTTGGACTGCTCGCTCACGAAGCGAATCCGCACGATCGATTTGGCGCTCTTGAATCCGTACTTCCACGGCACGACCACGCGCACCGGGGCGCCGTTCTGGTTCGGCAGCACCTGGCCGTACAACCCGAAGGTCAGCAGGGTCAGCGGATGGAGCGCCTCGTCGAGCCGTAATCCCTCCACGTACGGCCAGTCGAGGGACGACAAATTGAACAGGCTCCTTCGCTGTGCGGGAAACTGCTCCGGGTCGAGCAGCGTCATGAACTCCACGAACTTAGCCTTGCTGGTCGGCTCAACCCGCTTGATCAGCGCCGAGAGCGGATAACCGATCCACGGAATCACCATGGACCACCCCTCGACACAGCGTAAGCGGTACACGCGCTCCTCCAGCGGCGCCAGCCGGAGCAATTCGTCGATATCGTAGGTCTTCGGACGAGCCACGTGGCCATCCACCTGGATCGTCCAGGGACGTGGCTTCAGCATGTGGGCGAACCGTGCCGGATCGTCTTTGTTCACACCGAACTCATAGAAGTTGTTGTAGGTCGTCACGCTCTCGAACTTGGTCGGAGGGTCCTCCACCGTGAACGCCGGATTGCGCCCCGCCTGGAGTGGCTGCCCCAGCGGCGGCGGCGCGGCGAGCGCCCTGGATGGCGCCAGGGCCAAGGCGGTGGCCCCGATCAGGAACGATCGACGGTTCAGGTACAGCTTGTAGTCAGTGACCTCGGACGATTTGATGTCCGAAGCACGTCGGATCAGCATTTACGCCTCCTTGAGTTCCACTCCTTACCGCTTGTCAGGGTATCGCGGGGATGGTGGCGAAATGTCACGTGGATGTCAAATGTTCGTGGCGGGGAAGTGGCCGCGATGGGGTGCGACCGCGCGCTCAGATATTCTGGGTCAGACCGGCAGGGCAGCGCAGGCCGGTGCCGCCGATGCCGCAGTAGCCCCAGGGGTTCTTCGCGAGGTACTGGTGGTGATACTCCTCGGCATAGTAGAACTCCGGCGCATCGCGGATCTCGGTCGTGATGGGGCCGAAGCGGGCCGCGCTGAGCACCTCCTGGTAGGCCCGACGCGAGGACTCGGCAGCACGGCGCTGGGCGTCGCCGTAGCAGTAGATCGCCGACCGGTACTGCGTCCCGATGTCGTTGCCCTGGCGCATGCCCTGGGTCGGGTCATGGTTCTCCCAGAAGACACGCAGCAGGTCCTCGTAGGAGACCTTCTTCGGATCGAAGACGACCCGCACCACCTCGGCGTGCCCCGTGCGGCCGCTACAGACCTCCTCGTAGGTGGGATTGAGAGTGAATCCTGCCGCATAACCGACCGCCGTCGAGTAAACGCCCTGAGTATCCCAGAATTTCAGTTCCGCACCCCAGAAGCAGCCCATACCGAACGTGGCCAGCTCCATCCCCGCCGGGAACGGTGGCTCGAGCCGGGCACCGGTGACGAAGTGCGCGGCAGGAACCTGCATGCGATGGGGCCGGCCGAGGAGCGCATCATGGCTTGAAGGTAAGTCGAGCTTGCGCGAGCCCAGCCCCATTGTTGTTCCCTCCATCTAACAGTATACCAGCGCCCGGCCGAACTGACCGAGGGTCCTGAACATCGTTCGATGTTTAGACGCGGCCACCCTGGCGGCCGGTTCGCTCGCGAGCCTGCGAGCATAGAGGACCACATCAAAAGCGACCGGGTGGCGGCGCTGGCGCTGGCGGACAGCACCCCACTACAGGGTGGGATTCCCGATCAAGCTCGACGGCAAGTGATCAGGGCCAGTAGGCCCTCGGGATCCTGGCGCCGACCGCGACCACAACGCCTTTGAGAACTCCGTCGCCGCTACGACCGTGAAATGCTCGACCGCCTGGGCTTGGCCCAGGCGGTCAATTTCGGTGGTTGCGGGGGTCGGATTTGAACCGACGACCTTTGGGTTATGAGGGGAA
>CAYRZF010000102.1:3712-6450 GCA_964428805.1 uncultured bacterium | reverse complement strand
CCGACACCAGGATTTTCAGTCCTGTGCTCTACCAACTGAGCTACCTGCCCACCAAACGTCGTACGATACCAGACGCCCCCGCGCTTGTCCAGGGAGCCGGGCTACTCCTGGGCAGGAAAATCGGATTCGAAGACGATCTGGTCCCTGTCGTTGATCTGGAAAGCCTCGTAGAGTACGAAGGGCACGTCGTGCTCCACCAGGAAGCGCGTGAGCTTGGCCACGGCGATCGGGTGCGAGTCCACGTGAAAGGAGAGCGCCGGCTCGCCCAGGTCGTCGTAAGCCAGGATGGCCCAGTTCCCCACGATCAGCGCCTCCATCTCCTCCTGGAAGGAGACGCCGCCGTCGAACTCTTCCGACCCCTGGGAGAGATCGTACAGCGCGCGGAGCTTGGCGCTCTTCTCGTCGCCGGAGAGCATCGTCACATCCCCTTGAAGCAGCCTTCGGCGGCCATGGCCTCCAGCGCCTTCTCGTAGCCCGTCACAGTGCGCGCCACGTGCTCCTCCGTGTGCACGGCCGAGACCCAGCCGTGGAACAGGGAGCAATCCACCCCGTTGAGGAGGAGCCCGCAGCGGAGGAGGTGGTAGAGATCGTGGCGCCGTGGCCGGTCAAAGCCAGCCAGCCCGGGGCGCCCCTCGAAGGAGAGGTGATAGATGGAGGCCTCGCCGAAGATGGTGCCCGGCACTCCCACCCGCTTCATGACGACGGCGACATCCCGCCGGAGCTCCTCCCCCAGCTTGCTGGCGCGGGTCTGAACACTCCCGTCGGCCACCGCCTCCAGCGTCGCGATCCCGGCGGCCGCCGAGAGCGGGTTGGCGTTGAAGGTGCCGGCGTGAGCGACGCGCTCGGACCGGTCCCATGTGGGATCGCCCCTGTGGGCCAGGAGCGACATGATCTCGCGCTTCCCCGCCACCGCCCCGCCGGGCAGCCCCCCCGCGACGATCTTCGCCAGGGTCGTGAGATCGGGCGTCACGCGGAAGTACGCCTGTGCCCCACCGGGGGCGTAGCGGAAGCCCGTGATGACCTCGTCGAAGATCAGCACCACATTGTGACGGGTCGTCAGGGCCCGAAGCTCGTGGAGATAGCCGGGGATCGTGGGGGTCATGCCCGCCTGGCCACCCGCGGGCTCCAGGATCACCGCGGCGACGTCGCCCCGCTGGAGGAGCCCGTCCACAGCCTTGATGTCGTTGGGCGGACAGAGCAGCACCTGATCGAGCGTGGCCCCGGGCACGCCCGAGGAGAGCGGGACGTCGAAGGGCGGGTTGACGCCAGGCACCACGCCGTCGTGCCAGCCGTGGAAGTGGCCGTGGAGCTTCACCACCCTCGGCCGACCGGTGTGAGCGCGGGCCAGCCTCAGCGCCAGATGAGTGGCTTCGGTGCCCGACATCGTGAAGCGCACCTGCTCGGCGGATGGGACGAGGCGCAACACCCACTCGGCCCAGCGCACCTCGAGCTCGTGACAGGCGCCGAGGTGGGTCCCCCGCGCGGCCTCTCGCTGGATGGCGCTCACCACGGCGGGATAGCAGTGACCGACGATCAAGGCACCGTGCCCCATCCAGTAATCGACGTATTCGTGGCCGTCCACGTCCCACTTGAGGGCGCCTTGCGCCCGCTCGACATACACGGGAAACGGCGTGAGGTACCGGATGTCATGGGTGATCCCGCCCGGGATCGCCCGGGACGCCCGCTCCCAGAGCGCCAGCGACTTGGGGTGCGACGCCCGATAGGCGTCCAGGAGGGGAGAGGGTTGTTTAGGGCCGCGACCCGTCATGGAGCATGCCTCCTCTGATTTGCCGTTCCACGATCGTTCGTAGGAGTTCCACCATGGCGACGTGGGTCGAGAGCGGCAGACCGTCCACGGCGAGCACTCGGCGTCGCGTGATCCCATCCACCGCCCCGGCCTCGACGCAGGCTTTCACGAGCCCCCGCTCCTCCTCCGTGGTGTGGAGCAGCTGCCGCTTGGCGAGAATCGAAAGGTGCGCCACCACGCCGTAGGCGCCCCAGTTGGAGACGCCCGCGACGACGAGGTGATCGACCCGCACCACCGAGGCAATCTTTCTGGCCAGCGCCCCCTGCCGGAGGAGGCGGAGGCGCACGTTGCCCATCCCGATCTCGTTGCCGCCGTCGCCGATGCCGATGGTGGTCACCCCGCGCGGCCGGTTCAGGAAGAGCGCGTCCAGCGGTCCGTTCCAGGCGGCGACCGACTCACCGCGCGCGTTCCGGTAATCACCGTCCCCCGCGCGGCCCGGGCGCTCGACGGCCACGAGATGCGACGGGCGCTCACACCCGGCTGGAAGGCGCACGTCCGCGGCCGCCCCGTCATGGGGGAACACGACGATCTCCACCGGCTCGCCGAGGGCCTTGAGCGTCGCTTCCATGAGGGGCGCCGCGGCGTCGTCCACGACATAGGTCACCGGTTTCCCCAGGCACCTCAAGGCGCGACCGAGCACCGCCGTGCCCGGAGGCCCGTCGGTCTCGGCCATCCTGGGGCCCACGGCGAAGCCCGTGGTCAGGACCACCCGTTTGCCTCGCGCCAGCGAGCGCGCCGCCGCCCGGGCGCCCCCCGGGACGTGAAATCCGGCAATGCCCCGCGACGCGAGGTCGAGGGCGAGCAGCTGGTCAATCGGATCGGGTGAGGGCATCCCTTACTTGCTGGCGGGCGGGGGCGCGGGTTGGGGAGTCGTAAAAAACATGGAAACGGCATCTTCCCCGGTGGGGTCGAAATACACGACGAGCCCGGC
>CAYRZF010000102.1:0-3612 GCA_964428805.1 uncultured bacterium | reverse complement strand
GATCGTACTGGTCCCCGGGGAGATGCCTGCCCAATCCGCGGCCCCGAGGCCGGCCGGGGCGCAAACCACCAGGGCGAGCATCAATACGAGTGGCCAGATCGCCAGCGCGCGCGCCATCAGTAACCCAGAGCGGCGCCGTCGCCGCGCGGGTCCGCCCCGCCCATGAAGGTACCGTCCCGGACCACGATCCCCTGGGCATGCCCCATCTGCTGGTAAAAATCGCTGACGGCTTCCACCCGGTGGCCGCGACGCTCGAGCCCGGTGAGCGTCCGCCGGCCCACCCGCCCTTCCACCCTCAGGACCCCGGCAGGCTCCCCGGGCTTGAAGCCGCCCATCAGAAAACGCGGGCGCTCGATCGCCTCCTGGATTTCCATGCCGAAGTCCAGGACGTTGCTCAGCACCTGCACGTGAAACTGGGCCTGGCCGTCGGCTCCCATCGTGGCGAACCCCATCACGGGCCGGTCCTCCCGTGTCACGATCGCGGCGATCAGGGTGTGGAACGGCCGCTTGCAGGAGCCGAAGCAGTTGGGATGCTTCGGGTCGGTGTTAAAGTACGAGCCCCGGCTGTGGAGGACCACCCCGGTCCGCTCGGGAACCACTCCCGACCCGAAGGCGTGGAAGAGGCTCTGGATCACGCTGATCATGTTGCCGCGGCGGTCGGCGATGACGAAGCCCGTCGTGTCCCCGGTCGGATCGCCCCAGCGAAAGGTCTGGGCCTTCTTCGGATCGAACGCCTTGCGCCGCCGGGCCGCATAGGCTTTGGCGAGCAGGCCCTCTACCGGCAGCTTGGACTGGCTCGGATCGGCAATCCAGCGATCGCGGTCCGCGTAGGCAAGCTTGGTCATCTCGACCAGCAGATGGAGGTGTTCGGCTGAGTGGTACTGAAGACGCCCCACCTCGAAGCCTTCGAGGAGGTTGAGAGCCAGGAGCGCCGCGAGCCCCTGGGTCGGCAGTGGCGTCTCGTACACCGTGAACCCGCGGTAGTCGGTCGAGATCGGCTCCCCCCATTCTCCCGTGTGAGATTCAAGGTCCTCTGCCGTCACGAAGCCCTCAGCTTCGAGCCGCAGGGCGATCGCCTGGGCGATGCGCCCCCGGTAGAACAGGTCCGGCCCTTCCTGCCCCAGCGCCGTCAGTGTGCGGGCGAGGTCCGGCTGCCTCAAGAGTTCGCCCGTGCCGGGCACCCGCCCGTTCGGCGCATAGATCCGTCGCCACTCGGGATCTTCGATGACCTTGCGCCGCTCCGCCGTCGCCTGGCTCACGAGGAGCGTGGTCGGGAAGCCGGCCTCCGCGTAATGGATGGCCGGAGCCAGCAGGTCGGCCATGGGCCGTGTCCCGAAGCGCTCGAGGAGCATGCCCCAGGCCCGCACGCAGCCCGGGACCGAGACGGCCCTGGGCCCGAGGGTGGGCACCGCGCGGAGCCTCCGGCGGCTCAGCTCCGACAGCGACGCCCGCGAGCCGGAGCGGCCAGCGCCGTTCAGAAAGTGCACGCGCCGGGACGCGGCTTCGTAGTGGAGACAGAAGAAGTCTCCGCCCACGCCGCAGCAGTAGGGCTGGGTCACGTTCAGGACCGCATTGACCGCGACCGCCGCGTCGGCCACGCTCCCCCCGCTTTTCAGGACCTCGATCCCGGTGAGGGTCGCGAGCGGGTGCGCGGAGGCGACCATCCCCTCGCGTCCGAGGGCCACCGGGCGGTGGGCGTATCCGATCTGAGGCATTCAGGATCCTCCGAAGAGCTTGGTGATCTCGTCCTGGGGAAACGTGGGCATCGGCCGGGAGCGGCCGCCTTCCACCAATGTCACACCTTCGGCTTCAGGCACGACCTGTCCGACAAAGGCGCAGTCGATCCCTTCGCGCGCGCAGGCGTGGAGCACCAGCGCGGCATCGGCGGGAGCCAGGGACAGCAGGAGAGACCCGGAGGCGATGGTGCCCAGTGGATCCAGGCCGAGCTCGCGGCAGAGGCGCTCCCCTTCGGGCAAGAGCGGGATGCGTTCCTGCTCGACGCGAAGCCCCACCTCGGAGGCCGCCGCCAGCTCCCACAGCGCCGTCGCGATGCCCCCTTCCGTCGGATCGTGCATGGAATGCACCGCCCCCAGCTCGGCGGCCAGCATCGCCTCCGGCACGACGCTCAGCCCGGGCCGATGGAGGAAGTTCTTGGCCCGCTCGATGAGCGACGGGGGCAGTCCGCGCCGGATCAACTCGGCCTCTTTCTCGCGGGCGATAATCGCCGCGCCCTCGAGGGGAACCCCTTTGGTCAGGAGCAGCATGTCGCCCACCCGAGCGCCCCGGGTGGTCACGAGCCTGTCTCTCGACACCTCCCCCAGCATGGTCCCCACCACGATGGGGCGATCGAGCCCATGGGTGACTTCGGTGTGGCCGCCCACGAGCGAGACCTCCATCTCCTCGCACGCCCGGCCGATCTGGGAAAATATCTGCTCCACCAAGGCATCCGTGGTCCCCTGCTCCGGCAGGAGCAGCGTGGCGAGAAACCACCGCGGCCGCGCGCCGCGGACGGCCAGGTCGTTGGCGTTGACCTGGAGCGCATACCAGCCGATTTCCTCCGTCGCGAAGGTGATGGGATCGGTGGTGGCGACCAGGTACCGGTCGCCCATCTCGATGACGGCCGCGTCTTCCCCGATCTTCGGCCCGACCACGACCCGCGCGTCGCCCGGCACGTACTTGTCGAACAGCGCCTGCAAGGCCTCGGCACGAAGTTTACCCACCGGAAGATTCCGCATGGCCCAACCAGTATAGAAGGCACGCGGAAGGAGGGCAAGGACCGGGGAGCGGCGCTCGGAGGGAGCGCCGCGGGAGAGGTGAAGCTTACTTACCGATACAGCGCGACGGTGGTGCTGGTGCTGCTGTTGTCCTTCCCGAGATCGAAGACGGCCTCTTTCCCATCTTCCACGGTGAGCGTGAGGTCCCACAAGCGGTGGCCCCCCGCCGCACCGATCAGGCGATAGGAGCCGGCCGGCAACCGCTCAAACCGATAGGACTCGCCCAGAGCGGCGCGCGCATTGAAGCGCTTGCCTTCTGCCGCCCCATTCAGCCCCGCGAGGAGGATCTGGACCCTCAGCGGCGACCGGTTCGGCTCGGACTCGCCCCACGTCACTCTGCCCTTCAGCGCCGCCTTGTCTCCCCGCACGTCCACCGGGGCCGCGGCCGTGGTAAACCGGACCGGCTCGACCGGAACTCCGGCGCTGACGAGCCACTGCCGCGCGAACCGTACCTCCTCGGAGTCGGGGCGGCCGTGGCGCATCACGTATTGAAACGCCTGCTCGGTCTCCTTGCGCTGATTCAGGTGGCTCAGGGTCACGCCCAGGGCGTACCAGAGCGACACATCCTCCGGTGCAGCCTGGAGCGCCTGATAGTAGAGGTTCCAGGCCCCCTCATAGTCGCCCCGGTTGGCCAATGCCTCCGCCTGCAGGGCCAGGCTCGAGTCTGAGGGCGCCAGACGCGCCTCGACCGGCACGGGGACGGCCCCGCCCCCTCGGAACACCAGGATTACCAGGATCACGGCGACCCAGACTGAGGAGGCCGTGAACATCATAGAGCGCGATTTGAGCATGCTAGATCTCCTGTCCACGGTTCGGCCTAGAGCTCTCTCCAGCTCGC
>CAYRZF010000101.1:5248-6549 GCA_964428805.1 uncultured bacterium | reverse complement strand
CCCGAGAACTTGCACTGTCAGAAGGTGGCCGCGCGCTCGAAGAAGGCGACGTCCACCAGGGACACGCCCTCGGCCCTCGCAGTGTCGGCGACCTTCTGGGCGACCATCTGGCGCACGAATGGAATCGGGATGCGACTGAGACGGTGCACGACATCGTCTGTACACCGAATCGTCGTTCCGGGCAGAACCGGCCCTTCACTCATCCCTGCCTCGGGGGGGTGCTCGCACGTCTCGGGCACGAGCTCCTGGAGGCGGAGGGAGACATAGTCCGTGACCCAGGACTTTATCCCTTCCTTGGCGGATTCGAGGCTGATCTGGGAGCGCTCCAGCAGCTGGCTCACATTCGTGAGCAGGCTCTCCAGGTGAGCCAGGCGGCGTTCGAGGGCCGTCAGTCGCTGGTCGAGAGCGGCAGGCTCCATAGCCTGGTCATGCTACCACACCCGACGTTGGGGGTGTCGGCGGGGCGACCTCCCATGCCGGCCCTCGAGGGAATCGGTACTCGACAGCCGGTTCTACGTCCCGCAGCGGGAGAGAGTCGAGTCGGTCAACCAGCTCCAGGCTGCGCTCGGCCAACGGCAACAGGCGGTCAATCTCCTCATCGGCCCAGTCGAATCCGAGAAGGGCCGCCGCCCGCTTGAGGGCCTTGGGCGTTATGCGCTCCATTTGACGAAAAATATCCGCCCCCCCCCTTCAGGGTCAAGACATGCCCGAGCCTTGACAAGCCAAGAACTCCAAGCATAATCCGGACATCTCTCAGTTCTTTCTGTCACCGTACTTTCCTGACGCGTGAACACTCTGGAGGCGCACTATGGACTGGGCCCGGGGCAAGCTCGACCCCCATCGCTGCCAGTTCTGACTCCCAGCGTTGCTACCATGCCCTCCGTGTTTCGGATCGGTTGGCCAATCCTCCTGCCCCTGACCCTGCTCATCGGGGGGTGTGGGGCGGGCGACAAGGAGGTCAGGGCTCGCGCCGTCGCTGAGGGATACCTCAAGGCGGTGAAGGACAAGGACCCGGACAAGGCCATGAGCTTCTTCGCGAAGGCGTACTTCGAGACCCGGAGCCCGGCCGGTTGGAAGGCAGACCTCCGGCTCATCACCACCCGCCTAGGGCCCCTTCAATCCTATTCGCTCAGGAGCTCCAGCTGGCGGACGGATTTCGTCCCGCCCGACAGCGGCACGCACGTGACGCTGCAATACGACGTGAGGTACGCCAAGCACTCGGCTGTCGAAACGTTTCTGGCCCTTAAACCATTCACCCGGAACGAGTACAAGATCGTGAGCCACTCGATCGCATCCGCGGG
>CAYRZF010000101.1:0-5148 GCA_964428805.1 uncultured bacterium | reverse complement strand
CGAAGCGTCCCCTTCACCGATCCGTCCGAGCTTGCCCGCCTCGTCCACGGCGCGCGGGTGGCTCAGAAGCAGTGGCGGCACGTTCCGGTTGAAGAGCGCGTGCGGATCGTTTCGCAAATGATCCCGGCGTTCCGCGCGATGGCCGACACCGTGGCGCTCGACATCACCCGCCAGATGGGCAAGCCCCTCCGGCAGTCCCACAACGAGATCAACACGATGATCGATCGGACCGAGACGATGTGTCGCCTCGCCGCCCCGGCGCTCGCCGACGAACCGCTGCCCGAAAAGGCAGGGTTCCGCCGCTTCATCCGCTACGAACCCCACGGGATCGTGCTCGACATCGCGGCGTGGAACTATCCTCTGCTCATCGCCGTGAACGCGGTGGTCCCCGCCCTCCTCGCCGGCAACGCGGTCCTGCTGAAGCATGCCCGGCTGACACCGCTCTGCGCCGATCACTTCGTCGATGCATTCGCGAAGACGGACCTTCCGGGCGGCCTGATCGCCGCGGTACGTCTCGACCATGAGGCGACCGCGCGGCTGATCCGGTCCGGTGACGTTGATCATGTGTCCTTCACGGGGTCGGTGGCGGGTGGCCGCGACATCTACGGCCACGTGGCCACGCGCTTCATCGATGCAGGGCTCGAGCTCGGCGGCAAGGATCCCGCCTACGTAGCGGAGGACGCGGACTTCGACCACGCGGTTGAGAACCTCGTGGACGGCGCCTTCTACAACGCCGGGCAGAGCTGTTGCGCGGTCGAACGGCTCTACGTGCACCGATCCATCTTTGAGCGTTTCGTTGACGCGTATGTGGCCCTCGTCCGGCAGTACCGAATGGGCGATCCCGAAGATGACGCGACGACGCTCGGCCCCATGGCCCAACGGTCAGGTGTCGCCCTCGTTCTGGAGCAGATCGCCGCGGCGAAGGCCAAGGGGGCACGGGTGCTTACCGGTGGCGTGCCGTGGTCGGGCAAGGGATTCTTCTGCGAGCCGACGGTGCTCGTGGACGTGGACCACAGCATGGCCGTGATGCGGGAGGAAAGTTTCGGACCCGTGATCGGGATCATGCCAGTGAGAGACGACGAGGAAGCCGTGCGGCTCACGAATGACAGCCCGTACGGACTGACGGCGTCCGTCTGGACTCGCGATCTCGACCGCGCGGCCCGTCTTGGCGACCGCCTCGAAACCGGAACCGTCTACGCGAACCGCTGCGACTACCTCGACCCGATGCTGCCATGGGTGGGCGTGAAAGACAGCGGCAAGGGCTGCTCACTCTCCCACCTGGGCTTTCGGCATCTGACCCGGCCGAAGAGCTTCCACCTACGCGCGACCGACTGAAAGTGAGCCCGGGTCAGCGTATACTGTCGCGCGGGAGGGAAAGGGGGTGAGCGAATGGCCAGACTGGTCAAGCACGACCGCAACGGGCCGTACAAGCTCGAAAAGGGGGGAGAGACGATCTGGATCTGTGGCTGCGGGCTCTCCGCCAATAAGCCGCTCTGCGACAGCACCCACAAGAAGACCCGCGACGAGGAGCCGGACGCCGTCTATACCTACGATGCCCAGGGGCGGGTAAAGATCCCCACCGAGTACTAGCGCCCCCCTCGCCCAAACCCTCTCCCCCGACGGGGGAGAGGGCCGGTGAGGGGTCACTGCCAGCGTGGTATCATACGGCCGGCATGGCCGTTCCGCTCACGATCCTCCCCGACAGCCGGGAGCTCCAGGTTGCACCCGGAACGACGATCCTCAAAGCCGCTCAGGCCGCGGGGATCGACATCACCGCCACCTGCGGCGGGAGGGGACGCTGCACCTCGTGCCGGGTCAAGTTCGTCCGGGGAACCATTCCTCCGCCCACCATCATGGATGAGCTCCAGCTGGGGGCCGATCTCGTGCGGGAGGGGTATCGCCTCTCCTGCCAGTGCCACCTCACCGAACCCGTCGCCGTGCAGGTCGCCCCGCCGCTCGACGAGCAAGCGTTCCAGATCCTGGGCGCCGATCGCCGGGTTCAGGACGTCGCCCGAGTCGTCATTGACGCCGGGATCGTCAAGCAGGTCGTGAAGGTTCCACTGCCCCGAGAGGAGCACCACCAGACCTCGGACCTCGAAGAGCTCCTGACCGTGATCGGCCGCACGACCGAGGATGTCTCCCCTGCCCTGCTCAGGCAGCTTCCGGCCACCCTTCGCGAGGGCGACGGAGAGGTCACGGTCACCACCTTCGGGCGCCAGGTTCTCGCGATCGAAAAGGGCGACACGGCGCTCATGAAGTTCGGCCTCGCCGTGGACATCGGAACCACCAGCGTGGTCAGCGCGCTCATCGAGCTCGAGTCCGGCGAACAGCTTGCTTCGGTCTCGAGCCTGAATCCCCAGGCGGTGTTCGGCGGCGACCTTATGTCGCGGATCGCCTTCGCCCAGTTCAACCCCGGCAATCTGCGGAAGCTCCAGTCGCGGATCATCGGACTCTTGAACGAGCACGTGGAGGAAATCGCCAGGCAGTCCGGCGTTCTCGCCAAGTGGATTTACAAGGTCGTCGTCGTGGGCAACACGTGCATGCATCACATCCTCCTGGGCATCGATCCCTCCTATGTGGGGCTGGCCCCCTACGCCCCCGTCATGCGGCACCCGCTGGTGCTCCCCGCCCGTGAGCTCTTCCTCAAGGTGAATCCCGAAGCGCGCGTCTGCCTGCTCCCGATCGTCGCGGGGTTCGTAGGAGCGGATGCCGTGGCCGTCGCGCTGGCCACCCGGATCTACGAAAGTCCCGAAATCCGGATCGCGGTGGACATCGGCACGAACGGGGAAGTCCTGTTGGGATCGAAGACGCACCTCTGGGCCTGCTCCGCCCCCGCGGGTCCGGCGCTCGAAGGCGCCCAGATCAGGCACGGGATGCGCGGCGCTCTCGGGGCTATCGACCGCGTCCGGATCGAGGACGACGTCGAGATCCATACCATCGGGGAGGTCTCACCGCTCGGCATCTGCGGCTCTGGAATCATCGACGCCCTGGCGGGCCTGCTCGACCGCGGCATCGTGGACTACACGGGGCTGATTCAGGTGGAGCAGCGAGACCGGCTTCCCTCCCGCCTCAGGGAGCGCGTCATCATGCGCGGCGAAGAGCGTCAGTTCATCCTGGTGAAAGCCGGCGAGGCCGGAGCGTCCACGGAGATCGTCCTCACCCAGGACGACATCCGCCAGGTCCAGCTGGCCAAAGGAGCCATCGCGTCGGGCGTCGCGATGCTCCAGCACGTGGCGGGGATCCCGAACGAGCAGGTCGCCGAGCTGATGCTGGCCGGCGGGTTCGGGAATTACCTCTCGATCACGAGCGCGTTGCGCATAGGGCTCATCCCGCCGTTGCCAGCCGGCAAGATCCGCTACGTTGGCAACGCGGCTTCCCTCGGGGCCCAGCTCTGCCTGGTCTCGGAGGCGGAACGGCAGCGGGCCGAACGCATCGCGCGACGCATCGAGCATGTCTCGCTCGCGGCGCATCCCGACTTTCAGGACATCTTCGTGGAGTGCATGAATTTCCCAAGGGCATGACCACGCTCGAACGGATTCAGGCCGCCATCGCCCGACAGCCGGTGGACCGCATCCCCTACGCGGTCTGGTGTCACTTCCCCGAGGTGGACCGCTCAACCGCCGGGCTGGCCCAGGCCACGCTCCGCTTCCACCAGCGGTACGGTTCGGACTTCCTCAAGGTCACGCCGAACGGCGGCTACGCGGTGGAGGACTGGGGGTGTGTCGAGTCCGACAGGGTGATGCCCGACGGCCACCGCCCGTGCGCCAGCCACGCGGTCGAGAACGCCGCGGACTGGAAGAAGATCAAGCCCCTCGACATCACCGCGAGCGCCTACGGACAGCACCTCGAAACGATTGTCCGGGTCGTCGTGGACAAGCGAGCCGATGCGCCGGTCCTTCCCACCGTGTTCAGCCCGCTTTCGCTGGCGCGCAAACTATCGGGTGACCGGCTCAACCAGGACCTCAGGGAGCGGCCCGATGCCGTGGTCGAGGCGCTGGAGGCCATCACCGAGACGCTGATCCGCTTCGTCACCCTTTGCCTCGATGAAGAAGCAGGTGGGATTTTCTACGCGATCCACGCTGCCAGCTACCGCTTTCACACCGAGGAGGAGTACGCCCGCTTCGGCGAGCCCTACGACCGGCGGGTTCTCGAGGTGGCGATGGCCCGAGCCCATCTCGTCATCGTCCACGCGCACGGCGACGATTTGATGTTTCACCGGCTCGCGCGTTTGCCGGGGCACGCATGGAATTGGGATGACCGGGTGGCCGGGCCTTCGCTCAGAGACGGGAAGGCCAAACTGAACGGCGCGGTGATTGGCGGGGTGAACCAGTGGTCCACCATCCGGGACGGCTCGCCGGACGACGTGCGGGCGGAGGTCAAGGACGCCGTGGATCAAACCGACGGGACCGGCCTGATTGTGGGCCCCGGCTGCGTGGTCCCTCCCGGTGCTGCCGACCAGAACGTGGCGGCCCTCGTCAAGGCCCTGGGCGGGAGGCTCGGGCTGGTTCTTTGATGGAGCGCGTGCTCGAGCCCGAGCTGATGGAAGACCCGGCTCAAGCCCTCGCCTACGCGCGGGCCAACTTCGCCGACGTGAATCAGGGATTCCTGGACCGATTCCGCGCCGCGTTCCCTGAGCTGACCGGCGGGGGCGTTCTGGACCTCGGCTGTGGCCCTGCGGACATCCCCATCCGGCTCGCGCGCGCCCTCCCCCGCGTGCACATCACCGCTGTGGACGGTTCTGAAGCGATGCTTGCCCTCGCGCGAACGGCCGTGGCCGGAGCCGGGCTCACCCACCGCATCCGGCTGCTGCAGGCCCGGGTGCCCGGCCTTCCCCTCCCGCCCAGGAGCTTCGACGCCGTCATTTCCAACAGCCTGCTCCACCACCTCGCCGATCCACAAAGCTTCTGGCAAGAGCTGGTCAGGCTCGGCCGGCCAGGAGCCGCGGTCTTGGTGATGGACCTCTTCCGCCCTGACTCCCCCGAGCGCGCGCGGGAGATCGTCGAAGCGGCGGCGGCAGACGACGATCCGATCCTCAAGCGGGATTTCTTTCACTCGCTGCTGGCCGCCTGGACGCCCGATGAGGTCCGCTCCCAGCTGGCTTCCAACCTGGCTCATCTGGATTGCCGGATTGTCAGCGAGCGTCACTGG
>CAYRZF010000100.1:0-6684 GCA_964428805.1 uncultured bacterium | reverse complement strand
CACCGCGATCCCTCCGGCGATGGCATACGGAATGCCGCTGGCTTCGAGGGCCGCAATGACCCCGCGGAGCTCATCCTCGAGGTTCAACATAGGCTCAGCGAGCGCGGGCCTCTGCGCTACTCCTCGACGGGCCAGGTCTCGGTGAGGCGGCGGGAAAGCGTGCGGTGGCCGCGGAAGAAGTAGGCGAGCATCCCCGCCGCGGCCAGCAGGTTGCCGACGAAGATGTTCCACCAGACGAGCGCCCCGAGGAGCGACTGGGCCAGGATCATGAGGAGCCCGAAGAAGAGGACCTCGAAAGCGGCAAAGAGCATGAACAGGCCGATCATGAGAATCGGCTGGCGCTCGGCGGCCACCACGAGAAGGGCCGCGATGATCCCGAAGGCCGCGAAGGCGAGGCCGTGGAGGACCGTGTAGCCGAGGACCAGGCCCAGTTCGCGCTCCAGCGTCCCGGGATCGGCGAGCCCGCGGAAGACCGCAGCCCCCAGGAGCGTGGGGGTCCGGAGCGGGTGTCCCTTGAAGAGATCGTAGGCCAGGAACCACACCGCCACGAGGGCGGCCCCGATCAGTCCGGCGACGATTCCCTCGCGGATGACGCCGCCCCAGGCGCCGAGGAGCGCTCCGCCCAGGGCCCGGTGGCCCAGGAAGAAGTAGGCCAGCATCCCGGCGGAGGCCAGCAGGTTCCCCACGAGAATCGCCCACCAGACGAGGCCACTCATGACCGACTGGGCGAAGATGGCGCCGAGCGCCAGGAAGAAGACCTCGAAGCAGGCGAAGAGGAGGACGATGGCCCAGACGAGGGCGGGCTCACGGTCGGCGGCGGCGAGGAGGACCGCGCAGAGGATCCCGAACGCGACGAAGGCCAGGCCGTGGAGGATCGTGTAACCGAGGACGAGACCGGCGGTGATCTGAAGTTCTTGGATGGTGCGCAACCCTTGGAAGACCGCCGCGCCCAGGAGGGCCGGGGTTTCGAACGGCCGGCCCCTGGCCATGTCGAAGAGGAGGAACCAGATCGCGACTGCCCCGGCGCCGATCAGGCCGGCGAGGATCCCCTCGCGGATCACGCGGCCCAGGGAGTCCAGGACCGTCCGCCCGAGGGCGCGGTGCCCGAGGAAGAAATAGGCGAGCATCCCCGCCGAGGCCAGGAGGTTCGCCGCAAAGATCTCCCACCAGAGGATTGCGCCGAGGAGGAACCGGGCCAGGATCCCGACCAGGCCGAGAAAGAAGACCTGGAACACGGCGAAGAGCGCGACGAAGGCGAGGAGTATGGTCGGCTCGCGGTCGGCCGTGGCGATCAGGACGGCGCACAGTATGCCGAAGGCGATGAAGGCGAGGCCATGGAGCACCGTGTAGCGGAGCACAAGACCGGCGGTGATCTGGAGCGCCCCCGGGTCGCGGAGGCTGTGGAAGACGGCGGCGCCCAGGAGGGCCGGGGTCCGGAGCGGGGCGCCGGCCAGGAGGTCGAAGATCAGGAACCAGATCGCCACGATGCCGGCCCCGATCAGACCGGCGACGATCCCCTGGCGGAGGACTCGGCGGTCAAAGAGCTCCATGGGCTCCTCCCCTTGCCGGGACCACCTCAGCCGGCTCGACGTCCCTGCCCATCCAGCGGAAGAAGACGATCGTCATGGCGATCAGGAACGCCAGCGGCCCGCCGATCCACATGATGACCCCACCCAGGCGCTGGTCCGCGAGCGGAGAGAGGCCCCACTGCCACGCCGCCTCCCCGTAGAACGGGTAGAGGACCTCGTCGGCGAGCGTCATGAACGCGGCCACCGGCACCATGGGGATCCCAGCCACGAAGAGGTACAGGAGCTGTGCCGGCGGCGTCAGCCGGGGCCACTCGGCAATCGGACTCAGGACGGGACACCAGAGAAGCAGCGCCCCCGCCATGAACAGGAGGTGCTCCAGGATGTGGGCGTCGTGATTCCTGAGCGCCCACTGGTACGGCCCCGGCAGGTGCCAGGCCGCAAACACGACGGAGTAAAGCGAGAGCGCGACGACGGGACGGGTGAGCCTTCGGCCCATCCCGGCGACACCCGGGATCGCGAGAAGCAGGCGCAGGAGCCACGCGGGGGTGCCCGTGAGCAGGAGGGGCGGGATCACGAGGGTCAGGAGCAAGTGCTGGACCATGTGCGCGCTCACCAGCGAGCGCTCAGAGAGATCGTGGAGCGGGCCGTTGACCGTCAGGAAGGTGATCCCGAGCGCCAGGAAGAAGGCCGCGATCCGCCACGGGGAGACGCTGTCGGCCCAGCCGTAGCGACGGCGGAGGGGCCCGACTCCCACGAGGTAGGCTGCCGCGAGCAGAAGGAGGGCGGCCACGACCTCCGGGTGCACGTCACCGAAAGCCCAGGCGGTCATGGCCGGGCCACCACGAAGACCCCGAAGAGGGCCATCAGCGCCACGGTGATGAGGATGGCAATCATCAGAGGCCCGACGAACAGGCCGGTAAAAGCCCGGTGGTCGGACTTCAAGTGCATGAAGAACATCACGACCAGTGCGAACTTGGCGGCGGAGAGCACGATCAGAATGGGCGCCAGGTACCGGGCCAGGATTGTGAGGTAGAAGACCGACACCTCCACCGCCGTGATCACCGCGAGCACAGCGGCAATCACGAGGTAGGTGCGAACCGGCGGGTGCTGGGTCTGCTCAGCCATGGCTGTTCCTTACTGGATAAGGTAGACCAGGGTGAAGATGACGATCCAGACGATGTCCACAAAGTGCCAGTACAGCCCGGCGATCTCCACGAGGAGCGCGTCGGCCTGGGTCAGCCGGTTCCGAAGGGCGAGGATCCAGAGCGTCAGGAGCCAGAGCACGCCGACGCTGACGTGGGCGCCGTGAAACCCCGTGAGGACGAAGAACGAGGCGCCGAAGAGGTTGACTTGGAGCGTCAGGCCCTCGTTCACGAAGGTGGCGAATTCGTAGACCTGGAATCCCAGGAAAATGAGGCCTAAGAAGGGGGTGCCGAAAAGCCAGAGCTTGGCGCCGAGCGCGTCGCCCCGCTGCACGGCCGCCAGCGCCAGCACCATGAGGAGGCTCGACATCAGGAGGACGAAGGTGCTGATGGAGGTCAGCGGGATGTTGAGGATCTCGTGGGGCGTCGGGCCCGCGAGGCTCTTGCCCTTATAGACCAGGTATGTCGCGATGAGAGAGCCGAAGAACATGCACTCGGAGCCCAGGAACGCCCAGACCCCCATCTTCCGATGATCCAGCCCCGTGCTCCCGATCACCGCCTCGTGAGGAGACGTCATGAGCGGTACTCGAAGGCCCAGCCGAAGGCCCCGAAGACCACAACCAGCCCTCCGATGACGACCACCGCCAGGTGGGTGAGGGCCCCGGTCGCCGCCAGCAGGATGCCCGCCGCGACCAGGATGGGGTAGAAGGAGGGCGAGGGCAGGTGGATGTCAGGCTCCACGGGCGCCGGCGCTTCCGCGCGTGCTCTTCCCGTCTTTAGCGCCCACAGCTCGTCGCGGTGATGCACCGTGGGGATCTGGGCGAAATTGTACTCGGGCGGGGGGGAGCCAATGGACCACTCCAGCGTCCGGCCGTCCCAGGGATCGGAACCGGCCGGAGCCCCCCTCCGTAGGCTCACGCCCGCGTTCACGATGAAGACGAGGATGCCGAGGCCGAGGACAAACACCCCGGCGGTTGCCACCAGGTTCCAGAAGTCCCAGCCGAGCCCCCCGGCGTAGGTGTAGATGCGCCGGGGCATGCCCATGAGCCCCAGGAAGTGCATGGGGAAGAACGTGATGTTGAAGCCCAGGAACATGAGCCAGAAGTTCCAGCGGCCGGCGCGCTCGCTCAGCATCCGCCCGGTGACCTTGGGCCACCAGTAGTAGAGCCCCGCGAAGATGCCGAAGAGGCTGCCGCCGACCAGGACGTAGTGCAGGTGCGCCACGACGAAATAGGAGTCCTGCTGCTGCATGTCCACCGGCGGCGCGGCGTGCATGATGCCGCTGAGGCCGCCCATGATGAACATGGAGATGAACCCGAGCGCGAACCAGAGGGGGGTCGTCAACCGGATCCGGCCGCCCCACAGCGTGGCGATCCAGTTAAAGATCTTCACGCCGGTCGGGATGCCGATCAGCATGGTCCCGATGGAAAACGCCGAATCGGCCACCGCCCCCAGGCCCACCGTGAACATGTGGTGGCTCCACACCCCGAAGCCGAAGAAGCCGATGAGGACGCCGGAGTACACCACCACCGGGTAGCCGAAGAGCGGCTTCCGGGCGAAGGTTGGCAGGACCTCCGAGACGATCCCCATGGCCGGCAGGATCAGGATGTACACCTCCGGGTGGCCGAAGAGCCAGAAGAGGTGCTGCCAGAGGAGCGGGTTGCCGCCGGCAGCCGGGTTGTAGAAGTTGGTGCCGAAGAAGCGGTCGAACAGCAAGAGGATGAGGCCCACGGTGATGATGGGGAAGGCCAGGATGATCAGGAACTGCGTGATCAGCGTCATCCAGACGAAGACGGGCAGCCGCATGAGGTTCATCCCGGGCGCCCGCATGTTCAGGATCGTGACGATGAAGTTGAACCCGGCGATCAGGGAGGAAGCCCCGAGGAGCTGGAGCCCCAGGATCCAGAAGTCGATGTTGTGGCCGGCGGAGAACTGCTTGGCGGTGAGGTTCGCGTAGCCGAACCAGCCGGCGTCGGGCGCGGCCTTCACGACGAAGCTCGAGTTCAGGAACAGGCCGCCGAAGAGGAAGATCCAGTAGGAGAGCGCGTTCAACCGGGGGAAGACCACGTCGCGGGCGCCGATCATCAGGGGCACGACGAAGTTGAAGAAGGCGGCGTTGAGCGGCATCACCGCCAAGAAGACCATGGTGGTGCCGTGCATGGTGAAGAGCTCGTTGTAAGTCTGGGCTCCCACGAAGGCCCGCTCCGGCGCAGCCAGCTGGAGGCGGATGAGGAGCGCCTCGAACCCCCCCACCAGCAGGAAGAGGAAGCCGGTGACCCCGTAGAGGATCCCGATCCGCTTGTGGTCCACCGTCGTGATCCAACTCCAAACCCCGCGACTCATTTCAGGGTCCCAAGGTAGAGGACCAGTGCGGAGATCTGGTCATCGGTCAGCGGCAGCTTCGGCATCCGTGCGCCGGGCTTGATCCGTGGAGGGTCTCTGAGCCACGTGGCCAGATCCTCTGGGCTGTTCTTGAGGATTCCCGCCGCCAGGGTCTTTCGGCTGGCGACGTGGGTGAGATCGGGCCCGAGCACGCCGAACGCGACGCCCTGGATCGCATGGCAGGCGACACAGCCGCCGGCCAGGAACGCCTGGAAGCCCTTCGCGGCCTCGCCCGACGGCGGCGCCGGCGGCCGTTTGAGGCGGTCGGCCCAGGACTCGAAGTCCCCCGCGGACTGGGCCACGACGAGCAGGCGCATATTGGCGTGCGACACGCCGCAGAACTCGGCGCACTGCCCCGGGTACTCCCCGGGCGCGTCCACCGTGAAGGTCAGGGAGTTGACTTTCCCGGGGATGAGGTCCCGCTTGCCGCCGAGCGGCGGGATCCAGAAGCTGTGGATCACGTCCGCCGATTTCAGGATCAGGCTCACGGGCCGGCCGGCGGGCAGGTGGATCTCGTTGGCGGTGGTGATCCCGAGCTCGGGGTACCGGATCTCCCACCACCATTGATGGCCCGTCACCTCGACTCGGAGCGCCCCCGCGGGGGGCGTGGCCTGGGTCTTGAAAATCGTGGCGATCGTCGGGATGGCGATGGACGTGACGATGATGACCGGAATCAGGGTCCAGGCGATCTCGAGCCCCAGGTGGCCGTGGACGGGTTTGGGTTCGCCCCGGCCCGGGCGATCGCGGAAGGCGAACACCACGGCGATCAGGAGCGCCTCGACGACCACGAAGATCAGCAACGACCAGCCGGAGATGTTCATGAACAGGTCGTGGATCGCGCGTCCCAGATCGGACTTCGGCACGACCGTTGTCATCGGCGAGTCCAATCCGCATCCCCCGAGCAGGAGGGAAAGAGCGGCGAGACGGGTACCAGAGGCCAGGCGCATCCTGGTCAGAGAGCCCCCAGGGATTCGGACCAAGCGCTCACGTAGGATGAGGGTGCCGGGACAAATGACGAGCCAGACAAGGCCCGAGGGAGAAGCCGGCCGGAGCGTACGCGGTTGTACGTGAGGATCGGCGACGCCCGAGAACGTCGTATGGCGAAGCCAGTTGGCACGGCACTAGAAGGACCACTCGGAGAAGAGCTTCTGCTTGAAGGCCGCCAGTTCCTCCATCGGCGGGGGGGCGTCAGCCCGGCTGAGCAGCTCCATCGCCATCTCGTTCATCCGGCGGAGTCGGCGCGCCAGCACCTCAGCGATGGCGCCGACCAGCTTGTGGGCGGCCAGGTTGTCCCGCTCCAGAAGGCGGAGGAAATCCTCGCGGGCGAGCACCTGGAACTCACAGTCCCTGGTCGCGCGGACGGTCGCCGAGTGCCGGCGCTCGGACACGAGACTCATCTCTCCCAGCACCGAGGGTGCCTCCACGGTGGCCAGCTGCTGGGCTATGCTGTTCGGGCCCTGCTTGACGACCTCCACGCTCCCCTTGAGGAGGAGAAAGAGCCCGCTTCCCTCCTCTCCCTCCCGGAACACGATATTGCCCGAGGGGATTGCCCTCGGCTGGGTCACCGCCAGGATCTCCTCGGCCTGGGCGGGGGTCAGGGTCTTGCAGAGGACCGTGCAGACGGTCTGGAC
>CAYRZF010000099.1:0-6889 GCA_964428805.1 uncultured bacterium | reverse complement strand
GCGGAGTGCTCGACGAACCGCACCTTGGAGGCGTGATGCGAGTAGGCCCACGCCCCAGGCCCGGGGAGAAGTAGAAGACCCCCGACGGCCAGTGCGAGAAAGCTTTGAGACGTCAGTTTCACGACCCGTCGAACCGATAGGCCGAAATATCCGGCTTGAAGGACCGAGGCAGCCAGAGCGGGCGGCGCAGGTTGTCGGGACCGGGCGCCGGACGCGTCAGTCCGAGCCAGCGGCGGTATACCTCGAAGGACTTGTTCGTGTCCACGAAGATGTCGCCGTAGCGATCCTCGGCCCCTGCCCTCGTCACCCGGACCTTCTGGTGCCAGCAGTGCTGCCCGCTGAGCGGGTCGGGCTGCACCGGGAACGTCAGGTTCTGGTGCACGCCGGCGTCCTCCCACCAGATGCGCTCGGAGTCGGGATCCTCGCTCTTGAACGGGCGGATACCATGAATTTGCCTCATCCGCCACTGCCCCGGCGCGACCTGCTTGAGATCCACCAGGGCGGTGGACCACCGCTCGCCGCCTTGAGTCTCCTGGAGCCGCCAGCGACCGATGTGATGGGAGCAGGCGACGACGCCCGGCCGGATCGCCTCCGTGACCCAGACCTTATCCACGAAATAGCCGATCTCGGTGCTCACCTTCAGGAGATCCCCCATCTGGACTCCGAGACGAGCCGCGTCGTCGGGGTGAATCCAGAGGGGATTCGTGTGGGAGATCTCGTAGAGCCACTTCGCGTTGCCCGACCGGGTGTGGATCAGCGTCGGCAGCCTGAACGTGGGGAGCAGAACCATCTCCCCCTTCCCGCGGTCCAGGGTGGAGGGGTGAACGTGGCTGCGGATATAGTTGGGCACCGCTTGCTCCGGCCACTTCCACGCCTTCAAGGTTTTCGAGAAGAACTCGAGCTTCCCCGACGGCGTCGGAAAGCCGAGCCGCGCCACCCCGTCGATCTCGAGGCCCAGGGCCTGGTCCCCCTTCGCGACGACCTTCGTCACCGGGTCCACCGTCGCCCCCTCGAGCTCCGTCGGGGACAGGGCCTGCTCGTGGGTCCGATAGACGTGCTCCTCGATGAGAAACGCGCCGTACTTCCTCATGTACTGGATCGGGGTCAATCCTTCCTCGCGCGCTGTTTCGGGAAGCCCGGGAACGCTGTGCTCGAAGATCCAGCGATAGAACTCCTCGATCCGAAGCTTTTGCCCCGTTCGATACGGCGACTCGAAGTACTTCCGGATCCCCAGCGCGCCGTCCGGGTCGATCCGCCACGACAGCTCGATCCAGAATTCGTCTTCTTCCCACACCTGGCCCAAGCCGACAGCCTCGTGAGCCTGCCACGTCCACTCGAAGGTCTTCCCCTGCTTCTCCAGCGCGACCCGGAGCACAGGCTGGCGGAACCCGATCCAGCGCGCCGCGTGGGTCTCCTGCGACATCAGATCGTGCCGCTCCGAGGCATGCCCCATCGGCAGGACGTAATCCGCAAACCACGCCGTCTCGCTCCAGATCGGCGTGAGGCACACGTGGCGCTCGACCTTGGCCTCGTCGGTCAGCATCTCGATCCACGACATCCCGTCCGGGTTCGTCCACACCGGGTTATACACGCGCGTGAAGTACATGGCGAGCTTGCCCCGGCCTTCCTTGAGGAAGTGGGGGAGCAAAAAGCTCATCTCGAAGAACGCCAGCGGATACTCCCGCGGCATCAAGAGCTCGCTCCACACTTTCGCGGGAGGCGGCATCAGCGGCGGCTGCGGGACCGCCTTGTTCCAGGCGCTCGGCGCCGTCCCGCCCTCGGTCCCGACGGCGCCCACCAGCACCACCAGCAGCTCCAGCGCCCGCGCCACCTGCCAGCCTCCCAGGTTGCCCGCGGCCGTGTTGCGCCAAATGTGGGTCGCCAACGCCGACCCGGCCTGCCCCACCGCGCGGGCCACTTCCACGATCGTGGCGGCGGCCACGCCGCTCTCAGCCTCGGCGAACTCCGGAGTGAAGGGCCTGTACAGCTCTCCCAGCGCCTGCTCGAACGCCTCGAAGGTGGGGGGCAGATCAGGCCGCTCCTCCCGGAGATACTCCTCCCAGTTCACCCAGCGGCGCATGAACTCGCGGTCGTGACGCCGCTCCCGAATGAGCACGTGCGCCATCGCCAGTAAAACCGCCGCTTCCGACCCCGGCCACGGCGCGAGCCACCAGTCGGCCATGGACGCGGTGTTGCTGAGGCGGGTGTCGATGACGCAGACCCTCGCCCCGCGCTGCTTCGCCTCGATGATGCGCTGGGCGTGAGGGTTGAAGTAGTGCCCGCTCTCGAGGTGCGAGGAGAGCAGCAGGATGAAACGCGCGTTGGCGTGGTCCGGCGACGGCCGGTCCATCCCGTGCCAGAAGGCGTATCCCGCCCGGGCGCTCGAGGAGCAGACATTCGTGTGGCTGTTGTGCCCATCGATCCCCCAGGCGTGGAAGACCCGCTGGAGGTAGATGAGTTCGTGCCCGGCCCGTCCGAGGTGGTACATCACCTCTTTCTGCCGCCCCTCGACCAGCGCCCTCCGGATGCGCGCTGCGATGTCGTCGAGGACCTCGTCCCAGGTCACCCGCTCCCAGTGCCCCCCCCCGCGCGGCCCCACCCGCCGGAGCGGATAGAGGATGCGCTCCGGGTCGTTCACCTGGTTCAGCGTCGCGGGGCCCTTGGCGCAGTTCCGGCCGCGGCTGCCGGGGTGGGCGGGATTCCCTTCGAACTTTTGAATCTTGAGCGTCTGCCTATCCACGTACGCGAGCAGCCCGCACGCCGCCTCGCAGTTGAAGCAGATCGTCGGGATCAGCGAGTACTGCCGCTTGACCTTGCGGGGCCAGGCGACAGGATCGTACTCCTCCCAGTCCTCCCACCGCTCGACGGGCGGATAGCTCGCGAGACCTCCGGCGGGGGCCGCCAAATCCTTGGCGTGAGGGTTCAGCGGCTCGTCGGGCAACCGTAGCATCTCAGCCTCTCAGCTCAGCGGAACCGACTGGCCGGCCTTCACCCAGAGGTCCTCGTAGATCCAGAGCCCGCCGAGTGCCAGAAGGGTCCCCGCTGCGGCGAATGCGGGACTCAGCCAGACGAGCGCGAGGGGGAGTAGGATCCCGGCGAAGACCACGCCGCCCCAGAAGCGCTCGCGGAGGTACCCGTGGGTGATCAGGCGCGCGGCTCGGCCGACGTCCACGTTCACGTGCGAACGGAACAGCTCGGCCAACAACACCACAGCATGCAAGACAAGCGCCCCGGCGAGGAGGTTCCCCAGCGTGTCCACTCCCGTCGCATCGCGCCCCCCGACGACCTGAAGCATCAGCAGCGCGGCGGCCCCGGCGACCACCCCGGCCACGAGCAGGTGCGGCAGGAGTAACGGGCTCTGCCAGAAATCGCGACCTTCGGCCTGGCCGAAGAGAAACGCGCTGTAGCCGGCCGCGGCGGCCGCGAGGAGCACCGCCGGAATCGCCAAGCCGCGCATCAGCCCGCCGCTTCCCGTGAGGCCCGCCAGGAGCCACACGACGCCGACGACGCCGTACGCCATGAGGATCCACGCGCCCCAGACGAGCCAGGAGCGCCAGTTCGGCTTGAACAGGATGTAGTGGAAGCGATCGGGGCGCTTGAGATCGAAGACCAGCAGGCCCGTGGTCAGCGCGAGGAACGCGAGCGCAACCAGCGGCGCCAGCACTCCGCTCAACCAGCCGCCTTCGGCCTCACCGGCCAGGATACCCAGCGCGGCGACCAGGAGGGCGCCGGCCGCGATGGACTTCGTCCAGAGATACGTGGAGACCTTCCATCCCCACGGCCGGGGCGTGTGGGGGACGTCATAGACGGGACGGCTCAGGGCAGGGTCGCCGCGGCCGTCGCCGGACTGCGCCGCCAGCATATTGACCAGGGATACCTCCTCAGCCGGCCGCTGGGCCCACAGGTACTGCTGGGTCGGCGCCTGGAGCTGGGGGGTGAGATTCGCGGTGTCGGCACCGACGTAGAACACCTTGGGCTTCGTCCCCTGCTCCGCCTTCCTCACCTGGACCTGCTCCGTGGCTACGATGCGCGCGATCCGGCTCCGGGGGTCGTCCAGATCGCCGGCGATGATCGCCTGCACCGGGCACACGATCACGCAGGCGGGCTCGAGTCCAACCTCGATCCGGTGAGCGCAGTAGTTGCACTTGGCCGCCGTCTGAGTGTTCGGGTCGATGTAGAGCGCGTCGTAGGGGCAGGCCTGCATGCAGGACTTGCAGCCGATGCACCGGGCGCCGTCGAAGTCCACGATGCCGTCGGGCCGACGGTAGAGCGCCACCGTCGGGCAGATCGTGACGCAGGGGGCATCGTCGCAGTGGTTACAGCGGAGGACGGAAAAATATCGGCGCGTGTGCGGGAACTGTCCGCGCTCGATGTACTTGACCCAGGTCCGAAACACGCCCAACGGAACCTGGTTTTCCTCCTTGCACGCCACGGTGCAGGCGTGACAGCCGATGCACCGCCGATGGTCAATCACGAACCCGTAGCGCAACGCGCCTATCCCCTCCTCACCACGCCTTCACGATCGTCGAAATCGCCCCCGCGACGAGGAGGGCGACGATGGCGAGCCTGAGTGTCTTATCCGGCAGGATCATGGCGGACTTGGCACCGAGGACCGCCCCGCCGACGGAGCCCACCATGAGCAGGGCGAGCAGCCTCCAGTCAACCCCGCCGGCCAGGTAGTGGGTCAGGGCGGCCGGGACGATCATAATCAGTGCGATGACGATGTTCGAGCCAACGATCTCCCGCATGGACATCCGGAAGAGGTAGACCATGGACAGGATTACGAGGCTGCCGCTCCCGATGGAGGTGAGCCCCATCAGCGCCCCAACGACGAGCTGAAACCCGCCGATGGCGAGCGCGCCCGGCCCGGTGATTCGGTGAGGCGAGAACGGTTTCGTCCGGGCCGCGATGGTCGGCACCCCGCTCTCGATGAGCATGAGCGCCGCCACCAGGAGCAGCACCGCGCCCATAAGAAACGGGAAGAGCCGTTGGCCGCCACCACCAGCCCAGTAAATCAGCTGCGACCCCAGGACAGCGCCGGGAATTCCGGTGAAGCCGTAGAGGAGCGTGAGTTTCCAGACCACCGTCCCCTGGCGAAGATGCTGGACGGCGCCAACGATCTTGGTGAACACCGAGTAGATGAGGGAGAGCGCCACCGAATGGCCGTAGTCCACCCCGAGGACCACGTACAGGGCCGGCGCCACTAGAGCCCCGCCCCCGACCCCGGTCAGGCCGATCAGGAATCCCAGGACAAAGCCGAGGGGAGCCACGATCAGGAACTCCACCGGCCCCCCTCATCGCAACACCTCGCCGACGTCACTTCACGCCGAGACGGGCGAGGATCTCGGCAAGGCGGCGCTGAGCCTCGGCCTGGACGTCGGCGTAGAGGTTCCCGCCGTGGGTCACCCGCTTGGGATCAATCGCCGCCATCTTCAGTGCCTCTCGGCCTTCTCCTTCTCGGCCTTGGCGGCGGCGCTGGCCTTCTCGGCCAGGTGAGCGGGCACCTCTTCGTAGTGGGAGAATTCCATCGAGTACGCGCCGCGGCCGCCCGTCATGGAGCGGAGGGCGGGCTCGAAGTTGAGCATCTCGGCCATCGGGACCTGAGCCTTCACGACGGCGGTCGCCCCGGCGGGCTCCATGCCGACGATGCGCCCGCGCCGGCCGTTCAGGTCGCCGATCACGTCGCCCGTCTGGTCGGTCGGGAGCGTGACCTCCGCGTTCATGATGGGCTCGAGGAGGATCGGGCGCGCCTCCTGGACGCCCTTCTGGAACGCCAGGGACCCGGCGATCTGGAAGGCCATGTCCGAGGAGTCCACCTGGTGGTAGGAGCCGTCGTAGAACGTGACCCGCACGTCCACCACCGGGTAGCCCGAGATCACCCCCCGCTTCATGGCCTCGCGGACGCCCTTCTCGACCGAGGGGATATAGTTGCGCGGGACGGCGCCGCCGAAGATGTCGTCCACGAACTCGAAGCCGGCGCCACGCTGGAGCGGCTCGATCTTGAGCCACACATCGCCGTACTGGCCGCGCCCGCCGGTCTGCTTCTTGTACTTCCCCTGGACTTCGGCCCGCCCTTTGACGGTCTCCTTGTAGGGGATCCGCGGCGGCAGCAGGGTCACATCCACGTTGTACTTCCGCTTCATCCGCTCGACGACCACCTCGACGTGGAGCTGGCCCACGCCGGAGACCAAGAGCTGCTTGGTCTCTGGATCGAAGTGGTAGCGGATCGTGGGATCCTCCTCCGCGATCCGGGCCAGCGCGTTCGAGATCTTGTCCTCGTCCCCCCGGGTCTTGGGCTGGATCGCGTAGGAGATGGCAGGCTCGGGGAAGACAATGCGCGGGAGGAGGATGGCGTTGGCTTCGTCGGTGAGGGTGTCCCCCGCCAGCGTCTCCTTCAGCTTGGCGACCACGCCGATCTCGCCCGGGCCGAGGGCCTCCACCGGCTTCTGGGTCTTCCCCTGAAGCCACGCCACCTGCCCCACCCGCTCGCGAGCCTCCTTGGAGGCGTTATAGACCTGGGAATCGGACCTGAAGGTGCCGGAGTACACGCGGAAGATGGAGAGCTTGCCGACGTGGGGATCGCTCACCGTCTTGAAGACCAAAGCTGCCAATGGGGCCTTTGGATCCGGGAGACGCCGGCCCGCAGCCTTGGACTTGAGCTCGATCCCCTCCACCTCGCCGCGGTCGGCCGGCGAGGGGAAGGCCTCGATGAGGAGGTCGAGGAGCGGGTGGCTCCCGATGCTCTTCGTCGCCGCCGCGGCAAGGACGGGGATCACCTTGCCCGACGCGACCGCCGCGCGGAGCGCCTTGAGCATCTCGGCCTCGCCGATGGAGCCCTCCTCCAGATACTTCGCCAGCAGCTCGTCGTCGCTCTCGGCCGCCGACTCGC
>CAYRZF010000098.1:0-6987 GCA_964428805.1 uncultured bacterium | reverse complement strand
TCGAGGACGCGCAGGACGTCCACGACCGACACGATCCCGACCAGCTCCCGCCCCTCGAGCACCGGCATCGCCCCGAACCGTCGCTCGCGAAAAAGGCGGGCGGCCCGGCGGATGGAGGTGTCGGGGGAGAGGACGAACACCGTTCGCGTCATGATCTCTCCGAGGCGGACCGTCTCGTCCGGGGCGTCGCGAAGGTCGCGGTCCGACACGATCCCGACGAGCAGCGCTCCGTCCACCACCGGGAGATGACGGATCCGTGCCTGCCGCAGCAGCCGCCGGGCGGAGTTCACCGACGTGGCCGGGGACGCCGTCACCACCGGCTTCGCCATGATCTCGGCCACGGTCATCTCGGGTTCGTCAGGCACCGGTCAACCTATCCTTCGATGTTTCCCGATACTCCTCCCCTGTATAAGAATGATTTAGAAGATAGCAACCGCAATGCCAGGGCCAAGCGGCAAGAATTCAACAGGTTACGAAGGACTCGCCGGGCCCGAGTGGGGCATCTCCGCCCCATGACGAGCATCCCTGGCCCCAAGAAGACCGTCACGCTCAACCTCGCTGCTCCTCGGCCCTCGGGTACGCCCGTCGCTCCGTGACGGCGCCCACCTGTGATAATGTGTAATGATCCGGAAGACTTGGAGGCACCCCTGCTAGAAACCGTGATTCTCTCCCCCTCGGATATCCAGGCCATCATCCGGGGTGACCACAGCAACCCCTTCGCCATCCTGGGGCCGCATCCCCTTGCCGCCGATGCGGGCCTGGCTGTCCGCGCCTTCCTCCCGTTCGCCGAGGCGGCGCGGGTGATCCCTCGCAGCCCGTCCGGACCTCCCTCCGATGGCCGCCCTCGCGCCCGTACCGGCCCCCAGCCCATGGAGCGCATCCACGCGGACGGTCTCTTCGAAGCGCGCTTCCCGAAGGGGAGCGAGCCCTTCGTCTACCGGCTGGAAACCGTCGATTCGCAGGGACGGGTTTGGGAGTTCGACGACCCCTATCGCTTCCCGTCCACTTTGAGCGACTACGACCTGCACCTGCTGGGGGAGGGCACGCACTACAAGGCCTATGAGAAGCTCGGCGCCCACCCTCGCGTGGTGGACGGAGTGGAGGGCGTCGCGTTCGCGGTGTGGGCCCCCAACGCGCGGCGGGTCAGCGTCGTCGGCGACTTCAATCAGTGGGACGGCCGGCGCCATCCGATGCGCTGTCATCCCGGCAACGGCATCTGGGACATCTTCATCCCCGGTCTCGGCGAAGGCGCGCGGTACAAGTTCGAGATCCGCTCCCGCTCGGGAGAACTCCTCGCCCTCAAAGCCGACCCTTACGCCTTCGCGTTTGAGCCCGAGACGCCCCGCACGGCCTCGGTAGTGTGTACGCTTGAGGGCTATGAATGGGGGGATGAGCACTGGATGGCGAATCGGGCTCCGCGGAACAGCTTCGACAGCCCCATCGCCATCTACGAGGTGCACCTGGGATCCTGGATGCGCGTGCCCGAGGAGGGCAACCGCTTTCTCACCTACCGGGAGCTGGCTCCCAAACTGGCCGCCTACGTCCAGGAGATGGGCTACACCCACGTCGAGCTGCTGCCGGTGATGGAGCATCCGTTCTACGGCTCCTGGGGCTATCAGACCATCGGCTGCTTCGCCCCGACTCGCCGCTACGGCCTCCCCCGGGACTTCATGTACTTCGTTGACTACTTCCATCAGCGCGGGATCGGGGTCATCCTGGACTGGGTGCCGGCTCACTTCCCCCGCGACCCTCACGGGCTCGTGTACTTCGACGGGACCCACCTCTACGAGCATGATGACCCGCGCCAGCGCGAGCACCCTGACTGGGGGACGCTCGTGTTCAATTACGGACGCAACGAAGTGGCCAACTTCCTGATCGGCAACGGTCTCTACTGGCTCGAGCGCTATCACCTCGACGGGCTGCGCGTGGACGCGGTGGCGTCGATGCTCTACCTGGACTACGGGCGCAAGCCCGGTGAATGGATCCCGAACCGGTTCGGCGGGAACGAAAACCTGGAGGCCATCGCCTTCCTCAAGCGCTTCAACGAAGTGGCCTATCAGTATCATCCGGGGATCATGACCATCGCGGAGGAGTCCACCGCCTGGCCGATGGTCTCGCGCTCGACCTATGTGGGCGGCCTGGGGTTCGGCTTCAAGTGGAACATGGGCTGGATGCACGACCTGCTGGACTACATGAGCCGGGACCCGGTCCACCGCAAGTACCACCACAACCAGCTCACCTTCGGGTTCCTCTACGCCTGGCACGAGAACTTCGTCCTCCCCCTCTCCCACGACGAGGTGGTGCACGGCAAGGGATCGCTGCACCAGAAGATGCCGGGGGACGACTGGCAGAAATTCGCCAACCTGCGCCTCTTCTACGCGTTCATGTACGGTCACCCGGGCAAGAAGCTCCTGTTCATGGGGGGCGAATTCGGGGAGACGCGCGAATGGAACCATGAGGAAAGCCTCGATTGGCATTTGCTGGAAATGGGTCCGCACCACGCGGGCCTGAAGCGCCTGGTCCAGGATCTGAACCGGCTCTACCGGCGCGAAGGGGCGCTCCACCAGGTGGACTTCGACCCCGCCGGCTTTCAGTGGATCGACTGCAGCGACTGGGAGCAGGGCGTGGTTTCCTTCGTGCGCCGGGCCAAAGACCCGGCGGATTTCGTGCTCTTCGTCTCGAACTTCACGCCGGTCCCGCGCCACGGCTACCGCGTCGGCGTGCCACGGGCGGGCCACTACCGGGAGCTGCTGAACACCGACGCCGACCTCTACGGCGGGAGCAACCTGGGAAACCCGGGGGGCGCCTGGACCGATCCGACGGCATGCCAGGGCCAGCCTCACTCGCTGGTGCTCATCCTGCCGCCGCTCGCCACGCTCATCCTCCAGCCTTCCCGAGACTGACGATGCCACGCGAGCGCATCCTGGCGATGATCCTGGCCGGCGGAATGGGCAAACGCCTCTACCCCCTGACCCGAGACCGCACGAAGCCGGCGGTCCCCTTCGGCGGCCGCTTCCGGATCGCGGACTTCGTGCTCTCCAACTTCGTCAATTCGGGGATCCTCTCGCTCTACGTGCTCGTCCAGTACAAACCCCAATCGCTCATCGAGCACCTCCGGGCGTCCTGGCGCACCGGCGGCCTCGTCCCGGACCACTTCATCAACGTGGTCCCGCCCCAGATGCGCCTCGGGGAGATGTGGTACCGCGGGAGCGCCGACGCGGTGCTTCAAAACCTGAACCTCGTCGAGGACTTCAACCCCGACCTGGTGGCCGTGTTCGGGGCCGATCACATCTACCGGATGGACGTGAACCAGATGGTGGCCTTCCATCGCGAGCGCGAGGCCGACGTCTCGGTGGCGGCCCGCCCGGTCCCGCTCGCCGACGCGGGGGAGTTCGGCGTCCTCGAGGTGGATGGATCGAGCCGCGTCGTCAACTTCGTGGAAAAGCCAGCCGCGCCCCGCCCGATGCCGAAGGACCCGAGCCGTGCCTACGCCAGCATGGGGAACTACCTCTTCTCTCGGAAAGCTCTGGTCGAGGCCCTGCTGGCCGACGCCCAGCGCCCGACCGATCACGACTTCGGCAAAACGATCATCCCCGCCCTCTTCCCCACCGCCCGCGTCTTCGCCTACGACTTCCAGCAAAACGAGGTGCCGGGGCTCAAGCCCTACGAGGAGTCGGGGTACTGGCGGGACGTGGGGACGCTCGAGACCTACTGGCGGGCCCACATGGACCTCCTGGGGGAGGACCCGCGCTTCGACCTCGATAACCGCCACTGGCCGATCCGGAGCGGCCACTATCAGGGCCCGTCGGCCCGGATCGTCGGGGGCGACATCGACAATGCCCAGATCAGCGAGGGGTGCCTGATCAAGCGCGCCACCATCCGCAACTCGATCCTCGGCCGGGGCGTCTGGGTGAACGAAGGGGCCGTGATCGAGGACTCGATCATCATGGACTTCACCTCGGTGGGCAAGGGCGCCTGTCTCCGCCGCGTCATCGTGGACCGCTTCAACATCATCGGCACCGGGAAGGAGATCGGCCTGGACCCCAAGGCGGACCGGGAGCACTACCACGTGGATCCCGCCGGCCTCGTGGTCATCCCGCGGGGCGGCCGGCGCGAGTTCGTCAGGGGCATCGAGGAGCCGTGAAGTTCCTGACGGTGCACGGCCACTTCTACCAGCCTCCCCGGGAGAACCCGTGGCTCGGCAGGGTGGAGGCGGAGGATGGGGCCGTCCCCTTCCACGACTGGAACGAGCGGATCACCGCGGAGTGCTACGCGCCGAACAGCCGCAACCTCAAGAGGATCTCCTTCAACTTCGGCCCCACCCTGCTCTCCTGGCTCGAGAGCCAGCATCCGGAGACCTACGCGAGCATCCTTCAGGCCGATCGCGCCAGCCGAGGCGAGCGCGGGGGGCACGGGAACGCCCTCGCCCAGGCGTACAACCACCTGATCATGCCGCTGGCCACGCGAAGGGACAAGGTCACTCAGGTCCGCTGGGGGATCGAGGACTTCCGCCACCGATTCGGGCGCGAACCGGAGGGGATGTGGCTGCCCGAGACGGCGGCGGACAACGAGACCCTCGACGTCCTGGCGGAGAGCGATCTCAAGTTCACGATCCTGGCTCCCCGGCAGGCCCGGCGGGTTCGACCGGCTCCGAATGGCCAGTGGAAGGACGTGACGGGAGGGCAAATCGATCCGAGCCAGGCCTACCACTATACCTGCGGCAGCGGCCGCAGCCTGGCCCTCTTCTTTTTCGACGCCCCCATCTCTCGGGCCATCGCCTTCGAGGGCGCGCTGGCCCAGGGAGAAACACTGAGGGCCCGGCTCGTGGGGGGCTTCTCGCCGGATCGCACCACGCCCCAGCTCGTCCATGTCGCCACCGACGGCGAATCCTACGGGCATCATCACCGCTTCGGCCACAGGGCTCTGGCGGCTGCGCTCGAGAAAATCGAGCGCGAGGGAAACGTCAGCCTGACCAACTACGGCGCCTTCCTGGCGGCCCACCCCCCGACCCACGAGGTCGAGATCATCGAGCGGACCTCGTGGAGCTGCGCCCACGGGGTGGAGCGCTGGCGGTCAGACTGCGGCTGCCGGGTGGGTCATCCCGACTGGCACCAGCGCTGGCGAGCTCCGCTCCGCGACACCATGGACTGGCTCAGGGACGAGCTCGACCTGTTCTACGAGGTGCGGCTCGGGAAACTGCTGAAGGATCCGTGGGCGGCCCGCGACGACTACATCCACGTCATCCTTGACCGCTCCAAGGATTCGAAGGCCGAGTTCTTCCACGGGCACCAGCGTAGTCCGCTGGACTCCTTCCACGAAGCGGAGGCGCTCAAGCTCCTGGAACTTCAATGCCACCGCCTCCTCATGTTCACGTCTTGCGGGTGGTTCTTCGACGACATTTCCGGCCTCGAGGCGGTCCAGGTGCTCAAGTATGCTGCCCGGGCGATGCAGTTGGCGGGGAGCCTCGGGTTCTCCGGTCTCGAGGAAGAGTTCATCCGCCGTCTGGCCGCGGCCCCCTCAAACGTCCCCGAGTACGGCGACGGCCCTCAGGTATACCGGCGGCTCGTCCTGCCGTCGAAGGTGGACGTGCAGCTCACACCGCTCTAGGAACCGCTCGTCTTTCGCCTCCACCGAACACCTGAAGGAAATACATTGACCACTACCGGCAGCCGGGTGAAGACGCAATGATCATCGGGGTTCCGAAAGAGAGCTTCCCGGGAGAGCGGCGCGTCGCCCTTATACCCGCCGTCATCCCCACCCTCGCCAAGGCCGGCTCGGAGGTGCTCGTGGAGTCCGGTGCCGGCGAAGCTGCGTTCTACCCCGACGCGGCCTATGTCGAGAAGGGGGCCAGGATCGCCACCTCTCGCTCCGAGATCTTCGGCTCGGCGGACGCGGTCTTTCAGCTCCTGGGCCACGGCGCCAACGACAAGACCGGCCGCGCGGATCTCGACCTCCTGCGCCCCGGCCTGGCGCTGATTGCTTTCCTCCGGCCATTGGGAGATCCTCAGACCGTCAAGGAGATCGCCGCCACCGGCGCCGTAGCTTTCGCGATCGAGTTCATGCCGCGGATCACCCGCGCCCAGAACATGGACGCCCTCTCATCCATGTCCACCGTGGCCGGCTTCAAGGCGGTACTCCTGGCGTCCGCGACCCTGCCTAAGATGTTCCCGATGCTCACGACCGCCGCCGGCACCATTCCACCCGCGCGGGTGCTGGTCGTCGGCGCCGGGGTGGCGGGGCTCCAGGCCATCGCCACGGCCCGGAGGCTCGGCGGCGTGGTGTCAGCCTACGACGTCCGGCCGGCGGTCAAGGAGCAGGTCCAGAGTCTGGGTGCCAAGTTCGTCGAGTTGCCGCTCGAGGCGGCCGGCGCCGAGGATGTACGTGGCTATGCGCGGGCACAGGACGAGGCCTTCTACCAACGCCAGCGCGAGCTGATGGCGCGCGTGGTGGTGGAGAGCGACGTGGTGATCACTACCGCCGTGGTCCCCGGCAAGAAGGCGCCGGTGCTCATCACGGCGGAGATGGTCCGCGGCATGACGCCCGGCTCGGTGATCGTGGACCTGGCCGCCGAGCGGGGCGGCAACTGCGAGCTGACCCGCCCCGATGAGACCGTCGTCGAACATGGGGTGACCATCATCGGACCCGTAAACCTGGCCAGCACCGTGCCCTACCATGCGAGCCAGATGTACGCGCGGAACATCACGGCGTTCTTCCTCCACCTGGCGAAGTCGGGCGCCATGGAGCTGAACCTGGAGGACGAGGTCACGCGGGAGACTCTCCTGACCCGGGGCGGCGAGGTGGTCCACCCGCGCGTGCGCGAGGTCCTGGGGCTGCCACCGCTCGAAGCTCACGCCGCGCCAAAGGCCTGAACATGCCGGGAGTGAAGAAGAGAGGAGGCCCATCGGATGACGTCTAACCTCGAGAGCGAGCTGTTCGTCTTCCTGCTGGCCACCTTCGTGGGCTTCGAGGTCATCCGCCGGGTGAGCC
>CAYRZF010000097.1:0-7024 GCA_964428805.1 uncultured bacterium | reverse complement strand
GCTCCATCATGGCCAAGTGGTGCCTCGCGCACCATCAGGAGAGCTTCCTCTACACGCACTTCGGGGACATTTGCGAGATCATGGCCGCCTACGACGTGGCCTTCTCGCTCGGCGACGGCCTCCGCCCGGGCTCCATCGCCGACGCCAACGACGAGGCTCAGTTCGCCGAACTCGAAACATTGGGCGAACTGACGACGATCGCCTGGGAGCACGACTGCCAGGTGATGATCGAGGGACCGGGCCACGTCCCCATGCACCTGATCAAGGAGAACATGGACCGCGAGCTCGCGGTCTGCCACGAGGCCCCCTTCTACACCCTGGGTCCGTTGACGACCGACATCGCCCCCGGCTACGACCACATCACCTCCGCCATCGGCGCGGCGATGATCGGCTGGTTCGGCACCGCGATGCTCTGCTACGTGACGCCCAAGGAGCACCTGGGCCTGCCCAACCGCGACGACGTCAAGGCCGGCGTCATCGCCTACAAGATCGCCGCTCACGCCGCGGATCTGGCCAAGGGTCACCCCCGCGCGCGCGAGTGGGACGACGCGCTCTCCAAGGCGCGCTTCGAGTTCCGCTGGGAGGACCAGTTCAACCTCTCGCTGGACCCGGAGACCGCGCGCCAATTCCACGACGAGACCCTCCCCGCGGAGGGCGCCAAGATCGCCCACTTCTGCTCGATGTGCGGCCCTCACTTCTGCTCTATGAAGATCACCCAGGAGGTGCGCGAGTACGCCGCCAAGAAGGGTTTGGAGGAGGCCGCGGCGCTCGAGGCGGGGCTGAAAGAAAAAGCCGAGGAATTCAGGAAGAGCGGGTCCGAGATCTACGTCAAACCGTAGCGAGCGCCGCTAGGGTTCGTCCAGGGCGTCGGGATCGATGCCGTGCTCCTTCAGCTTCTTGCGGAGCGTGTTGCGGTTGATGCCGAGGAGCGCGGCGGCCTTGATCTGGTTGCCCGCGGTCTCTCGCAGCACCGCCCGGAGTAGGGGCTTCTCGACGAGCCCGACCATCAGCGCATAGAGGTTGGCGCCGGGCCGCCTGCCGAGGCCGCGCACGCACTCCGCCAGCTTCTTCTCGATCACCTCCTCGAGGCTATGGTCGGCGGTGACCGTGGCTCTCGCCGAGACCGGACCGATGGGCAGGTGCTCCGGGAGGATGACACCGCCCCCGGCCATCACCATGGCGCGTTGGATCACGTTCTCCAGCTCGCGCACATTCCCCGGCCAGTCGTAGCCCACCAGCCGGTCCAGCGCCTCGGGGGCAAGGGCACGCTCACCGAGGTCGCCCGCATACTTGGCCAGGAAGTGATCCGCCAGGAGCGGGATGTCCTCCCGTCGCTCGCGAAGCGGCGGCAGCGTGAGCGTCACGACGTTGAGGCGATAGAAGAGATCCTCCCGGAAGCGCCCCTCGCGCATCATCATTTCGAGATCCCGATTTGTCGCTGCGAGGACCCGGAAGTCCACCCGGATCGGGTCCTGACCGCCCACCCGCTCGAACACGCGCTCCTGGAGCGCCCGCAGGAGCTTGGCCTGGAGGTCCAGCGGCATGTCGCCCACTTCGTCCAGGTAGAGTGTGCCGCCGTGAGCCAGCTCCAGCTTGCCGAGCTTCCGCTCCTTGGCGTCGGTGAAGGCGCCGCGCTCGTGGCCGAACAACTCGGTCTCGAGGAGGGTCCCGGGGATGGCGGCCCCGGACACCGCCACGAAGGGGCGGCCGGCTCGACGGCTGTAGTGATGGATGGCCCGCGCCACGAGCTCCTTGCCGGTTCCCGACTCACCACGAAGCAGGACGGTGACATCGCTGGCCGCGACGCGGCCGATGGTTTTGTAGACCTCCTGCATCCGGGCGTGGCGGCCCACGAGGGCCCCGAACTCCCACACCTCCCGGAGCCCGGTCTTGAGCCGGGACACTTCCTGGCTGAGGCGCCTGGCGGAGAGCGCGCGCTCGGCGAGCAGGAGGACCTCGTCAAGGTCGAACGGCTTTGCGAGGTAATCGTACGCGCCGCGCTGCATGGCCTGGATGGCGGTCTCCATGGTCCCGTGAGCGGTCATGATGACCACCTGGGCGTCCGGGCGCGCTTCGCGGATCTTCGCGAGGAGGGTGAGGCCATCCACACCCGGCATCCGGATGTCGAGGAAGATCAGGTCGAAGGGCTCGGCGCCGGCTTCCTGGAGGGCCGACTCCCCGTCCTTCACCGCTATGACGCGGTAGCCCGCCTGCTTCAGACCTTTCTCCAGGACCCAGCGGAGCCCGTCCTCGTCATCAGCGATCAGGATGCGGCCGTCGGGCATGCTATTTCGCGATCGGCAAGAAGCACGTCACGGTGGTGCCCCTGCCCGGGACGCTCTCGACCTGGATGGCGCTCTTGTGCTCCTCCAGGATCCGGTGGCAGAGCGCGAGACCAAGCCCCAGCCCCCGTTCTTTGGTGGTGAAGAACGGGTCGAAGATCTTGTCCCTCAGCGCGTGGGCTATCCCTTCCCCTTCATCCGAGACCTGCATCTCGATCAGGTGACGGGAGCCGGTGCCGAGGTCCACCTTGGTGAAGAGCGGATTCATGCTGAGGCGCGTCGTCAGCGTGAGGCGACCGCCCCGCGGCATGGCCTCAATCGCGTTCCTGATCAGATTGTGGAACACCTGGAGAATGCGATCCTCGTCCGCGAGGATCGGCGGCAGGCTCGGGTCATAGCGCTTGACGATGCGCACATCCCGGCTCGCCGCCATCTCCTCCGACAAGAGGACGACGCGCTCCAGGAGCTGGTGGAGGTTCAACGGCGCCAGCCGCAGCCGGACGGGTCGGCCCAGGTCCAGGAGCGACTCGATGATCCGGTTGACCCGGTCCACCTCCTTGATCAGCACGTCGGTGTATTCCCGCCACCGCGCCTCATCGCCGAGCTCTTTTCTCAGGAGCTGCACGGCTCCGCGGATCGCGCTCAGCGGGTTGCGGATCTCGTGAGCCAGTCCCACGGACATGCGCCCCACCGCGGCCAGCGTCTCCCCGCGCCGGACCTCTTCCTCGAGCTGGCGGATCCGGGAGAGATCGCGGAGCACGGCGACCGCAGCCTCCACGTTTCCGCTTCCCCCCGCCATGGGCGCCGTCACGATGCTCACCGGGACCGGCCGACCGTCCCCCCCTTCGATCATCGCTTCGGCCTCGGACCGGCTCTCCCCGCTGCGGAGCGTCTCGCTCAGGTGGCGCACCACCGACGAGTCCGGCGCAAAGACCTCCTTCAAGGTCCGGCCCTGGACACGCCGGGCGGATTTGCCCGTCAGCGCCTCCGCCGCGGCATTCCAGAGGACGATCCGGAGCGCCTCATCCACGCCGACGACGGCGTCGGGCAACCCCGCGAGGAACGACTCGTAATCCAATCGAGCCAAGGCACCGAACTCTCTCCCCTCACCTTCATCCTCTCCCCCGAGGGGGGAGAGGGCAGGTGAGGGGGCTCAGGCGAGTTTCAAGTCAGGAATGGCGTTCATGGTGAGGGAGGCGCGTTCACCGGCCAGGAGGCGCGCCTGGCCCGCGGCGGCGATCATCGCCGCGTTGTCGGTACAGAGAGCCGGGGGCGGGATGAAGAGCTCCCACCCGCGCTCGGTGGCCTCGGCCTCAAGCACGCTCCGGAGCGCCTTGTTCGCTGCCACCCCGCCCGTCAAGACGAGCCGGCGGACGCGCCGGGAGAGTGCCGCCCTCACGGTCTTTCTCACGAGCATCTTCACGACGGTCGACTGGAACGACGCCGCGACGTCCGCGACGTGAGCGGGCGTGAGCGGGCGGGCGCGCTTCACGTAGAGCGACACTGCCGTCTTGATCCCGCTGAAGGAAAAGTCCGGCGCCCCGTCCGTGATCTGAGCGACAGGAAACTGGATGGCCTTCGGGTCCCCCGAGCGGGCGATCTGCTCGATAATCGGCCCGCCCGGGTAACCCAGACCCAGGAGCTTGGCCACCTTGTCGAACGCCTCGCCGGCGGCGTCATCCCGCGTCTGCCCGATGAGTTCGTAGGAGAGAGGCTTCCGCGCCAGGTAAAGCGCGGTGTGCCCGCCCGAGACCACCAGGGCCAGGAAGGGATAGTCGGGGCTGGGCTCCTGAAGGAACGCGGCGAAGATGTGGCCCTCAAGATGGTTGACGCCTGCCAGCGGGAGCTTCCTGACATAGGCGAGAGACTTCGCCACCGAGCAGCCCACGAGGAGCGACCCCACCAGACCCGGCCCCTGAGTCACCGCGATCCCCGTGAGGTCGGCGAGCGAGACGCCGGCCTCGCCCAGGGCCTTCTGGATCACGGGAACGATGATCTCCACGTGGCGCCGCGACGCCAGTTCGGGGACGACGCCACCGTAGGGCGCGTGGATCTGGTCCTGGGAGGCCACGACGGAAGCCAGGATCTTGGGGCCGTCGGCCAGCACGGCCGCCGCCGTTTCATCGCACGATGTCTCGATTCCCAGGATCATCACAGAAGCAGCCCCGAGGTGAGAAGGCCGACGGGAGAGTCCGCCTCCCGCCGGCCGTGCCACGGTTCCAGCCTGAGCGGAACTAGCCGCCTATTTCGCCTGAGCCTGGGGCGCCGCCGGCGCCGGCCGGGCCTTCTCCAGAATGCGCATCGCCTTCAGGATGTCCACCGCCCGCTGAACCTGGATGTCCTTCTTCAGCTCTTCCTCGGGCGAGGGCAGGGCCACGGGCTTCGCCTCGCTGGGCTGGGCGGCCGCCGTCACCTTCGGCAGCTCCACGACGATGTCCGGCGCGATCCCCTTGCCGTGAATGCTCCGGCCCTTCGGGGTAAAGTACTTGGCGGTCGTCAGGCGCAGCCCCGAGCCGTCGGACAGCGGGATAATGGTCTGGACCGACCCCTTGCCGAAGGTCTGGGTGCCGAGCACGATGCCCCGACCCCAGTCCTGGAGCGCGCCCGCCACGATCTCCGAGGCCGAGGCGCTCCCCTGGTTGACCAGCACCACGATCGGGAATTCCAGGTAGGGCTTCTTGGCGTGAGCGGTGAAGCGCATGCTCTGGTTTCGGACGCGCCCCTCGGTGTACACGATCAGCTTGCCGTCATCGAGGAACTTCTCCGTAACCTCCACCGCCGCGGTCAGGAGCCCACCCGGGTCATTCCGGAGATCGAGGATCAGCCCCTGGAGCTTGGCGCCGCCCCGAGTGAATTTCTCCAGGGCCGCCTCCAAATCGCCCGGGGACTGCTCCTGGAACTGACGCAGCCGGATGTAAGCGATCCCCGGTTCGAGCTCCTGGCTCCGGACCGACTGGACATGGATCTGCTCGCGGGTGATGGTGAAGTCCCTGGGCTCGGCCCAGCCTTCCCGCATGATGCTGATCGTCACCTTGCTCCCGGGCTTCCCGCGCATCCGCTTGACGGCGTCGGTCAGCGACATTTCCTTGGTGGAGATCCCCTCGACCTTGACGATCCGGTCGCCAGATTGGAGCCCCGCCCGGTGAGCCGGCGTGCCGTCGATGGGCGACACCACGGTCAGGACGTCATCCTTCAGCGTGATCTCGATCCCGAGGCCGCCGAACGTCCCGGTGGTCTCGACCTGCATCTCCCGGTACATTTCGGGGTCCAGGAACGAGCTGTGCGGGTCCAGTCCGCGGAGCGTGCCCTTGATGGCGCCGTAGATCAGATCCTTGGGGGGCACATCGTCCACATACTGGCTCTGGACGATCGAGAGCACCTCCGTGAAGAGCTTGAGGTTCTCGTACGTCGCGCTCGTGTCGGTGCCCTTGCTGGCGCTCGTGCCTCCGAGGGACAGGGTAAGCGCAAGCAACAACCCCGCAATGAGGACTGCCTTCTTTGCCTGCCGGATGGACCCATCGGAAGAGCCTCCTCGCTCTCGAATTTATCCACGTCGCCGCAACCACTCGGCGGGATCCTGGGGCCGCCCCTGGTAGCGCACCTCAAAGTACAGGCGAGGACCCGCCAGGGAACCGGTATCCCCTACCGTGCCGATAATCTGCCCCTGCCGCACGTCGTCCCCTTCGTGGACGCGAATCTCGGCGGCATGGGCGTACAGCGTGTAGTAGTCGTTGCCGTGATCGAGGATGATCAAGTTCCCGTACCCCTTGAACCAGCCCGTATAGACCACGTGGCCGGCGTACACGGCGACAATCCCCGCCCCGTCGCCAGCCTCGATGTCAATCCCACGCTTGAACGTCCGGGTGCCGAACCTGGGGTGCACCTGCTCGCCGAAGCCCCCCACGATCCGCCCGTCGGTCGGCCAGGGTAGAGAGCCCCTGAGGGTGCCGAACCCCACGGCCGGCGGCTCGGCGCCCTTGCCCGGCGGGAGTTTCGCCGCGCGGCGCTGCTTGGCCTGAAGCTCCCGGATCAGCGCCTCGAGCCGCTTGGAGGCTTCGGAGAGCTCGCCCACCATCCGCTCGTGGTAGGCGCGCTCCTCCTGGACCTTCACCAGGAGCCCCCGGCGCCGGGCGGCTTCGCGGTCCACCGCCTGCCGCTCCTCGTCCACCTTGGCCCGGAGCAACGCCAGTTCCTGCCGCTGCTCCTCGACCCGCCCCTTGCGCTCTGCCAGGCTTTCTGAAGTTCCACGATACTCCCGAATCAGCCGGGCGTCCACCGCCGCGAGCGTGGTCAGGTGGCGCAGCTGAACCGCCCGGGCCATGGGGTCTTCACCGGCCAGGATGAACGGGAGGGCCCCACCCTGGGCCTGGAGTTTATACATGGCCCTGAGACGGCGGCCGAGAACCTCTTGCTGCCCGGCCCGTTGGGCTTCAAGCCGCCCGATCTCCCGTTCCAGGCGCTGGATTTCCCCTTGCGCCTTGAGGATCCGGCGGCTGAGCGCGTCGAGCTCACGTCGTTTTTTGCCCAGCGTCAGCTCGATGGCGTCGAGCTCGGAGAGGAGGGACGATTCGCGCTTCTTGGCCTCCGCGGCTTTGGCCCGCTCTTCCTTGAGCTGCGTCTGGGTTTGCTGAAGTGACTGCTCTTTCTGGCGGAGAGTCTGGTCGTCACGCCGCTGAGCTGACGCCGGGGAGGCGAGCAGCCCTACCGCGAGGAGGCCGAGAGCGATCCGCCACGCCATCATG
>CAYRZF010000096.1:0-7217 GCA_964428805.1 uncultured bacterium | reverse complement strand
TTCCCATGACCAGCAGGGCGAACGCCGAGACCTTCACCAGAACAGGGATTCGCATCAATTCGAGCGCGGGCTTTGCCCGCGCAATCCTCGGGGGGAGGAATCGGAAGGGCGGGTACCCGCGCCCAAAGGGCGTGGGTGCAGCCCCCCTTCGAGTGAGTGGTCGCCGGAGCCGCCGGCGATCGCTGGTGCCCCGGCGTGTTCCCCGGCCTTGCCCTTCTCCCCGAGGCCGCCCAGCCAGAAGATGAAGAGCACCAGGGCGAAGAAGACCGCCGTGACGACGGTGATCATGTTGGCGGCATAGCCGAGCGCCGGCGTCACCGCCTCCACGGAAGTGTCGCGGACCACGCCGTACACGTGCCAGTGCTGCCGGATGCCCGAGCGGGCAAAACCCATCAGCCCCATCAGCCACGTGAACGTCACCGCCAGGAGAATCAAGACGTACTGGGAGCGCGGGGCGATGGTCCCCCAGCGGATCTGGCCCGTGGACCGGGCGCCCCTGAACATGGGGATGTCGATGGCCATGACGAGCACGAGCGCCCCCAGCACCGCCAGCACCTGATAGACGGAAAAGCCGATGCGGACGATGGATTCGACGAAGTAGCCGTACACGCCGTAGAAGGTCACGACAGAAGCCGCCAGGGCGAATATCAGCCACTGGACCGCCATGCCCGTGCCCACCCAGGGCTTCACCGACAGCTTGTTGGCGCGCCGGTAGAGGAGGTAGGAGAGGAAGGTCGTCAGGATCATCAGGTTCACGGCCGTGTTCTTGGCGGACATGACGCCGAGGACGCCCAGGACCGGGTGGTGGGCGCCGCCCATGACCCGCATCTCGGAGGGCGTCACGGGGATGCTCCGCGGCGTGGCCCACACGATGAAGCCCGCCGCGAGGATCATGATCATGTAGGGGATGTAGCGGCGGTAGCGCTCGGAGCCGGGGATCCGCTCCATGCCGAGCCAGAGGTAGTAGTTGGAGCCGATGAAGAGCACCCCGATGAGGATCGCCTGGACCACCCAGAGCCAGGACATGAAGCCGCCCATCATGGTGATCCCCATCGTCTGGTTGTAGGCGTAGATCTCGCGCCCCAGCCAGTAGCCGGCGAAGGGGAGCACCATCAGCGCCGAGATGGCCACAAAGTTCCCCACGTACCCCATCCAGTCGTAGCGGGCCCTCTCCTCGTCGGTCTTGGCCTGGAGGAACCTGACCGCGGCATACGCCGCGGCGATCGTCCCGCCGAAGACCACGTTGGCGATCAGCCGGTGGATGTTGAGCGGCATCCAGGTGTAGTTGTTGATGGCCCCCCAGAGGGAGGTCAGGTTGCCCGCCTCGTCGATCCCCGCCGGCGACGTCATGAAGGTGACCCAGGCGTTAGAGACGAAGAGGATGGCGGTGCCGAAGAGGTTCGAAAGCACCCCCAGGGAGACGTGGATCCACTTCTTCGATCCAGAGAGCCAGTCCCAGCCGTAGTACCACAGGTAGACGGTGAAGGTCTCCAGGAAGAACAGGAGGGCATACACCCAGAACGTGGGGTGGAAGATCCCCGTCATATACGCCCAGAACCTGGGGTAATAACCGACAAACAGAAAAAGGAGGAAGGCCCCGAGGAGCGCCGTGGTGGAGAACGCCGCGAAGGTGAGCTTGACGAACTCGTGGGCCAGCCAGTCGTAGCGCCGCTCACCCGTTCGCCAGCCCATGATCTCGATGATCACCGCGAAGATCGGCACGCCGAGGATGAAGGCGGCGAAGTTCAGGTGGAGCTGGGCGATGGCCCAGACTACCAGGCGGGAGCCGATGATGGGAAACGCGCGGTAGTCTGGGGCCTTGGCCGCTTCCTGGGCGAGAGCGGGGATCGCCAGAAGGAGCAAGGCCAGAGAAGAAACACCGAGAACGGCTAGGGCGTATCGGCGGGGCGTCACTGAGAACGAGAATTTGAGCTTGTTCTCGCGATCACATCGCCTTTTTTAGGTCATCTCCGAAAAGGTGTCAAGGGGAAATTTGCTCCCGTCAAATGTGCGGTTATCGGGCATTCCACCGGCGGGGTAGGGTTTGACAGGCCAGGGCCGGTCCGCTAGCATGATCTCGGTGGCCAGAGGGGAATCGGCGTGAAGCCTCAGTTAAAGCAGCGGGCCCAGTTTTCCCTCGTCTACGTGGTTCTCGCCGCGCTCGTGCTCTCGGTGGTCCAGACCTGGCTCCTGGCCCCCCGGACGGTGGACATCCCGATGAGCCAGTTTCTCCAACTGCTGCGCGAAGACAAGATCGTCAAGGTCTCCCTGACAGACAAGGAAATCCGGGGCGTCCCCAAACCCGGCGCCCTCCCCGCCCCCGCCGCGGGCCCCGGCGAGCGCGTTAGACAACTTTTGGGCACCGAGGGGGGACCGACAGTCTTTACGACCACCCGCATTCCCGGGGTGGACGACACGGCGCTGGTGAAGGAGCTGGAGGCCCACCGGGTCGAGTTCTCGGGTCGGATCGAGACGACGTTCCTCCGGGATCTCTTGTTCGGCTGGATCCTTCCGCTCGGCATCATGGTGGGGATCTGGCTCTTCCTCATGCGACGGATGGGCGGCGGCGCTACCCAGGCCCTCTCCTTCGGCCGGTCGAAGGCCAAGATCTTCGACCGCAAGGAGCTCAAGGTCACCTTCGCCGATGTCGCAGGGGTGGACGAGGCCGAAGCCGAGCTGGTCGAGGTGGTGGACTTCCTGAAGAACCCCAAGAAGTACCAGCGGCTGGGCGGTCGCATCCCCAAGGGCGTGCTCCTCGTGGGGCTGCCCGGAACGGGCAAGACGCTGCTCGCCCGCGCCGTGGCCGGCGAAGCCGACGTGCCGTTCTTCTTCATGTCCGGCTCCGAGTTCGTGGAGATGTTCGTGGGCGTGGGCGCCGCGCGGGTGCGCGACCTCTTCGAGCAGGCGAAGGAAAAGGCGCCCTGCATCATCTTCATCGACGAGCTGGACGCCGTCGGCAAGACGCGGGGCGGCGCCGGGGGGTTCGTCGGCGGCCACGACGAGAGGGAGCAGACGCTGAACCAGCTCCTGGCCGAGATGGACGGCTTCGACTCCTCCAAGGGCGTGATCATCATGGCGGCCACCAACCGGCCCGAAGTGCTGGACTCGGCGCTGATGCGGGCCGGCCGCTTCGATCGGCAGGTCGTCGTGGACAAGCCCGACGTCAAGGGCCGGGAGGCCATCCTCAAGATCCATGCCCGGACCGTGACCCTCGCCCCGTCGGTGGACCTCCACCTGATCGCGGCGCGGACGGTCGGCTTCTCAGGGGCCGACCTCGCCAACATCGTCAACGAGGCAGCGCTCCTCGCCGCGCGCAAGGGCAAGGACGCCGTGGAGATGGCCGACCTGGAAGAGGCCATCGACCGGGTGGTCGCCGGTCTGGAAAGGAAGAGCCGCGTTCTCTCGGACAAGGAACGGGACATCGTGGCCCATCACGAGATGGGGCACGCGCTGATGGCCGCGTCGGTGGAAGGCGCCGACCCGGTCCACAAGGTGACCATCATCCCGCGCGGGGTGGCGGCGCTCGGGATGACCTACCAGCGTCCCACGGAAGACCGCTACCTGCTCACCCGGTCGGAGCTGGAGGACAGGATCGCGGTCATGCTGGGCGGGCGGGTGGCGGAGGAGATTGTCTACGGCGAGGTTTCCACGGGCGCCCACAACGACCTCGAGCGGGCCACCGAGCTGGCGCGCCTCATGGTCACCAAGTACGGAATGTCCGAGCGCCTCGGCCCGCTCACCTTCGGCAACGACCAGCGAGCTCAGTTCCTCAAGGGCGCGGGCATCCCGCAGGAGCGCGACTACAGCGAGGAGACGGCCCGGGTCATCGACGAGGAAGTGCGGGCCATCGTGGAGCGGAGCCTGACCCGCGTACGGGGCATCCTGGGAGCCAAGAAGGCGATCCTTCTCCGGGGCGCCGAGGAACTCAAGACACGGGAGACGCTGGAGGGCGAGTCCCTCCGCCGCCTCCTGGCCGGAGAATTCGAACCCGCTCAACCCGCCGCGGCGCGTGGCGCGTCATCATAACTTCCCGTGAAGGAGGCAGTTTCATGATCCAGTTGAGGCGGAAAACGTTTGTCGCCATCGTCATTGTTGCGTCGGCCGTCGGGGTGGGCCTGGGTGGCTGGGGAGCCGGGGCCATCGAGCGGACCAAGGTCCGGCCGTTCCTCGCCGAGATCCAGGCGCCCATCGTTCCGGCGGCTCTGCCGCTCCCCACGGGCACCTTCGCCCAGGTCGCTGCGGCGGTGAGGCCCGCCGTGATCAACATCAACACCGTGATGCGCGGCACGCTCCGGTCCCCGCTTGAAGAGCACTTCGGGGAGGAGTTCTTCCGCCGCTTCTTCGGGGAGGCGCCACCGGAGGTGATGCAGCGGAGCCTGGGCTCCGGCGTCATCGTGGACCGGTCCGGGATCGCGCTGACCAACGCCCACGTCGTCGAGCGGGCCACCGAGATCGAGGTGGTCACCGCCGACGGTCAGAAGCATAAGGCCAAGATCGTGGGCATGGACAAGAAGACCGACCTCGCGGTGCTGCGCCTTTTGGGCGGCGGCTCGTACCCGGCCGCGTCCCTCGGCGACTCGGATAAGGTCAGCGTGGGCGACTGGGTCCTCGCCATCGGCTCGCCCTTCGGCCTCGAGCAGACCGTGACCGCGGGGATCATCAGCGCCAAGGGGCGGGTGATCGGCCAGGGCCCCTTCGACGACTTCATCCAGACCGACGCGGCCATCAACCCGGGCAACTCCGGCGGACCGCTCGTCAACATGTCCGGTCAGGTCATCGGGATCAACAGCGCCATCGTCGCCCAGGGCCAGGGATTGGGATTTGCCATCCCGATCAACATGGCCAAGAAGGTCTACACCGAGCTGGTCGCCAAGGGGAAGGTCTCCCGCGGCTGGCTCGGCGTGAGCGTCCAGCCGCTGACCTCTGAGCTGGCGAAGAGCTTCGGCGCCAAGGACACCAAGGGGGTGCTGATCGCCGACGTGCTCCAGGACAGTCCAGCCAACAAGGCCGGTCTCCAAGCCGGGGATATCCTCCTGGAGTTCGACAGCCACAAGATCGAGTCGCCGCCCGACCTCCAGCGCAGCGTGGGGCTCACCACGCCGGGAAAGGCCGTGCAGGTCAAGGTGTGGCGCGACCGCGCGGAAAAGCAGGTGGAGATCAAGATCGTCGAGACGCCGGAGGAAGGCCAGACCCTCCGCTCCACGACGAAGGGGAAAACCCTCCTCGGGATGGACGTGCGTCCCATCACGCCGGAGCTGGCGCGGCAGCTAAATTTGAGGGACCCGAGCGGCGTGATCGTGGCCCGGGTGGACGAGAGAAGCCCGGCCGCCGAGGCGGGGATTCAGCGCGGCGACGTGATCCGGGAGGTGAATCGGCAGAAGGTGAAGGGGATCGGGGATTTCGACCGCCTCACCAAGGACCTGAAAGACGGCGACCGGGTCACCATCCTGCTCCAGCGAGGGCTGATGTCCCTCTACGTCGCCTTCACGGTCGCTCGCGGCTAGCGCCACCCTCGTCCGAGGGTTCGATCGGCCCCATCGGGCGTAGCCTCCAGTCTTCATCCCTCGTCTGCTACAATTCCAGGTAAGGCCCTTCTCCGGCATGGCCCGGGCCTGCGGTTCCGGCCGGAAGGGAGCCGCGGAGCCCATCATCCGGTCACTCCCTGATACAGTCGTCGCCAAACTCCATGCCGCCATGCTAAAGGTGATGGAAACGTCGGCGGTCCTCGCCAAGCTCCGCGATCTCGGCACCGAACCTGGCTCGAGCTCGCCCGAGGAATTCCGCAAGCTGATACAGGACGAGCTCAACAACTGGCGCAACGTCGCCAGGAGCGCCGGGCTGAAGTTCGAATAGTTTCCCGGCCCGGTCGCGTTGCTGTGGCTTACCTGACAGGCGCATCAATCTTTTACTCGGCTTTCCCCGAGCACACGAACTTAAACAGCAACGTGTAATCGCGGGCATCCGCTGCGCGAAGCGCCTCGATGTATTGTTTCCGCGTATTGCCTGCTGCAACGAGATCGCCCTCGCCCCAAGTAAACCTCGGCGCCCCCCGTGCCACGAGAAAAACGTCGGTAATCGTGCGAGCGTGGCGGCCATTGCCATTCGGAAAGGGGTGTATCCACGTGAGACGGTGGTGAAAGCGCGCGGCAATCTCGTCGAGCGGGCAAGTTTTGTGCTCGACCTCGTATGACACGTCATCACACAGCTTCTTGAGTTCCGGCCTGACCTGCGTGGGGTCCACGCCGATATTTTTCTCCGTCGTTCTGAATTCTCCTGCCCATTTCGACGTGCTCCCAAACATCCTGCGGTGAAGTTCCTGGATAAACTTGAACGTCAACACGTCTTTTCGCTTGCGCGCAAATGCCCAGCGTTCACCTTCGAGTACGTTTTGCTGCTCCCAAGCGTTGAGCTGACCACGATTGACGATGTGCTTCGGGATCAAACCTTCCGCTTCGACGGGATCGAGCGGCGTTGCACCCGGAGGATATTCGAGTTTTATTCCCAAAGCTTTCTCGGGTTGCCGCGCAGCAGTTCTTCGGTTAATCGCTCGAGTTGACGCCTCTCCTCGCGAGCAGCGACTCCCTGAGCTTCGAGTTTCATGGAGTGAGACACACGCGTGAGCTGCTGCTCCGCTAGAACGCGAGCACGATCACGCACCAATTCATCCAGCGGCTTTCGAGGAACGAGCACGTAGACGAGCCTACAATCGAGTGCCTCAGCCGCGCGACGAAGGCTCTCGAGTGTCAACTTGCCTTCAGCCTCGCCTTTCTCAAGCTTGCGCACGTTCTGCGGCGACACCCGCATCCGTTTCGCCAGCTGCTCGCTGGTCATCCCCAGAGCCGTGCGTATGGCGCGCACCCACCCGCCCGGCGGTGGCAGAGTCGCCCTGCGGCGCCATGGACTCAGAGATTCCTCTACTTGGATCAATTTCAGATTCTGCAAAAGATTTAGCATGTTATGATCATCTCACGCAACGATATTATAGCGTATCAATGAGAATTATACTACTTTATAGTTGCGTTATTTTGAATGTACCGCAACCAAAACATTGCGACGCACTAGGGCACGGAACAGCTCGGCCCGCGGCGCCAGGCTGCGAATCGGGGCAGTCCTGGGGCAGGCGCCGCCAGCGGCCAGGTCGTTCTGCTACAATTTTAGGGCGATGGAGTACAAGGACTACTACAAGACACTGGGCGTGGACCGGTCGGCCGACGACA
>CAYRZF010000095.1:0-7400 GCA_964428805.1 uncultured bacterium | reverse complement strand
CGGGTCTTCCGTCTCTGGGTCTGCACCAGCTGCCAGGCCACCGAGGAACGAGAAGAGGTAGAATAGAGGAGAACCGCCATGGACGGAGACGAGCTCAAGGCCACGATCCAGGAGAAGTACAGCCGGGCCGCGTTGAAGGCGCGGGAAGGTGCCAGCTGTTGCAGCAGCGCCTCAGGGGCGGCCGTCGTGACGCGGGACCTCTACGTGAAGGATGAGCTCAGCGGTCTGCCGGCCGAAGCCATCGCGGCATCGCTCGGCTGCGGCAATCCGACGGCGCTGGCCCAGCTCAAGCCTGGCGAGGTGGTGCTGGATCTGGGCTCGGGCGGCGGCATCGACGTGCTGCTCTCAGCCAAGCGCGTGGGCCCGACCGGCAGGGCCTATGGTCTCGATATGACCGACGAGATGCTGGCGCTGGCGCGGGAGAACCAGCGGAAAGCGGGCGTGGAGAACGCCGAGTTCCTGAAGGGCGAGATGGAGAACATCCCGCTCCCCGACCGCTCGGTGGACGTGATCATCTCGAACTGCGTCATCAACCTCTCGGCGAACAAAGACCGGGTGCTGGCCGAGGCGTTCCGGGTCCTCCGGCGCGGCGGCCGGTTCGCCGTTTCGGACATCGTCGTCCGGGGCGAACTGCCGGCCCCGATTCGCCGGAGCCTCGAGGCCTGGGCCGGCTGCGTCGCGGGAGCCCTCACGGAGGAGGAGTACCGGGAAAAGCTCTGCCGAGCGGGATTTACCGAGATCGACGTCGAACCGACGCGGATCTACCGGCTAGAGGACGCCAAGGAACTCCTGGCTCAGTACAAGGACCTACTCGAAGCGGGCCGGGTCGAGGGCGCGAGCCTCGCCGATCTCATCGCGGAAACCGACGGCAAGCTCATGAGCGCCTTTGTGAGGGCCGTCAGGCCCGGTTGATGAAGTCGATCAGCTGGCGCAACCGGCCGTAGCTCGTACGGTTGAACGGCAGGACAAGACGCGGCAACTCGGGAAATTCGTCACCCTCGGCGGGCAGCGGGCCGGGAACCTGTTCGGCTGGCCCCTTGAGAATGTCGTCGAATTTCTGCTGCAGATCCGCGAGCGCTTCAGGTGAGAGCGGCCGGCGGAGTCTCAGGACGAGCTGCTCTCCCACCCCCCGGTGAGAGTGCAACACCCGATAGAAGTCGAGGATCTCACGGACCGCCTCGTCCACGGTCTCCGTCACGCGGTAGAGATGGACATCGTCGGGTGAGACCAGGTCCCGCCCAATCATCTGTTCCCGGATGAATCCTTCCCAGGCCTTCCAGTAACTCCCTCCCGGAATGTCGAGCAGGATGACGGGGAGCATGCGGGTTTTTCCGGTCTGAATCAGCGTCAGCACCTCGAACGCCTCGTCGCAGGTGCCGAACCCCCCCGGCAGATAGCAGACGGCGGCCGACTCCTTGAGCAGGAAGAGTTTGCGGGTGAAGAAGTACTTGAACGTGATCAGCTTGGGATCATCGGCGATCCAGGGGTTCGCCTCCTGCTCGAAGGGAAGCCGGATGTTCAGCCCGAAGCTCTTTTCCCGGCCCGCTCCCGCCTGGGCTCCTCCCATCACGCCGCTCCCCGCCCCCGTCACCACCATCCAGCCCGCCTCTACCATTCGGCGCCCGAAGTCGCGGGCCTGAGCCGAGAACGAGTGCTCGGCGGCAGTCCGGGCCGAGCCGAAGACGGTGACCTTGGGAACCGCTCGGTAGGGGGCAAACACCTTGAAGGCATAGCGGAGCTCTTTGAGGGCGGAGTTGACGATTTTGAGGTCGCCGACGTCGGCGCCGTCCTCGAACATTTTGAGGACGGTGGTCAGCATCTGGGAGTAGTAGGACCAGGTCTCCCGAGGAACCCTCAACCCTTCGAGGAGCGCGTCGAGTTGCCGGTTGGCCTCTTCCGCCTGGAGCTGGTAGGGTCGTTGATTCGCCATGATGCAAGTATAGAGAGGATAGCAGGGCGCGGCAACATTTGCCGGATTACCAGCGCCGGGTCTCGCCGTGCTTCAGAAGCCAGATCCGCTCCGGATCGAGCCCGAGGCGACGGGCTTCGGCCGCCACCCGCTTGGGTGGCTCTTCGATCGGTTCCTCGGCCAGGTCAAAGGTTCCCCAGTGGATGCCGACGAAGCGCTTGCCGCGGACGTCGTCCAGGACTTTGAGCGCCTCCTCGGGAGTGGTGTGATTGGGGTTCATGATGGACGCCGGCGTGTAGGAGCCGATGGCAATGGCCGCCAGGTCGAAGGGACCGACGCGGTTCCCGATCTCCTTGAAGACTCCGTAGTAGCCGGAGTCTCCCCCGAAGAAGAACCGTTTTCCCCGGTCGGTCACCGCCCACCCGCTCCAGAGCCGGCGGTTCCGATCCCCCAGGGTTCGCCCGCTGAAATGCTGGGCGGGCAGGCAGGTCAGCGTGAGTCCGTTGAAGGACCGGCTCTCCCACCAGTCCAGCTCCTCCACCCGGGTGATCCCCAGGTCGGCGAACCAGGCCTTGAGCCCGAGCGGCACCAGGAAGAGGGGGCGATGGGCCTCGCCCAGTCGTTTCACCGTGGCCACGTCCAGGTGATCGTAGTGGTCGTGCGAGATCAGGACCAGGTGGATCGGCGGGAGGTCCTCGAACCTGAGGCCGGGGGGTGTCACTCTCCTGGGGCCGGCAAAGGAAACTGGGCTCGCCCGGAAAGACCATTGAGGATCGGTCAGCAGGTTCACCCCGTCGAGCTGGATCAGGAGCGTGGAGTGACCCACCCACGTCACCGTGGCCTCGGTGCGGTTCTCCCGGAGGGCCTTGCCGTCGTTGTCAACACGGGGAAGGTCAGCAGATCGAGGATGGAACGTCGTCGCCCAGACGCGGGAGACAAAGAATTTCGTGCGGACCCACGCGCTCGGCCGAGCGTAGGCGGGGTTAGTATTCCTGAAGCCGCGCTCCCGGTGGTGCGCGGGAGCCCCGGGCTTCGGGCCACCGACGCCGGGGCAGCCTCCTGCCAGAAACCCGGCCAGAAGGATGGCGGAAACTTGTCGGAGCCGCGGGCCCCTCACGCGTTCTGGCGCTTGGTGAGACTCCCGGCGCCGCCGCCAAGCCCGCCCGCCGTCCAGGGCTCAGCGGCGCACTCCGACTCGGCCGCCTCGTGACCCAGAATCGTGAAGCCCAGATCACGAATCATGGCGAAATCCGCCTCGGGAAGTTGCCCCTTGGTGGTCAGGTAGTCGCCGACGAAGATGGAATTGGCCACGTGCAGGCCAAAGGGCTGAAGCCAGCGGAGCTGCACTTCGCGCCCGCCGGCGATCCGGATCTCCGCGGCCGGGTTCAGCAGGCGAAAGAGGCAGAGGATCTTGAGGCACTCTCTCGGCCCGAGCGCGGGGCGATCGGCCAGCGGCGTGCCGGCGATCGGGATCAGGAAGTTGATCGGAATCGAATCCGCCCCGAGCTCGCGCAGCGCGTAGGCCAACGCGATCACATCCTCGGCCTCCTCGCCCATCCCGAAGAGGGCGCCACAGCACGGGGAGAGCCCGGCGGCCCTGGCGCGCCCGATGGTGGCCACGCGGTCCCGAAAGGTGTGCGTCGAGCAGATCTCGCGATAGAACCGCTCGCTGGTGTTCAGATTGTGGTTATAGGCGAACACCCCCGCCTCACGGAGGCGCTCCGCCTGGCCGTCTTTGAGGAGCCCCAGACAGGCGCAGACCTCCAGCCCGGGGTGGGCAGCCCGAACGGCCCGGATTCCGTCCACGAGGGTGTCGAGCTCGCGCTCCGTGGGTCCCCGGCCGCTGGCCACCATGCAGAAGCGCGCGGCCTTCGCCTTGACGGCCCGGTCCGCCGCGGCCAGGACCTCCTGAACGGGCAGGATCGGATACTTGGCGACGTCCGCCGTCGAGACGGACGATTGGGAGCAGTAGTGGCAATCCTCCGGACAGAGGCCGCTCTTGACGTTCAGCAGGAAGTTGAGCTTCACCGTGACCCCGAAGTGAGCGCGGCGGACCCGCGCCGCGGCCGCGAGGAGCGGGAGGAGCTCGGCGTCCGGAGCGGCCAGGACGGCCCTGGCCTCCTCAGGGGTGATCGCCGAGCCGGCGAGGGCGGCGTCGGCCAGCCGGTCCCAGTCCATCCCGTCCGTCACGAGCACTCCTCTCGGTTCGCGCGGAGAGCCGAGAGCCGATCCTTGAGGGAGCGGATCACGGTCTCGTCCAGGGGCACACCGCGCTCAGCGGTGAAGAATTGCCGGCCTCGCACCTCTTCGGCATATTTCCTCGCCGCGCCCCGGATGACCTCGCCGAGGTCGGCGTAGCGCTTGGCGTGTTTCGGGGTGAAGTCGGGGATCCAGCCGAGCAGGTCGTGGATGACCTGGACCTGACCGTCGCAGTCCGGGCCGGCGCCGATGCCGATGGTGGGAATCTCCAGCGTCTCCGTGATGAGCCGGGCCAGTTCCGCCGGGATGCACTCCAGTACGACGGCGAAGCATCCGGCCGCTTCCACAGCCAGCGCGTCCTTGAGGATCTGCTCCGCCGCCTCGAGCGATCGCCCCTGCACCCGATAGCCCCCCAGGTTGAGCACCTGCTGAGGGGTCAGGCCCACGTGGCCCATCACCGGAATGCCCGCCGCCACCATCCGACGGATCGTGTGGGCGATCGCCTGCCCCCCCTCCAGTTTGACCGCCTGGGTTCCCGCCTCCTGCACGAAACGCGCGGCGTTCTCGAGGGCGCGTTCCACGCTCACGTGATAGCTCATGAACGGCATGTCGGCCACCACGAGCGCCCGCTTACTTCCCCGCATCACCGCCTTCACGTGGTGGAGCATGTCGTCCATGGTGACGGCCGTGGTGTCGGCATACCCCAGGACGACCATGCCGAGCGAGTCTCCCACGAGGAGAAGGGGGATCTCGGCCTCGTCCAGGAGCCTGGCCGTGGCCGCATCGTAGGCCGTGAGCATCGGGATCGGGATCCCCCGTGCCTTCATCTTCCTGATTTCCGGGATCGTGACGCGCATGGCTCCTCCGGGCACCGGACAGACGACAGACCCTCTGGTACCATCCCGCGCCGCGCTCTGTCAAGGACGAACGCGCGTCAGCGCGGGATCAGGGTGAGAGCCGGGGGGCGTGTTCTCCGAGGGGTGTGCCGCCGAGGCCGAGAGTGCGGAGGCGTTTCCTGAGCGTGTTGCGATTGATCCCGAGGAGGCGGGCGGCCTTGAGCTGGTTGCCTCCCGCGAGCTCGAGGGCGTGGCGGAGGAGCGGTGCCTCCACCCGCGAGAGCACCGCGCGGTAGAGCGGGGCCGCTCCCTGCGCGATGACCTCATCCACGACCGACGGCAGCACCGCGACCACCAGGCTGTCGAAGTCGTCCACCCTTTGCCGATCCTCTATCCCCGCCCCGCTAAAAGAACGAGTAGTAGAGGCTGATCGAGATGGTGTCCAGGGACGTCGATGTGGGGGTAGTGCCGTGATCCTCCCTCTTGAAGACCTTCCGGTTGGCGTTGTCGTGGCGGTATTCAACACGGCTCACCAGCCCCTTCCAGATCTTGTACTGGACCGTGGCCGTCACGTCGTAAAGTTCGACCTTCGACCCCGGCGCGATGGCAGCCGTCCGCACGCCGTCCGGGTCGTCGAAGTACTCGAGCCGCAGCGCCGTCCGGAGCTTCTCGGTCCAGTCATATGCCGCGTACGCCGCCCACGCCCACCAGGAAGCGTTGGTATTCTGGCGCGTGTCCGCGGCAACGAGGCTCGCCTCCTTGTCCTCGTGCCCATAAAGCACGTCCGCTGCCAGGGTCAGGTTCTTGATCCCCGTATAGCCGAAGACGAAATCCAGCGCGTACCTCTGATGGGTGTTCTGGTCGTTCTGCTCCGGCCCCGCGATCCAGTTCAGGTTCGCGGTGAAGTCCTTCAGCGGCGTGAACGCGAACTGTCCCGTGTAAGACGGGCGGCCGTTGTTATCTTCCGAATTGTCCCAGCCCACGACCACCCCGGCCTGCACGGTGAACCAGTCGGTGAGCGTGTAGGAAAAAAGACCGCCGGTGTGCGTGAGCGGAATGCCGAAGGTGAAGAGGTAGCCGCGTGAGAAGTTCAGGTTGTTGGGCGATTCAATCACTTCGTAGCCGAGCAGGGTCACCCACTTGCCGGCCTTGATGGTCAGGCCGCTCCCGAGAGGGACCTTCGCCGAGAGGTACATCTCCTGGAAGTCGAACTTCTTGGTGTTGCGGAACGCGAAGGAGTCTTCCTCGGACCGGAAAATTCCCAGCGAGTGGTTCTTCTGCGAATCAATTCCCGTCGTCACCACCAGCCCGTAGCCGAACGGGTATTTTTCCGACGGGTCCTTCTTGATGCTGAACTCGGCGATGTTGAAGGTGTAGCCTTCGTCGTAGTCATAGAAGCGCAGCTCGTTAGTGCCCCCCCGACCCGCGCCGGTCAGGTTGAAGGTGGCGCTGTTCTCGATGTAGGCGAAGAGGTTCGTCTCCTCCCAGATCGTCTTGGGTTTCTCCTCCTTCTTCTCGGGTGCCGGGGCCTGGGCCCACACGGGCCCGGCACTGCTCACGGCGACGACGAGCGCGGCGACAAGCAGGCGTCCGAACATTACTCGCATGGCATCCCTCCCAGGCAGTTGAGCGTCGGGCTGTGCCATTCCTTTACACGAAGTCATGGCCCTCCGCAACCGCCTTTTGTCGCCCCCTCACCGGCCTCTCCGAGCGCGGGCTTTGCCCGCGCCGCCGTGTGGGGGAGGTTTCGGAGGGGGCCTCGACGGCCCCCTCCGAAATAGGCTAGATGTCGAAGTAGAGCGCGAACTCCCAGGGGTGCGGGCGCAGCCGGATCTGGTCGTCCTCGTGCTTCCGCTTGTAGTCGATCCAGGTCTCGATCAGGTCGGGCGTGAAGACGTCGCCCTTCAGGAGGAAGTCGTGGTCCTTCTCGAGCGCGTCCAGCACCTCGCCGAGCGAGCCCGGGAGCTGCTTGATCTTTTTGGCTTCGGCCGGGGGCAGCTCGTAGAGATCTTTGTCGATCGGCTTCCCCGGATCGATCTTGTTGGCGACGCCGTCGAGCCCCGCCATGACGCAGGCGGCGAAGGACAGGTACGGGTTGCAGGTGGGATCCGGGGTCCTGAATTCGATCCGCTTGGACTTCTCCGACCGGGAGTACATGGGGATCCGGATGCACGCCGACCGGTTTCGCTGGCTGTAGACGAGGTTGATGGGCGCCTCGTAGCCCGGCACCAGCCGGCGGTAGGAGTTCGTCGTCGGGGCGACGAGTCCGCACAGCGCCGAGGCGTGCTTCAGGATCCCCCCGATATAATACAGGCAGAACTTTGAGATGTCGGCGTAGCCGCCGCGCTCGTACATGAGGTTCTTGCCGTTCTTCCAGAGCGACTGGTGGGTGTGCATGCCCGAGCCGTTGTCCTGGAAGATCGGCTTGGGCATGAAGGTGGCCGTCTTGCCGTGCT
>CAYRZF010000094.1:5560-7761 GCA_964428805.1 uncultured bacterium | reverse complement strand
GGCCTCTGGATTGACAGTCCAGTGTGCTAACCAGGCTGCACCACGACCCCGCGCTGAGAATTTACATGTTTACGCAACCGGAGTCAACGGGGCAGCCCCCCACTGGCGGCAACCTTTTCGTGGATTCCGGGTGTGGACTAGTCTGACCACTGGTCGTTTTGGAAGGAAGGGTATCGGGCCGTCATGCTCATAGACACGGCGCCCTATCGCTATCCGGAGTATCACACGCCGAAGGATCTCCTAGACAAGATTAATGGACCGGAGTTTGCGCGGGCTGCGCATGGGATCGTCGGAGCCGTTCGCCAGCTGGCCGCCCGTCGTGATTAGGTTGCGGCCAGGTGGACCTCCGGATCACTGCTCTGCCAGGGGCGTTGGACCTGGCGCTGCGGGGGACTGTCCAGCTCACCTCGAGCGAAGGCGCCGGGCGAGGCCGTCGTGCTCCGCTCGGATCCCCGGAGGAAGCCGATCTTCGAACTTCGCGAAGAACTCGGCCTGGCCCCGCAGGGTTACGCGCCATCCTTCCCGGTCCACGGCGAGCAGCTCCGCGAGCGCGTCGTCGGAGACATCGAGCCCCTCGCGGTTGATGGCGGACCGCGTCGGGAGGAAACCGATAGGCGTCTCGTCCGCTTTCCCGACGCCCTTGCAGCGCTCGATCACCCACTGCAGCACGCGGAGGTTTTCGCCGAACCCGGGCCACAGGAACCGGCCGCTCTCGTCCCGCCGGAACCAGTTCACCCGAAAGACCTTCGGGGGGCGCGACAAGCGCTTCCCCGTCGCCAACCAGTGCGCCCAATAGTCGGCCATGTTGTAGCCGCAGAACGGGAGCATTGCCATGGGATCCCGGCGCACCACGCCGACCGCGCCCGTGGCGGCCGCGGTGGTCTCGGAGGCCAGGGTCGCACCCAAGAAAGTGCCGTGCTGCCAGTCGAAGGATTCGTACACGAGCGGGATGAGCGTCTGACGCCGCCCGCCGAACAGGATGGCGCTGATGGGGACACCCTCAGGGTTTTGCCACTCTGGCGAGATGGAGGGGCACTGGGCGGCCGACACCGTGAACCGACTGTTCGGATGGGCCGCTGGCTCGCCGCTCGTCGATGTCCAGCGCCGGCCCCGCCAGTCGAGCGCCTGTGGAGGCGGCGGGTCGTCGTGCCCCTCCCACCAGACGGTGCCATCCGACCGGAGCGCGACGTTGGTGAAGATCGTATTCCGCTGGATCGTCGCCATGGCGGCCGGGTTGGTCTTCGAGCTTGTGCCCGGGACCACGCCGAAGAAGCCGGCCTCGGGATTGATCGCCCACAGCCGGCCGTCATCACCGACGCGCAGCCACGCGATGTCCTCACCGACCGTGTAGACCCGCCACCCCTTCATCGAGGCCGGCGGGACGAGCATGGCGAGGTTCGTCTTCCCGCAGGCGCTCGGCAAGGCGCCGGCAATATAGATGACCTCCCCGTCCGGGGTCTCTATCCCGGCGATCAGCATGTGCTCCGCGAGCCACCCCTCGCGGCGGCCCACACCGCTTGCGATCCGGAGCGCCATGCACTTCTTGGAGAGGAGGGCGTTGCCGCCGTAGCCCGACCCCACGCTCCAGATCGTGTTGTCCTCGGGGAAATGGCAGATAAACCGCCGGTCGATGCTGAGATTGGCCTTCGCGTGGAGCCCCCGGGTGAAGTCGTCGGACTCGCCCAGATGCTCGAGGGCAATCGTGCCCATCCGCGTCATCATCTTCATATTGAGCACGACGTAGACGCTGTCGGTGACCTGAATCCCGACCTTGCTGAAGCGAGAGCCGGGCGGGCCCATCAGGAAGGGGATCACGTACATCGTCCGCCCTTCCATCGAGCGGGCGAAGATCACGGAGAGGCGATCGTACGCCTCCGCCGGCACCATCCAGTTGTTGGTCGGGCCCGCGGCGGCCTTCTCCCGGGAGCAAATGTAGGTGAGGTGCTCCGTCCGGGCGACGTCGTTCGGCGCGCTCCGATGCAGGTAGCAGCCTGGCAGCCGCTGCTGGTTGAGGGGGATGAGGTCCCCCGCCCGTACCGCCACCTCGATCAGCCGCTCGCGCTCGCTCTCGGAGCCGTCGCACCACACTACGTCGTCCGGCCGACACATCCGGGCAACCTCGTTGACCCAGTGCCGCACGGCGTCGTTCATCGGTGCCCCTCGCTCAGAGCGTCTTGCGCGCCCTGTCAGCGGACAGGCGC
>CAYRZF010000094.1:0-5460 GCA_964428805.1 uncultured bacterium | reverse complement strand
CGCTCCTGGCTCACACCGGTCCAATAGGCTCTGCGCCTAACCAGTTCCCAATCTCAACCATAATGCCTTCGGGCCCTTGGAATTTAACCTGATAGGGCTCGACTGTGCGACCTACCTCGCGGGCCCCAGCTGCCTCAAGGTGGATACCCGGCTGCTGTGCTGCCGTCCTCACTGGCACCACGGCGATGTTCACGGTGCCGTCCGAGAGATCGATCGCGCCATCCGGTCGCCAGTTACAAGTAGGCTTGGGTTGTCAAGTTCAGCAGTCGCGCGTTCAAGCCGACCACTTGCTCGGCATCTACAGGTACGTCGACCAGGATGGACTTGTGCGCAGGAGTATAGCAGGCGTCCATGATCTCCTTCAGGTTGCTGAGGTCGGGCTTGAGGTAGAAGCCCTCCCATCCATGGGCCTTGGCCGCCGCCACAAAGTCGATGCTGGGCAATTTCGAATGATACCGCGGCTTCTCAACGGTAGGGATGATGATTTCCAACCCTTTATCCACAATGGCGTAGGTGCCGTTGTTGATGATAAAGAGCCTGAGGTCGAAGTTCGCGGCATCGGCCAAGCAACCACCAAAGAGCCGCCAGCAACCATCCCCTGAGAAGATAAAGGTGTGGAGATTCGGGTCGGCTAGCTTTGCGCCGACCCCGAGCCCGAACGCCCCGCCCATCGCCGAGCCGTGATGCATGGACCAGAATTTGATATACGGGTGGGGGCGCTGGGTGACATACTGTCGGTCTTTATAGGAAACACAGACGTCGTCGAACCCAATACTATTCGGCTGCCAGTATTTGGGCAACTCCTCGTAGAAGGCGACGAGGTCCACACAGTCCTGGTGGACATCCCGCCAAATTTTTCGGAAGTTCAAGTTGTCGTAGGTCTCCACCTTCGGTCGGTCCTTGTCTACACCCATCGCCTTCAGTCGGGGGATGATCTCCTTCAGGGTTAAGTCGATATCCCCGCGCACCTGCTGGTACCCCCCGGCCACACGATGCTTACAGTCTCCGTTTTTGTGCCCATAGGCCTCTTTTAGACCGGCGAAGTGCCACGTGAAGCCTGCAGGCAGGACCGCCAGATTGATGGAATACTCTCCCGGGCAAAAGCCGAAGGTGATGAGCACATCCTCCTGATTCAAGCCTCGCCACAGTTCCATGGCCCTGTCATTGCCGCCGAACATGATGTAGCCATAGCTATAGGGGTTCTTAGGGGAGACGGCATTGGCGCCGTTTATGGACCAGACGGTGGGCGCTTTCAGGAGTACCGAGAGTTCCGCGGTGAGCTCTTGAATACCCGGGTAGAACGCCGCCTCCTCCCCGACGTAGATGATCACCCGGCGATTCCTTGCCATGGCGGGAAATTTCTCGAGGAATTCGTTGACATCCTCGCGGTTGAAGTCCCGGGGTCTCTCAAGCTTCGGGGCATGAACCTCGACCTCTTTCGACAAGATGTCGGGGTAAAAGGGGAGGGCGACCGGCCGCGATTCTTGGAGTATCCGTTGTGCCTTTCGGAGTTCGTCCTCGAGTTTGTTAATGTCGTCAAGGACAATGCACCCGGCCCCTAATTCGGCCCGCAGTTGCGGGACAATATTCATGCCATACTCCGACACATCCTGTAAGGGGGCCTTCCCAATGGACGCCGTCGAGTTCAGGGCGATGAGGAATAGGGCGGGGATATTGTGAAGTTTTGCATCGGTGATCCCGCTCGACCCGAGCTTCGTCGCTGCGCCGGTCGTTGTGATCGAGCAGGCGATGCGGCCAGAGGCCAAGTGATAGCCCAAGGGCATAAACCCCGACGCATATTCCCCCATCGTTAACATCCGGGGAATCCCATCGTGCACCTGGTCGAGATCGGTGAGGGGCACCAAATACTTCGAGACATGCACGACCCCCCCACCATTGACTCCACTATAGTGGATGACCCCCCACTGCCGCAGGGTCTCGATCAAGGCAAAATTTCCGACATTCTTTTCCAGACCTGGGCTCCCAGCCTCGTAACTCATAGTCCTCCCCTTGTCTCAAAATGGGTCGTCCCGCATCTCACTACTTACAGGCAATGTTCTACGTTTCGGATGTTGAACGATGGGGAAAACTAAACCCCTTACCCTTCTTTTGTCAATAGGCGGTTACACGAAGCAGGCGCTTCCGCCGACGCCGCGTTTGCCCGCCTGCTGGACGACCTCGAAGCGGAGGGGCGCCAAAGGCAGGGCCGGAATTGAACCGCCGACACCAGGATTTTCAGTCCTGCAGAGGGGAGTCGCATAAATCCGATGCCTGCCTGCTCGCGCGGGCGCCCCCTCTCGCAGCATGGGCCGCGTCCGACTCCTCCGCTGGTCAATTTTCAACCACCATTATCAATTCCCCTTCGCCTGGGCAAGATGTAACTCCCTATTTTATCGACGCTTGCTCCTGGCGCCGGAGGCACTGAAAGGGACAAGGACCGCCTTGACAGCCGCGCGGCAGGGGCATAAAGTCCCCTCGCGCTTTCATCACAAGATAAGGGAGATGATCGCATGCGGGGCCTGTTAGGGGGCCTGTTGGGGGTTCTCCTGGCGTTGGCATTTATCATCGCGGGAAACCTCGTCGCCATCCTGACCCACAAGTAGCGACCGGGACGGGGACGCGCGACCCGACTGGACGGCGCCTACTGCCGCGGGAGGGCTCCCAGCGCTCCGGCGAGAGCCTCCAGGCTGCGCTCCACGTCGGCCTCCGTGTGGGCGAGGGAGACGTAGAACTTCTGGGAGCCTTTGAGGATGCCCCGCTTGAGACACTCGTGGTTGAAGGCTTTGAGGAACGCCCGGTCGCTGGTGAGGGTCGAGCGGTAGTCGGTGATCGGCTGGTCGGTGAAGAAGACGTCGAAGAGGGGGGCCTCGCCCACCACCTGTCCGGGGAGCCCCAAGCGCCTGACGAGATCCGCGAGCCCGTCCCTGAGCGCCGCGCCCGTCCGGTGGAGACGCGCGTAAGCGCCGGGCTTCCTCAGCTCGCCTAGCGTCGCCAGCCCCGCCACCGCGGCCACCGGGTTCCCGTTGAGGGTTCCCGTCTGGGCGACGTAGTCTGGCGTCCCCTCCAGGCTCTGGTCCAGGCACCGCATGATCGCCTCGCGGCCGCAGACCGCCGCGAGCGGGAACCCTCCCCCGATGATCTTCCCGAAGGCCGCCAGGTCGGGGACGACCCCGTAATACTCCTGGGCGCCCCCGTAGGCGAAGCGGAAGCCCGTGACCACCTCATCGAAGACCAGCGGGATTTCGTAGCGCGCGGTCAGCGTCCGGAGCCCCTGGAGAAACCCCTTCTGCGGCGGGATGACGCGCTGGAACGGCTCGACGATCACCGCGGCGAGCTGATCGGCATAGACCGCGAGGAGCGCCTCGGTGGTTGGCAGATCGTTGAACGGAGCGATCAAGACCTCGCCCTCGAGGACGTGGGGGATTCCCGCCGAGTCCGGCATTGCCGCGGGGAACGCCTTCGGCGACCTCGGCGTGAAGCTCATCAGGGCGTAATCGTGGCTTCCGTGGAACCCCCCCTCGAACTTGAGAATCTTGTCCCGCTTTCGGTGAGCCCGGGCCAGCCTGAGGGCGAAGAAGGTTGCCTCCGAGCCGGTGGAGGTGAAGCGCACCTGCTCACAGCAGGGGATCGCCCGGCAGAGCTCCTCGGCCAGGAGAATGACGGGTTCGTTCAGGAGGAAGTAGGTGGTGCCCTTGGAGAGTTGCTCGGAGACGGCGGCGACGACCGCGGGGTGAGCGTGCCCCAGAATCATCGGTCCCGAACCCAGGAGGTAGTCGATGTACTCCCGCCCGCTCACGTCCCAGAGCCTCGAGCCCTGGGCTCGTTTGACAACAAAAGCAGGCTCGCCCGGCAAGCGGTAGGTCCCGAGGGTGCCGCCGGGGAGACAGCGGGCTGCCTTCTCGAGCAAACGCGCCTCCTCGGGAAGCGTGGGCCTCGGCTCTCTCATCAACACCTCCCCAAACGCAGAACGATGCGGCGGGTGATCGCCGGAGGATGGGTGGTGGGCGGAAGAGGGATCGAACCTCTGACCTCAGCCTTGTAAGGGCTCACCCGCGGATATTAGCGCAAATCGCACCAAGTGACAATGAGTGACAAACAATGAGATGCGATACGAGTTTACAAATTCAGCATGGTAAGCGCCAGTTGCACTGAGTGACACCGACAATAGACACTCCATGGCCACCGGATAGTCACTATTTGGGCACCGGCATCGTGACCTCCCTTCGCGTCCCCAACGACAAGAACTAGCGGGGGAAGTTGCGAGGCGTTTCCAAATCACCTGTTTTTAGAACGCGGAACCTCGGACGCGGTATCCCGGCCGCGGAGAGAAACCCTAAGGAAGGACTGAGCGGAAGAGCATCTGCTCGTTAAAAAGTCAATGGAAACCTCGTCGTTCCGGCCGATGATGACCTTAGAGCGGACCGTGGCGTGGTCGCCGTCGATCATCTCACCGATGTACAGCATTGGCTGCCCGGAGTAGTTTTCGATCTTGCCGAAGTACTAGTGCTTCAGGATCGACGTGAAGAGGCGAACGAACTCCTCGCGCTCCTGGCCGGCGCATGTCTCGCGGGCAGGCCAAGCGCCAATTCACCGTCGAGGATCACGCCACCGCCACGGCCGGCGTCGAATGCCGGAAGGATCAAGGTGTGCTGGATGAAACGCCGGGCGCGTACAAGGACATCGACGCGGTGATGGCGGCCCAAGCCGACCTCGTGGAGATCGTCCACACGCTGAAGCAAGTCGTGAACGTGAAGGGCTGAGAATGAACCAACCGCTGAACGTGACAATCAGTAGGACAGCGGACGGGACGGCCGACTATATGCAGATCATGTCGGCCGATCTGATGTCAGTTAACATTGTTCTGATCTCCCCGAAGATCGAGGTCCAGGACGCCCGATCCCATCAGCGGAAAAAGAAGTGAGCCGCCGAGTGTGCTACCATGAACACCATGGATGAGCCTGTGACCGCTGAGACCGAGCAGATAGAAGCCGCCGAACTCAAGAAGATGTTTGACATGGGGTACGCCACCCATACGTGCCGGGTGGAGTTGTGCCTGGTGACCCTGGCCGCGGAGCCGGAGGGCCTGCTCTTTTGCCCCGAGCACTGGTCGAGGCTGCCCAAGGCGTACAAACACACTCTCCTGGAAACCTACGGCGGCCCCGGCTGGACCGAGGCTGTCGAGACTGCGGCGCAAGTGCTGAGGGCACAGGAACGCATAATCGAGGCGCCTGCCCCCGCGCCCGCCGCATGACCTTGTGCTGGAGTGCGCTGGAATGAGCCTGAATGCGCTCCCGTTGGGCACAAATTGGGCACAGTGCATTACCTGAACTGACGGGCGTGCCTCTTTACACCGTCACTACCCAAGCTCGATGAGTGACTTCCTCATGCCGAGAATCGTGAAAGTCGTGACCCGGTAGAACTGCAGGAACCACGCGGCGGCCTCCGGACTGTCGTCGGCTC
>CAYRZF010000093.1:0-7763 GCA_964428805.1 uncultured bacterium | reverse complement strand
TTGCGGGATTCCGGTTTTCAAGACCGGCGCCTTCAACCGCTCGGCCACCCCTCCGTCTTTAGGCGCCCGGCACGACCCGTTCCAGCCCGTCCATGTACGAACGGAGCGCCTGCGGGATCGTCACGCTGCCATCGGCCTGCTGAAAATTCTCCAAAATGGCGATGAGAGTCCGCCCCACCGCGAGGCCGGACCCGTTGAGCGTGTGAACAAACTCGGCCTTGCCTCCGGAGGCCGGGCGGTAGCGAATCCCGGCGCGGCGAGCCTGAAACGCCTCGCAGTTGGAGCACGAAGAGATCTCGCGATACTTCCCCTGTCCGGGCAGCCACACCTCGAGGTCGTAGGTCTTGGCCGAAGCGAACCCCGTGTCGCCCGTGGCCAGGAGCACCACCCGATACGGGAGGTCCAGCCGCTTCAGGACCTCCTCGGCGTTTCTCACCATGGATTCGAGCTCGTCGTGCGAGGTGGCCGGCGTCACGATCTTGACCAGTTCCACCTTGTCGAACTGGTGCTGCCGGATCATCCCCCGCGTGTCCTGGCCGGCCGCTCCCGCCTCCCGGCGGTAGCATGGCGTGAACGCAACGTAGCGCTTCGGCAGCTCCTGTTCCTTCAGAATCTCGTCTCCATGAAGGCAGGTGAGGGGCACCTCGGCTGTCGGAATGAGATAGAGCGGACGCTGTCCCTCGGGCTCGAGCGTCTTGAAGAGCTGCTCTTCGAACTTCGGCAACTGGCCTGCGCCGACCATCGTCTCGGCGTTGACCAGGTGCGGCACCCAGACCTCCCGGTAACCGTGCTCCCGGGTGTGAAGATCGAGCATGAATTGGATCAGGGCACGCTCCAGACGCGCCCCCGCTCCCGAGAGCACCGCGAACCGCGACTTGGCAAGCTTCGCGGCGCGCTCGAAATCCAGAATCCCCAACCGCTCTCCGACTTCCCAGTGGGGCTTCGGGTCGAAGCTGAACTCCCGCGGCGTTCCCCACCGCCGCATCTCCTGGTTTGCCCCCGCTCCACCGACAGGCACGCTCGAGTGCGAAAGGTTGGGGAGCTGGAGCAGCATCGTCTCGATCTCCCGCTCCACCACCCCAACCGCCGCGTCCAGCTCCTTGATCCGATCCGATCTCGAACGCATCTGCTCGCGCAGGCCCCCGGGGATTGCGCCTCCCGGATACTCACGCGCCGTCGCTTTTGTGGCCCGATTGTGCTCAGCCTTCAGGTCTTCGGCCTCCTTAAGCATGCGCCGGCGATCGGAATCGACGGCTAGCAGCTTTTTGACGAGCTCCGCCCCCCCGCGGGTCTCGAGGGCCCGCGTCACATGCTCGGGATGCTCCCGAATGAATTTGAGGTCCAGCATGGGGATAAAAAATAGGCCGCGGCGGCGGCCGGTGTCAAACCCCGCGGCAGCGGGGCCCGCTATGACTGAGGCTCGGCCTGCTCGGCCTCGACGCGCGCCACGCTCCCCACCTGATCGTCAGGGTCCAGGTCAATCACGCGAACGCCCCAAGTATTCCGGCCCTGAGACGACACATCGGGGGCGTGAACCCGGATAATCTTTCCCTTCGTTGTGACGACCAGGATGTCGTCGGTCGGCCGCACCTGGACCACCGCCACCACGTCGCGGTTTCGCCCGCCGGTCTTAATGTCGATGATCCCCTTCCCGGCCCGCCCCTGAAGGCGATACTCCTCCAAGGGAGTCTGCTTGCCGTAGCCCCGCTCGGTCACCGTGAGGAGGGCGGCCCCCTCCCGGACCACCTCAGCGGCGATCACTTCATCGCCCTCCTCGACGTCAATCCCCCGGACCCCCGCGGCCACCCGACCCATGGGCCGGACCTCCTCCTCGGCGAACCGGATGATCATTCCCTTCTTGGTGGATAGCACAACCTCCCGCCGGCCATCGGTCCGGCTGGCGGCGATCACCTCGTCGCTCTCTTCCAATGCGATAGCCTGGATCCCGCCCGCCCGGGGGTGGGAGTAGGCCTCCAGCTCGGTCTTTTTCACCTTGCCCTGCCTGGTGACGAACAGGATGAACCCCCCGGCTTCAAACTCCCGGATCGGCAGGACCGTCGCCACCCGCTCCCCGTCGGCCAACGACAGGAGGTTCACCATGGCCTTTCCTTTCGCCTGCCGGCCGCCCTCGGCAATCTCGTGCACCTTGAGCCAGTGGACTTTGCCCTGGGATGTGAAGAAGAGCAGGTAGGAGTGCGTGGTCGCGATAAATAGGTCCTCGACAATGTCCTCCTCTTTGGTCTCCATCCCGGTCACGCCCTTCCCGCCGCGCCGTTGGCTCCGGTACAGGTCCACGTGCGTCCGCTTGATATACCCGGAGCGGGTGATCGTGACCACCATCTCCTCATCGGCGAGGAGATCCTCGATCGTCAACTCGGTGGTCTCGGTCACGATCTCGGTGCGCCGTTCGTCCCCGTACTCAGACTTGAGGGCCAGCAGCTCTTCCTTGATGATCCCCATCAGCCGGCCCTCGGAGGCCAGAATGTCCCTCAAATCGGCGATCGTCGACAGGGTCTGCTCGTGCTCCTCCACGATCTTGTGCCGCTCGAGCTGCGTGAGGCGCTGGAGCCGCATGTCGAGGATGGCCTTGGCTTGGATTTCCGTGAGGTCCAGCCGCCGTATCAGAGCGTCCTTGGCGGTCTCGGGGTTGTCCGCCCCCCGGATCAGCCGGATGACCAGGTCCAGCTGCTCCACCGCCTTGCGCAGCCCCTCGAGGATGTGGGCGCGCTCCTCCGCCCGGGCGAGGTCGAAGCGGGTCCGCCGGGTGACCACCTCGCGCCGGAAGCGCACGAACGCCTCCAGCATCTCCTTCAGGTTCACCACCTGGGGCCGCCGATTCACCAGGGCGAGCATGATGACCCCGAAGGTGGACTGCATCTGCGTGTGCTTGTAGAGCTGGTTCGAGATGATCTGCGGGATCTCGCCGCGTCCGAGCTCGAGCACGATCCGGATCCCCTCGCGGTTCGACTCGTCCCGGATCTCCGAGATCCCCTCGATCCTCTTCTCACGGCTCAGCTCGGCGATCTTCTCGATGAGGGAGGCCTTGTTTACCTGGTACGGCAGCTCGGTCACGACGATCGCCTCGCGTCCGCCCCGCATCTTCTCCTCCGCGTGCGCCTTGGCCCGCATAGTGATCGTGCCGCGGCCCGTCGTGTACGCATCGCGGATCCCGCCCGTGCCGTAGATGTATCCGCGGGTGGGAAAGTCAGGGCCCTTGATGACCGCCATGAGGTCGTCGATCGAGGTTGCGGGGTTATCGATCAGCATCACGAGCCCGTCCGCCACCTCCGAAAGGTTATGTGGCGGGATGTTGGTGGCCATCCCCACCGCGATGCCGGACGAGCCGTTGACCAGAAGGTTCGGAAGCCGCGTGGGAAGCACCGTGGGCTCCTGCAACGACTCGTCGAAATTCGAACTAAAGCCCACCGTATCTTTGTCGATGTCCGCCAGCATCTCGTGGGCGATCTTCGCCAGGCGGACCTCCGTATAGCGCATGGCCGCCGGTGGGTCGCCATCCACGGAGCCGAAGTTCCCTTGCCCGTCCACGAGCGGGTATCGCAGCGAAAACTCCTGGGCCATCCGGACCAGCGCCTCGTAGACCGGCGCGTCACCATGAGGGTGGTATTTGCCCAGAACTTCCCCAACCGCGCGGGCGGACTTCTTGTAGGCCCGGTTCCAGACCAGGCCGAGGTCCTGCATGGCGTAGAGCACGCGGCGATGGACCGGTTTGAGGCCGTCCCGGATGTCCGGCAGCGCCCGGCCGACGATGACGGACATGGCATAGGCCAGATAGGACCGGCGCATCTCTTCTTCAATTGGAATGGGAACTTGCCGGTCGCTAGGGGGCATATCGGCGGGAGCGAAACTAGACGTCAATATTCACGGCGTCCAGCGCGTACTTCTCGATAAACTCCCGGCGGGGCTCGACGGCGTCGCCCATCAGCACCGTGAACATCTCGTCGGCGCCCACCGCGTCCTCCATGGTGACCTTGAGGAGCGTCCGAGTCTCGGGATTCATGGTGGTTTCCCAGAGCTGCTCGGGGTTCATCTCCCCGAGCCCCTTGTAGCGCTGGATCGCGGCGCCCTCCTTGGCGAAGTCGGAGACCGCGGCCACCAGTTCGTCCAGCGTCCGGGCAACAACCTCCTTGCCGCTGCCGTCCACCACGAGGCAGGGGCCCTTGTGCACAGGCGGGATCTTCTCGTGCAGCTCGTAGAGAAGCTGATAGTCGGGAGAACGCAGGGTCTCCAGACTAATACGGGCAGTCAGGTCTCCCGACAGTTCTATGGCGGCATCATCGCCGTTGTCGCTCTCGCGGGCCTGAACGCTGAAGTCCCTGAACTGAAGCTCCGCCCCCACCGACTGGATCGCCGCCGCGATGTCTTCGGGGCGGACCCCGCGCTTCGTGGCTCTGAACTTGGCCTTCAGCAGGCCCTCCACGATTTGCGGCGGAACTCCCCGCCTGACGAACTTCCGGAAGAAGTGCTTGAATTCGAGCGCTCGCTTCAGCGCCTCCAGGAGTGCCTCCTCCCTGAGGGGGGCGGACTTCCCCGGCACCTTGAGGCTCGCCTTCTCCACCCAGGAAGCCAGCAGGAACTCCTCCATCTCTCGCTCGTTCATCAGGTACTTTTCCGCCCGCCCTTTCTTGACCTTGAAGAGCGGCGGTTGGGCAATGTAGAGGTACCCCTGCTCGATCACCAGCACCATGTGGCGGAAGAAAAACGTCAGGAGGAGTGTCCGGATGTGCGCGCCGTCCACGTCGGCGTCGGTCATCAGGATAACCTTGTGGTAGCGGAGTTTGGTGACGTCGAACTCCTCGGGGCCGATGCCGGTTCCCAGCGCCGAGATCAAGAGGCGGATCTCCTGGTGGGAGAGCACCTTGTCATAGCGCGCCTTCTCCGCGTTGATGATCTTCCCCCGCAACGGCAGCACGGCCTGCGTCCTGCGATCCCTCCCCTGCTTGGCCGAGCCCCCGGCCGAGTCGCCCTCCACGAGGAACAGCTCTCGAAACGCCGGCTCGCGTTCCGAACAGTCGGCCAGCTTACCGGCGAGGGTTTCGTCGTCGAACCCCCTCTTCCGGGTGAACTCTCGGGCCTTGCGGGCTGCTTCCCTCGCCTGGGCGGCCCGCACACATTTGTCCGCGATCTTGCGGGCAGTAGCCGGATCTTCCTCGAACGCCTCCGCCAGCTTGTCGTTGACGATCTGCTGGACGAGGCCCTTCACCTCACTGTTGCCGAGCCTCGCCTTCGTCTGGCCTTCGAACTGCGGCTCGGGCAGGCGCACCGATACCACGGCGGTCAGCCCCTCGCGCACGTCGTCGCCGCTCACCCCCCCCTTGAAGCTCTTCAGGAACCCATTGGCCTGCGCGTACGTCCCGATCGTTCCCGTGAGGGCGGCCCGAAATCCCGTCAGGTGCGTGCCCCCTTCCCGGGTGTTGATGTTGTTGGCGAAGCTGAAGACGTTCTCCTGGTAGCCGTCGTTATACTGCAGGGCCACCTCCACTTGGATGTCCCCGCGGCTCCCCTCAAAGAACAGCGCCCTCGGGTGGATCGGCGTTTTGTTCTGATTGATGTGCTTCACGAACTCGATGATTCCGCCGTTGTAATGAAAGGAGTTCTTCCGATCGTCTCGCTCGTCCTCGAGGGCGATCTTCAATCCCCGGTTCAGGAACGCAAGTTCGCGCAGGCGGTTCGAGAGGGTCTCGAAGGAGAACGCCATCTCCTCAAAGATCGTCGGATCGGGCTTGAAGCGAATGATGGTCCCGTGCTTGGTGGTTTTCTCCCCCGGCGCCAGGTCCCCCTTCGGCTCACCTCGCTCATAGCGCTGGGTGTGCACCTTGCCGCCCCGGCGGATCTCGAGCTCCAGCCACTCGGAGAGGGCATTCACCACCGAGACGCCGACCCCGTGCAGGCCCCCCGAAACCTTGTACGCGGAGTGTTCGAACTTCCCCCCCGCGTGGAGCGTTGTCATCACCACTTCTGTGGCGGATTTGCCCGTGGCCTCGTGGATGTCGACCGGGATCCCCCGCCCGTTGTCTCCAACGGAACACGAGCCGTCCGAGTGAAGGACGACCCGGATGTTGTCGCAGGACCCGGCCAGGGCCTCATCCACGGAGTTGTCCACCACCTCGTACACGAGGTGGTGGAGCCCGTACGCCGCGGTGTCGCCGATGTACATCGCCGGTCGCTTCCGAACAGCTTCCACGCCTTCCAGAACCTTGATGTCGCTCGCGGTATAGGTCTCGATGCTCATGCGACTCCCAAGGTACCGTTCCTGCGGCGGGCAATTAGACGGATCGGGCCTGGTGGCGGGGGCGTGGCGACGAGGGCGGAGGCGTCAGGGAAGCGGGATCGTTGAACCCATTGGACACACACCCTATCCTGCTCCCATTGCGTCACTAAATCCTCATGGGCATTATAACACAGAAATATTCTTCCCCTTCCGGGCTTCTCAGGACGCCGGGGCTCAATCCGTCCTTGAGTTCCACCACAACTTGCTCGGCGTCGAGCGCGCCAAGCGCGTCCAACAGGTATCGACAGTTGAACCCAATCGACATTTCCTCTCCCGCGTAGTCGGCCAGGGGAAGCGTTTCCTCGGCCTCTCCGAGTTCGGGGTTGTAGGCCGATAATTTCAATGCTCCGGGGGAGAGGAGGAGTTTAACCGGCTTGGTCCGCTCCTCTGAGAGGACCGACACCCGACGAAGCGCGGCCGCCAGCACCGACCGGGAAAGAATCAAGCGACACGGATGCCCCTTTGGAATTACCTGCTCATAGTTCGGGAACTGCCCCTCGATGAGGCGAGCAATCAGAAGAAAGTTCGGCATCTTCAAGATAAATTGATTCTCGACCAGCGCTACCTGCACCTCTTCCCCGACCCCCAGGACCCTCACCACCTCCTGCACAGCCTTGCGCGGCACGATCCCGCTCCCGCTGCCGCCTCCATCCGCCAGGGATCGGGAGGCAAGGGCCAACCGATGCCCGTCGGTCGACACCAACCGGATCCTCCCCGCCTGAATCAAAAAAAGCACCCCGTTCAGCGCGTACCGGCTCTCATCGTGAGAGATCGCAAACGCCGTCTGGGCGAGCATCTCCTTAAGCACCTTTCCGTCCAGCGACACCCAAACCGGCGCAGAGGTCGGGACCACGGCGGGAAAATCCTCGGCCGCCAGGCCCACCAATTTGTACGACACCCCCCCACAGCGAAGCTGCACCCAGGCATTTTCCAGTACCTTGAGTACCAATGCCGCCGCGGGCAACTCTTTCACGATCTCTGTAAGCTTCCGCGCCGAGAGCGTAATCGAGCCCCTCGCCGCGACCTTGGCCGGAACGGATACTCGCGCACCGACGGCGAGATCAGTCGCGGTAAGCTGCACGGCATCCCCATCCGCCTCCAGAAGCACATTGGCCAGGATTGGCAGGGTCTGCCGAGGCTCCACGATGTTTTGCACCATTTGGAGCCCCTTCAGAAACGCGTCACGCTCGAGTTCGACCTCCATACAATCCTCCGAGTCTAGCGACTACGAATCTTTAGTCTAAAGTAATTTAAAACAAATAGTAGTCATAGGAGTAATCGGAAAAGGGATATCGGGGAGAACGCGGAAGGTAGCGGAAAAAAAGCGGAGCGGGGGGCGGGATGCTGTGGACGCTCCGGTGGGTAGTCGTTGGATCGCGGACGGTCATGAGTTGAGTTCCTGGCTGAGCGTCTCGACAGTCTTGCGTAATTTGGGGTCTTCTTGTTGGAGACGGCGGATCTTTTCCACCGCGTG
>CAYRZF010000092.1:4624-7765 GCA_964428805.1 uncultured bacterium | reverse complement strand
ACCCTCGACCTCGGCGTTGCGAACGCCGCGCTCTCCCAACTGAGCTAACCCCCCGCAACAGGGACTTACGATACACCGGGCGCGGGATTTTTGTCCACCCGGCCCTGCCCCGGCCGGACGAGGTTTACGTCGCCTTCGCAGGTTCAGTCGGTGATCAAGACGTTGTCAATGAGGCGGGTGTCCCCGATCCACGCGGCGATCGCGACGAGGACCGTCCCCTCGCTTCGCTCCAAGGGTTCGAGGGTCTCGGAATGGCAACAGGCAATGTAGTCGATCCGGGCCAGGGGCTCCCCCTCGACAATCTTCTGAATGCCTTCGACGATCGCTTTGGCATCACGCTCCCCCGCCCGGACTCGCTCTTCGGCAAAGACCAACGAGCGGTGCAGCGAGAGCGCCGCCTTGCGCTCTTCACCGCTCAAGTTCACGTTCCGGGAGCTCAGGGCCAACCCGTCGGGATCCCGGACGATGGGCATGACGACGATCTTGACGTCGAGATACAGATCCCGGACCACGCGCTTGACTACCAAGGCCTGCTGGTAGTCCTTCTGGCCGAAGTAGGCCCGCTGGGGCTTCACGATGGTGAACAGCTTCGCCACCACCGTGGCCACGCCCCTGAAGTGCCCCGGGCGGAACTCGCCCTCCCAGCGTCTCGTCAGTTCTTCGACCGTCACAAACGTCTGGAACCCTTCCGGATACATCGTCTGTTCTATCGGCGCGAAGACCAGATCGACACCCACAGCCTGGGCCTTCTTCAAATCCCACTCCAGATCCCGCGGGTAGGCCGCCAGGTCGCTTTTCTGATTGAACTGGAGCGGGTTGACGAAGAGGCTCATGACGGAGATGTCGTTGTCCGATCGGCAGCGACGCATGAGGGAGAGGTGCCCTTCGTGGAGGGCGCCCATCGTGGGAACGAGGCCGATCTGCTTTCCCTCGCGCCGGAGGCGGTCGGCGAGGTCCTGCATCAACTCGGGATGCTCGACGATCTCCATCCCGCTCAGGGCTTGCCGGATTCCGAGGGGGCCGCCCCGCGGAGGAACGGCGCGACGAGGTCGATGGGAACCGGGAAGAAGGTCGTCGTGTTCCGTTCCGAGGCCACCTCCCGCATGGTCTGAAGGAAGCGGAGCTGGATGGCGATCGGGTACCGCGACAGCACCTCGGCGGCCTCCGAGAGCTTGGCGGAGGCCTGGAATTCACCATCGGCGTTGATCACCTTGGCGCGGCGCTCGCGCTCGGCCTCGGCCTGCTTGGCCATCGCCCGCTGCATGTCCTGCGGCAGGTCGATGTGCTTGACCTCCACGGTGGACACTTTGACCCCCCAGGGATCGGTATGCTCGTCGATGATCTTCTGGAGCTGCTGGTTGATCTTGTCGCGGGCCGCGAGGAGGTCGTCCAGCTCTTGCTGGCCGAGGACGCTCCTGAGCGTCGTCTGGGCCATCTGGGAGGTGGCGTAGAGGTAGTCCTCCACCTGGATGATCGCCTTTTCCGGATCGATCACCCGGAAGTAGATCACCGCGTTCACCTTGATCGAGACGTTGTCCCGGGTGATCACGTCCTGCGGCGGCACGTCCATGGCCACGGTGCGGAGGCTCACCTTCACCATCTTGTCCACGAAGGGGATCAGGAGGAGGAGGCCGGGGCCCAGGCCGGCGCCGCCGGGGTTGAAGATCGACCGGGCTTTCTTTCCGAGCCGAAAGATGACGCCCCGCTCGTACTCCCGGAGGATCCGGACCGAGGAGCCGATGATGAACAGGACGATTACGACGACGGGAACAAAACTGAACAGCCATTCGAGACCGAACATAGCGCCCTCCTAGGCTCCGGTCGCCTTCGTCACCTTCAAGGTCAGCCCCTCGACGGCGGTCACCTTCACCGGCTCCCCCTCGGCCACCGCCCCGTTCTCGGCCACGGCCTGCCAGAGCTCGCCCTGAATGAACACCTGCCCGGCCGGGGCCAGGGGCGAGCGGGCCATCCCCACCTGGCCGATCAGCCCGTACTCACCCGTGGAGGGTTTCTGGTAGAGGGCGCGGACACCGGCGGTCACCGCGAAGGCGAAGATCGCCGCCGTCGTCCCGACGGTCGGCAGGATCACCCACCACGAGACCCGCAGATCGGCCTCGGGCGCTTCGAACAGCATGAGGGAGCCGAGGATCATCGAGATGATGCCGCCGATGGTCAGCACGCCGTGACTCACCACCTTGATCTCGGCGATCAAGAGAACAACACCGAAGAGGATCAAGAGCAGCCCCGCATAGTTGATCGGCAGGCTCTGGAAGGCGAAGAAAGCCAGGATGAGGCTGATCCCCCCCACGACGCCGGGGAGGATCACGCCCGGGCTGGACAGCTCGAAGAAAAGCCCGAGCATCCCCATCATCATCAGGATGTAGGCGATGTTGGGGTCGGTGATGAGGTTCAGGAACTTGTCGCGGAAGCCGATTTCGACTTTCTTAACCGGAGCATCCGCGGTCCGGAGCGTGACTGTTCCCTTGACAGTCTTCACCGTCCTGCCGTCGATCTTCACCAGGAGATCGGAGACGTTCTCGGCGATGAGATCCACCACTTTGAGCTTCACCGCCTCCCGCTCCGTGGCGGAGATGGAGGAGCGCACGGCCTTCTCAGCCCACTCGGCGTTCCGCCCCCGCTCGGTGGCGATGGTTCGGGCGAACGCCGCGACGTCGTTCTCGATCTTCTTCGCGCTCACCTTGTCGATCTGCCCGCCTCCCACCGCCACGGGATGGGCCGCCCCGATGTTGGTGGCCGGCGCCATGGCCGCCACGTGGCCCGCCATCGTAATGAACATGCCGGCCGAGGCTGCGCGAGCGCCTGTCGGGCTCACGAAAACGATGACCGGGACCTCGGAGTTCAATTCCCTCTGGACGATCGCGCGCATGGAGCGCTCAAGGCCGCCCGGGGTGTCGAGCTGGATCACCAAGGCCTGGGCCCGCTCCGCCTGGGCGCGGTCAATGGCCGTGGAGATCAGGCGGAGGGTGATCGGAGTGATGACCCCTTCGATCTGGATGAGCGAGACAGGCTGGGCAGCCCAGGCAGGGCTCGGCCCGAAGGCAAGGAAGGGGAAAAAAAGGGACAGCATCAGCAGCCGTTTCATGACTGGATCCTTCGGCTTGACTATACCACAGCGTGGAC
>CAYRZF010000092.1:0-4524 GCA_964428805.1 uncultured bacterium | reverse complement strand
AAGAGGAGGTTCGCGGCGAGAAGCGCCGTCACCTGCCCCGGTCCGTCGTAGAGCGGCGAGACCTCCACAACGTCGGCCCCGACGAGCGTGAGTCCCTGAAGGGCTCGCACGAGGCTCACGGCCTCGTAGGCCGTGAGGCCGCCGACTTCGGGCGTCCCCGTCCCCGGGGCGTAGGCCGGATCCACGGCGTCAATGTCGAAGGAGCAGTAGACCGGCCCGCCCGCCAGCCGTCGGAGCCGATCGCTCACCCACCCGATCCCGCGCTCCTTCACGGCTTCGATCCGGACCACCTCGAGCCCGTGCTCGGCGTGGAAGTCGAAGTCCCCGGGACCGTAGAGGGGGCCGCGGATTCCGATCTGGATGGTCCGCCGCGGGTCGATGAGACGCTCCTCCACCGCCCGGCGGAACTGGGTTCCGTGGAAGTGCTTGGAGCCGAAGTACTCGTCCCAGGTATCCGGGTGGGCGTCGAAATGGACCAGTCCCACCGGTCCGTGTCGCCTGGCAACGGCCCGGAGAATCGGCAGGGTCACCGAGTGGTCTCCTCCCACCGAGACAGGGATCACGCCGTGCCCGAGCAGGCGCTCGATCTCACGCTCCACCGCCTCGTAGGTCCGCTCGATGGAGATCGGAACCACGTCCACGTCGCCGTAGTCGGCGACCCGGAGCTTCTCGAAGGGAGAGACGTTCAGGACTGGATTCCAGGGACGGATCAGGGCCGATTGATCGCGGACCGCGCGCGGCCCGAAGCGGGCGCCCGGTCGGTAGGACGTGCCGCCATCGTAGGGGATCCCGACCAGCCCGACGTCCAGCCGCTCGGGGTCCCGAACGTGGGGCAGGCGCATGAAGGTCGGCGGCTGGCCGAACCGCGGCGACCGGAACGCGTCGAGCGGCCGGAGGTCGTTCACCCCGAAGGCTTGGTGGAGACGAAGATGGTATGGGCAGCCGTCGGCTTGGAGTCGGGTCCCGCGTCCTGGTATCGATAACGACGCTCGCCGGTCTCGGCTCCGAGCAGCGTCTGATCCAGCAGTGTCACGGCCACCCGGGAGGCCACGTAGGGACGGCGGATGTCCATCGGGTTTTTCTGGATGTAGGCCTTCCACTCGCCCAGCGGGGTCTTGGTCTGGATGAGCCCCTTGACCATCCCCATGTCGTTCAGCAGCGCCACGTCGGTGGCCGGCCCGAGGAAGATGGCCCCGATGATCCGATCCCCGTCCCAGACGAGCTTGCGGTAGAACTGGCGCGAGGGGTTCTCCACCACGGTCGTCTCGCGGCCGTCGCTTCGCCAGAGGCCGAAGGAAGCGGCCTGAAGTTTGACCACGTCCAGGATATTCATGCTGAGGCTGCCCGCGTACACGATCGGCCGCCCCGCCATGTTGGCCCCAGCCACCCGCCCGTGCTCCACCGCCGTGGGCTGGATCGCGTGGACCGCCGGGTTGCCTGTCGAGAGGTCGGTCCCCTCCGCCACGTCCCCCGCGGCATAAATGTCGGAGACGTTCGTCCTGAGGTGGTCGTCCACCAGGATTCCGTAACCCGTCCTGATCCCCGAGCCTTTCACGAGGTCCATGTTGGGCTTCACGCCTACGGCGATCACCACGAGGTCACAGGTCAGCGTCCGCCCGTCGGAGAGCGTGACCACCTTCTGGCCGGCTCGGTCACCGATCTCAGTGGCTCGGACCCCGACGTGGCAGGCAATCCCCTTTTTCGCGAGCCAAGCCGTCGCCAGCTCGGCGCTCCGACGGTCGAGCATCCGCGGGAGGATCTGAGGCTCCACCTCCACCACCGAGAGCTCACAGCCGACCTTGGCCAGGGCGTTCAGGACGATGAAGCCGATGAACCCGGCGCCGACGAACACGACCCGGGCCTTCTTGCCGTTGATTCGGGAGAGGATCGCACGGGCGTCACCGAGCGTCCATAGATTCGAAACGCCCGGGCCCGTCGCGCCCGGAATGTCCACCTTGAGCGGGGACGACCCGGTGGCGATCAGGAGGGTGTCGAAGGGAATCGTGGGCTTGTCGGCCAGAGTGAGAATCTTCCCCTTCGCGTCAACCGCGCTGACGCGCGTTGCCAACGTCTTGACATTGAGCTGCTCGAAGTACCGGTCCTTCCCCGTGAAAACGTGCTCCTCGGGGATTTCCCCGGCCATGAAGTACGGAAGCACCATGCGGGAGTACGCCGGCTCGTCGGAGATCAGGATGATCTCGTCGTCGGGCGCCAGATCGCGGATCGTCTCGATGGCAAAGATCCCCGCCGGCCCGCCGCCTACAACGACGTGTCGTTTCATATTGTGGCGAGCCCCAGCTCGGCCAGCTTCGCCGGGGTCGGGCGTCCCTCGGCATCCCATCCCCGGATCTCGTAGTAGCGGGGCAGCATCTCGGGGAGCCGATTCACCATGCCAGCGCTCGGCCCGGCGGGAGGTGGCTCCCTGAGCATGCGCTGGGGCAAGGTGTCGTCCTTGGCGGTGAACCCTGCTCGGAGATTCCAGAGCCGCTCGAGGTTATGGATGCGCTCACCGATTTTCAGGATCTCCTCCACCGTGTACGGGACCCCCGTCGCCGCCGCCAGTATCGGCGCCACTTCCCTGGGACCCGTGGCCGAGTCCACGAAGGAGCAGAGGCCCGGGGCGTCGTAGGCGGCCGCGCCGGTGTCCTGGAGCTTCTTGGTCAGCTCGGCCTTCCCCTCGGTGGCGGTGCGATCCATCTTGCCGAAAACCTCCGCGCCGGCGGTGAAGGCGCGAAGATGACAGGCCCCCCGGTTGGAGGTCGCGTAGCCGAGCCCCATCCCCTGGAGGCCCCGCGGATCGTACGCCGGGAACTCCTGCCCCTTGACCCCCATGAACAGCTCCGGGTGGCCGAACTTGGTGGTCAGACGCATGGAGCCCTCCGCCAGTTCATCCCCGAACCCCTTCCGCCAGCCGGTCTCCTCCACCATCTTGACCAGCGCTTCCCCGGACCCGAATCTCAACGCGATGCCGCACTGCTGCTCCGTGAGCACGCCCTTCTCGAAGAGCTCCATGGCCGCCGCAATGGTCACGCCCAGGGAGATCGGGTCCATCCCCAGCTCGTTGCAGAGGTAGTTCGCCATGAGGATCGCGTCCTGGTCGCTGACGCCGCAGTCGGCGCCCAGGGACCAAGCGTTCTCATACTCGGGCCCCTCCGCAGCCATGGCCCAGTTCTTGCGCGAGGTGTGGATCATGTAGCGCGCCGCGCCCTCGCCGGTCACCTTGGTCACCCGGCCGCACGCGATCGTGCAGGCGAAGCACGCCTTGTTGGCCAGAAGCCGTCCCGACTTCTTCAACGCCCCCGCCCCGATCTGCTTGACGCCCTCGAACTGGCCGCCCTGGTGATTGTGCGTCGGCAGGGCGCCGACCTCGTTGATCGGGTCCATGGTGGCCAGGGTGCCGAACCGCGCGAGACCGCTCCCCGTCACCGGGTTCTTGGCCATTCGCGCCTTGGCGGCCCACGTGGCCTCGAGGAATGCCCGGGGGTTCGCCACAGTCACGCCGCGCGTGCCCCGAACGGCGATCGCTTTCAGGTTCTTCGACCCCATGACCGCTCCGACTCCCGACCGGCCGGCGGCGCGGTGGCGGTCGTTGATGATGCAGGCGAACCGGACCAGCCGCTCCCCCGCGGGGCCGATCGACGCGACGACCGCGTCGGGGACGCCGCTCTCCTCCCGAATCATGTCCTCCGTTTCCCAGGTGGTCTTCCCCCAGAGGTGACGGGCATTCTTGATCTCCACCGCGTCATCGTAGATCCAGAGGTACACGGGCTCGGCCGCTTTCCCCTCGACGATCACCATGTCGTAGCCGGCAAATTTCAGCTCGGGGCCCCAGTGCCCTCCCGAGTTGGAGGTGGTGATCGCGCCCGTCAGAGCTCCCTTCGTCACCACCATGTAGCGGGCTCCACACGACGCGTTGGTGCCGGTCAGGGGGCCTGTCGCGAAGATCAGCTTGTTCTGGGGCGAGAGAGCGTCCACCGTGGGGTCCATCTCGGCGAAGAGGTAGCGGGCGGCGAGGCCCCGGCCACCGATGAAATCCCGGGCCCAGGCCATGTTGAGCGGCTCGACGGCCCATCTCCTGCTCGTGAGGTTGACGCGAAGCAGCTTGCCGGCCCAGCCTCCCATCACGCACCTCCCGCGGCCACGACTTCGAGATAGCGCGAGTGAACCTTCTCCGACCACGGCGCCATCCAGTCCACGGCGGGCGCCTCTTCGTACACGATCGCGCCGGTGGGACACGCTTTGGCGCAGGCCGGGTCCCCCTCGCAGAGGTTGCACTTGAAGGCCTTCTTCGTGTCGGGGTTGTAGAAGATCGTTCCGAACGGGCAGGCGATCGTGCAGAGCGCGCACCCCACGCACGTCCGCTCCACTACCACCTTGGCGCCGGTGGCGGGGTTGATGGCGATCGCGTTCACCGGGCAGGCCGTCATGCACCACGCCTCGTGGCACTGAAAACAGGTATAGGGGGCGTAGGAGGCCTGCTCGTCGAAGAGATGGACGCGGATCACCGAGCGCGAGGGCTGGAAG
>CAYRZF010000091.1:4693-7876 GCA_964428805.1 uncultured bacterium | reverse complement strand
GAGCCGACCGGAGCGTAACGACCACGCCGGCCTTCGGCCGGACGCGGTGCCCGCAAAGGAACGGATCGGCTATGACCGAGAACGCAGTATGGCGAAGTTAGTTGGACCGCCATCAGCGGAACTTTATGCGAGGGTCTATCCAGGCGTACATGAGATCCACCAGAAAGTTGACGAAGATGAAGACGAACGCCACGACGAGCACGAGCGCCTGGGTGAGCGTGTAATCGCGGTGGGCCACGGATTCGACGAAGAGGAGGCCCAGGCCGTTGAGGTTGAAGACCTGCTCAGTGACGACGAGCCCCCCCATCAGGAAGGCGAACTCCAGCGCGATCACCGTGAGGACCGGGAGCATCGCATTCTTGAGCGCGTGGCGAGAGAGGATCAGCTTCTCCCGCAGCCCCTTGGCGCGGGCCGTACGGATATAGTCCTCGCGGAGCACCTCGAGCATCGCCGACCGCGTCATCCGTGTGGCGACGGCCGAGTACCGGTACCCGACAGCGAGCGCCGGCCAGATGAGCTGGATAATATTTTGCCACGGGTTGATCCAGAAGGGCGTGTAGACCATCGGCGGCAGCCACCTGAAGATGATCAGGAGCCCGAGGATGAAGAGGATGCCCAACCAGAACGACGGCGTCGCCAGGCCGGCGATCGAGAACACCCGCACCACATAGTCCACCCACGTGTCCTGCTTGAGCGCGGCGACCACGCCGAGGGGGATGGCCAAGAGCACGGCGACGACGGTCGCCATGACCGCGAGCTGGAGGCTCAGAGCGAACCGGAGCCGGATTTCCTGGATGATGGGTGCCCCGGTCCACATGGAGGTGCCGAAGTCGAGACGCGCGATGCCCCACATCCACGTGAGAAACTGTTTCCAGATCGGCTGATCGAGGCCCAGGCGCGCACGCTCAATGTCGAGCGACTCCTTCTGTGCGAACGCGCTCTCACCGGCGAAGCGCAACTCGACAATGTCGCCCGGAACGACGCGCATGAGCATGAAGATCAGCACCGCGACGCCGACCAGCGTCGGGATCATGAGCAGGAGCCGCTTCAGGATGTATTTGGCCATGGGGACCTCGCCCCTCACCCTCCCCTCTCCCCCCGGGGGAGAGGATAAAGGTGAGGGGCCTTCCGCGCCGCTACTCGCTAAGCCACACCGTGTCGAGCTGATTATTCAGGTAGTGGCTCGGCGTGATGGTCCACCCCTTCACCTTCGAGCTGTGAGGGATGATCCGCTGCCACTGGAGCGTGAACAGATAGTGAACCTCCTCGTCGAGCAGCCGCTTCTCGAAAGCACGAATGTACTTCTTGCGCTCCTCCGGATCGGTCGCCCGGCTCTGCTTCTGGTACAGCTCGTCGAGGACCTTGTCCGTGTACCGCCCGTAGTTGGCGTCGCTGATTTCTTTCGACTGGAACTTGTATATGTCGAGGTCGGGCTCCACGATGTAGCCGCACTGGAAGTCCATCGCGACCTCGTAGTCCCCGCCACGGATGGTCGCGAAGTAGGCCGCCGCTTCGACGAACTCCTGCTTCACGTTGAGGCCGACCTGACGCCACTGGTCGATGAGCCAGACGCCAAGATGCTCGTAGGGGTGCGGGATGGCGCGATTCTTGAGCGTGAATACGAACCCCGCCGCCACCCCAGGCACCCCGGCTTCCTTGAGCAGCCGCTTCGCTTCCTCTCGGGACTTCGCGATGTCCCGCGAGAAGCCTGCCAGCTTCTCCAGTTCCGCCTGCGGCGTCGCGAACGGCGTCCCGGGCACCTGGACGCCGGCGACGTCCTTCACGAACGTCAGCTTTGAGAGCGCCTGTGACCCTTGATACCGATCGAGCGCAAGGCTCAGCGCCCGGCGCACCCGCTTGTCGTCGAACGGCTTCTTCTCGTGGTTGATCGCCCCCAGCAGGACGCAGTCCCAGGGGCTCTCCTGGACGGTGATCTTGTTCCCCATCTCCTTGACCAGGTTGTCCCGGTCGGGCGGGGTGAAACTGCGGAACTGAATCATCGCGCGCTCGCCCCGGACTGCTTGCACCTGCGCGGAATGCGCCTTGATAAAGAGCGCGCGGTAGCCGTCGAGGTAGGGTTTGCCCTTGTCCCAGTAGTTCGGGTTCTTCTTTCCGACCCAGTACGACCCCCGGACATGCTCGACGAACGTGAAGGGGCCCGTGCCCATGATGTTCCTTTCGTACCACCGCATGTCCTTCGCCAGGATGTCGGCCTTGTAGATCCAGTTCCACGGCGAGGCGAGCCCCGAGAGCAGCGACGCCGACGGCCACTTCAGCCTGAAGACCACCGTGTAGGGATCCGGCGCCTGGACCGCTTCCACGGCGACGTACGCCCCTTTGCGCGCCGAGGCGACGCCCTCGGGGGGGAAGATGATCTTGTCGTAGGAGGCCTTCACGTCCTTGGACGTCATCTCGCTCCCATCGTGGAACTTGACGCCCTTGCGAAGCTTGAACGTATAGGTCCGGCCGTCCTTGGAGATTGTCCATGATTCGGCAAGGTCTCCGACCACCTTCGTGCCCGTGCGGTCATTCGGGTCCACGCGCAGCAGCGTATTGTAGTGCGGGGCCGTCGGGTGGATCAGCGCAAACGTTTCCTCGCGATGGCCGTCATAGGACGGCGGCTCGGCGGGCACGGCGAAGACCAGTTCCCCGCCGTAGCGAGGCTTCTCCTGAGCCGTCACGGGCAACGCGAACACGGGAAAAAGGAAGACCGCGAGCAGAGAAGTCAGTCGACGCATCAAACACCTCCTGGGTTCGAGGAACACCCGGGCCAAGTTTATTCCGCCAGCCACACCGTGTCGAGCTGTTGGTTCAGATAGTGACTCGGCGTGATGGTCCACCCCCTCACCTTCGAGTTGTGCGGGATGATCCGGTGCCACTGAAGCGTCGCGAGATAGTGCGCCTCCTCGTCCAAGAGGCGCTTCTCGAATTCGCGGATGTGCTTTTTCCTCTCCTCCGGGTTGGTTGCTCGGCTCTGCTTTTCGTAGATCTCGTCGAGTGCCTTGTCGGTGTAGCGGCCGTAGTTGGCCTGGCTGATCCCCTTCGACTGGAACTTGTAGAGGTCGAGGTCGGGCTCCACGATGTAGCCGCACTGGAAGTCGATCCCGACCTGATAGTTGCCGCCACGGAGACCCTCGAAGTATTTTGCGGACTCGAGGACCTGCTGGGTGACGTTCAGGCCGA
>CAYRZF010000091.1:0-4593 GCA_964428805.1 uncultured bacterium | reverse complement strand
GTCGAGATACGGCTTCCCTTTGTCCCAGTAGTTCGGGTTCTTCTTCCCGACCCAGTGGGAGCCTCTGGCGTGCTCCACGAACATGAACGGGCCCGTGCCCATGACGTTCTTCTCGTACCAGCGCATGTCCTTGGCCAGGATGTCCGCCTTGTAGATCCAGTTCGACGGCGAGGCCAGCGACGAGAGGAACGACCCCGACGGCCACTTCAGCCGGAACACCACCGTGTACGGGTCGGGCGCCTGCACCGCCTCTACGTCGATGTATTCGCCCTTGCGAATGGACGCGACGCCCGCCGGCGGATTGATGATTTTGTCGTACGAGGCTTTGACGTCCTTGGACGTCATCTCGCTGCCGGCGTGGAACTTGACCCCGCGCCGAAGCTTGAGGGTATACGTGCGGCCATCCTTCGAGATCGTCCAGGATTCGGCGAGGTCGCCGATGATCTTCGTTCCGCTCCGCTCGGTAGGGTCCACCCGCAGCAGCGTGTTGTAGTGCGGCGCCGTCGGGTGGATCAGCGCGAAGGTGTCCTCGCGGTGACCGTCGTAGGAGGGCGGCTCCGCCGGCACCACGAAGACCAGCTCCCCCCCGTAACGGGGCTTGTCCTGGGCTGTCGCCTCCGGGCGTAGACCCGCCCCGAGGATGATGGAACCCGCCAGGACCACAACCCAGATCACGCGGCTCCAGCCCGATCGATCGTCCATGCCAAACCTCTAGGGATCAATCGATACCCGCCCCGTGGGCGGACTGAACGGGGCATGCTAAGGAGAGCCTTCCAACTCCGCGGTAGCGTAGCCCCGCCCCTACGACCTGTCAAACGTTACTCGACGGCGGCCGATCCCTCGTCAGTTTCCTCGACCCCGCCCTGCTTCAGCTTCCGTGAGACGGTCTTGGGGTCAATGCCGAGCAGCTTGGCGGCCAGGGTCTTGTTGCCCTTCGCGTGCCGCAAGGTCTCCTCGAGCAAGCGCTGCTCGACCTCCTCGAGATGCGTCCCGAGCGGGATGGCTTTGACCCAATCCGGCCTCGGCCCACCCTCGACGACGCTTCCGGGAAGGTCTGCCATCTCGATCACCGACCCGCGGGCCAGAACGACGGCCCGTTCCACCGCGTTTTCCAGCTCGCGGACGTTGCCGGGCCACAAGTACGTCTCCAGCCGGGCCAACGCTTCCTCGCTGAAGCCTTCCAGACGCCGGTTGTTTTTCGCCGCGTAGACGCGCAGGAAGTGATGCGCGAGGACCGGAATGTCCTCCCGCCGCTCGCGGAGCGGAGGGACGGTGATCGTGATCACGTTGAGGCGATAGTAGAGATCCTCACGGAACCGTTTCTCGCGGATCAGGTGGGCCACCTCCTGGTTGGTGGCTGCCACGATGCGAACATCCACCCGAATGGTCTTGGTCCCCCCCACGCGCTCGAACTCGCCCTCCTGCAACACGCGGAGGATCTTCGGCTGGGTGACCGGGGACAGGTCAGCCACCTCGTCCAGGAACAGCGTGCCGCCGTCGGCCAGCTCGAAGCGGCCCTCCTTCCTCCCGGTGGCGCCGGTAAACGCGCCCTTCTCGTAGCCGAACAGCTCGGACTCCAGCAGGGTCTCCGGGAGCGCGGCGCAGTTGACGGCGACGAACGGCCCCGACCGGCGCGCGGAGCGCTCGTGGATGGCCCGGGCCGCGAGCTCCTTGCCCGTGCCGCTCTCCCCCTGGATCAGCACCGTGGCCGAGCTCGGGGCGACCTGCTCGATCAGCGTCATCATCCGCTGGAAGGCCGGGCTCGTGCCGATCGCCGCCCCCTGCCTCAGCAGGTCATCCAGCCTCTGCTGTAGCGCGCGATTTTCTTCGATGAGCGCCCGCCGCTCGAGCGCCTTTCGGATGAGGCGGATGAGCTGCGCGCGCTGGAACGGCTTTGTGAGAAAGTCGTACGCCCCGTCCTTCATCGCCTGAACGGCTTCCTCGACCGTGCCGAAGGCCGTCAGCATGATCACATCCACGTCGGGGGCCACGGTCTTGGCCGCGCGGAGGAGTTCCAGGCCGCTGAGCCCGGGCATCTTGAGATCCGCCAGCACGAGGTCCACCCCGCCGGCCTTGAGGCGCTCGAGGCCGGCCTGGCCGTCCGAGGCCACCACGACCCGGTAACCCTCGCGCTTCAGGGTGCGCTCCAGGCTCTCGCGCACCGCCGGATCGTCATCCGCCACCAGGAGTGTGGGCGCCTCAGCCATGCTCGTCGTCCTTGAGCGCCAGCCGGATTGTGAAGGTGGCTCCCGAGCCCGGGGTGCTGCTCCACTGGATCTCGCCGCCGTGCTCCTCGACGATCTGCCGGGCGATGGAGAGGCCCAGACCGGTTCCCTGGGGCTTGGTGGTGAAGAATGGCTCGAACAGGCGGGCGGCGACGGCCGGCGCGATCCCGGGTCCCGTATCACTCACGGCGATTTCCGCGGCTCCAGGCAGCCGGCGCGTGCTCACTGTCAGGACTCCGCCTCGCGAGAGCGACTCGAGGCCGTTCTTGACCAGGTTGAGCACGGCCTGACGCAGGAGTGTCCGATCGATCACCATCGACGGCACCGCCGGATCGGACATGACTTTCACGTCGATGCCCTGCCGCGTGGCCAGCGGCCGGACGAACTCAGCCACCCCTTCGACCATTTCGTTCACCGAATCCTCCTCGAAGTTCGGTCGGGGGAAGCGCGCGAACGCCAGGTACTCTTCGGTGAGCGCGTCAAGGGCATCCACCTGTTCCCGGATGGCCCCCACGAGGCCCGATGCCTCCTCCATGTCCGAGCCGGGATGTCCGCGGACGATGTCCTGCAGCATCTCGGCATTGAGCTCGATGGCGCTGATCGGGTTCCTCACCTCGTGGGCGACCTTGAGCGACAGACGGCCGACGGTGGCCATCCGCTCGGCGACAAGCAGATCCTCCTGCGCGGCCTCCAGGCGACCCAGCGTCTCCTTGAGTTCGACGTTGAGACGCTCGACCTCGCCGCGGGCCCGGCGCTCGCGCTCGGCGACATGCCCCAGCGCGAAGGCGGGAAGACCCACGAGCGCCGCCAGGATGGCCACCGGGGTCCAACCCACCCACGGGGGAGCCAGCGCCGCCGCGGCGGCATACAGCCCTCCCGCGACGAGTGCCGCCCCCAGCCCGACCCACGGGCCGAAGTAGTAGGCGTTGACGGCGACCAGCGGGAAGAACAGGAGGTAGAAGAGACTGTCGCCGCCACCCGTGAGCCAGAGGAGCACGAAGACGAGCAACAAATCCACCCCGAGCGCCCCGAGAAACACCGCGCGGGTCGCGCGCGGGTTGACGGTGACCAGCGCGAAGACGCCCACCTTGTAGGCGGCGAACTTGACCACGAGGGAGAAGAGATCGATCCGGTACCGCGGCCTGAGCGGGGCCAGGCCGAGCGTGGCCAGCCCCCCGACCATGATGACGGTGAGCAGTACGGCGAACACCCGTTCGTCCCGCTCGAGCACGCGGGCGGCAGTGTTCAGGAAGCGACGCGGCACAGTGCTCACGCCCCGAGCTTACCCTGAGATTCCCGGCAAGGGCAATGGGCTAGACGCGGATGCACGCGGCCCGGTGCCCCGGCCTGACCTCCCTCAGCTCGGGCACCCCCCCTCTGCACTCCTCGATGGCGATGGGACAACGGGGGTGGAAGACGCACCCCGAGGGCGGATTCATGGAGCTGGGCACCTCCCCCTTGAGGACCACGTGCTCGCGGGCGGCTTCCACGGCAGGGTCCGGGATCGGCACGGCGGAGAGGAGGGCTTTCGTGTAGGGATGGAGGGGTTCCTCATAGAGCGCCCGCCGGTCCGTGATCTCCACGATTTTCCCGAGGTACATCACGGCCACCCGATCGGAGATGTGTCGAACGACGGAGAGATCATGGGCGACGAACAGGTAGGTCAGGTGAAATTCCGCCTGGAGCTCCTCTAAGAGGTTGATGATCTGCGCCTGAATCGAGACGTCGAGGGCGGAGACCGGCTCGTCGCAGATGATGAGCGACGGCTCCATAGCGAGGGAACGGGCCACCCCAACCCGCTGGCGCTCGCCGCCGGACAGCTCGTGCGGGTAACGGGCCGCCAGCGAAGTCAGGATCCCTACCCGGGACAGTAGATCGTGCACGCGGGCCTGCCGCGCGCTCCGGTCGGGAACAATCCCGTGCACCGCCAAGGGCTCGGCGATGATCTGGCCCACGGTCATTCGCGGGTTGAGCGAGCTGTACGGGTCCTGAAAGATAACCTGGATCTTCCTCCGGATGGGACGGAGCTGGGCGGAGGAGAGTTTCGTCAAGTCCTGTCCCTCGAAGATGATTTCCCCGGCGGTGGGGCGCTCGAGCTGGAGAATGCAGCGGCCGGTCGTGGTTTTCCCGCACCCCGATTCCCCCACCAGCCCGAGGGTCTCCCCCTTCTGGATTGAAAAGCTCACTCCGTCCACGGCCCGGATCAGTCCCACGTTCCGACCGAAGAGCCCGGCGCCGCCGACCGTGAAGTGCTTGACCAGGTTCCGGACCTCGAGGATCACCTCTCCCGCGGGGGAGCGGTCAGGAGCCTTGACGGGCGACGCAGCCAGCGCGGTCATACTCTTCCTCGGAGGGGGGCTTCGCCCCC
>CAYRZF010000090.1:0-7974 GCA_964428805.1 uncultured bacterium | reverse complement strand
GGCGAGAGCGCGACGCACGGCGTCCAGGAACTCGGTCGCCGAAAACGGCTTGGGAAGAAAGATGGTGGCGCCAGCCTGCTGCGCTCCCCGCTTGGCATCGGGAGAGGTATAGGCAGTTGTGACAATCACCGGCATTGGCGGCGAGCAGCGACGGGCGTGTCGCGTGATGGCCAGCCCGTCCAGCGTCGGCAAACGGAAGTCGGTGACAACGAGGTTCGGCCGCTCGGCGTCGATCAGTGCGATCGCCTCCCGCGCGTCGGCGGCAGTCAGGCAAGTATGGCCGACCTGTCGGAGGAGGCGGACGCACGTGTCGAGCAGATCCGGTTCATCGTCCACGATGAGGGTTTTGGGAGACACAATGAGCCTCTCGTCGCCGGCTCGGACGATGCGACTTGGGTCGCTCATGCCTCGTGTCCACGAGCGTCCCGACGAGCAGGAAAGTTCGTCAGATAGCGGCATAACTTCCCGCACGTGATCGCCGACCGCGACCCGAAGACTGTGCAGCGCGTCACGTCGAGATAGCGGCCGTGGCCAAAGGGGTCTTCCTGGAACTCCACGGTCACATCCGTCCGGCGGAACGGGCACAAGAACCTGCGGACCACCGTTCGCGTCCCCGCGGGGATGTGCCGTACCGCGGCGAACAGCGCGGCCACAAGCGCTAGAACGAGCGCCACAAACACCAGCACGCTCTCGGGAATTTCAAACATGGAGGTCACCTCCCTCGGGGAGCTCTGGCCGGCGGCACGGCGTCACTACGCGAGCTCCCACCGCCGCCGCACCTCGACCTCGCACGGCGCCAGACAGACGGCCCCTTGCTCGCTCAGCGAACAGCTGAAAACGGTGACGAGGCCCCGCTCATCGCAGAGAGCGATGACCTCAGCCACGTGCCCCCAGAGCGGGCAGAGGAGAGAAATAGTCGTCACTCCCACAGCAGTCTCCTCTGCATGCGCAGGTCCTGGAACGCCGCTATCCGAGAGAGCCTCCGTACGAGGTACAGGATCTCCTGGACCTGGGTCCACAGGTCGCACTCCTCCGTGTTCAAGGTGAGCTCGGCGTGAAGCGACATCTCGTAGGGAACGTCCGCCCCCGGGACTGTCGCTGGGGGCCTCCGCTCCGAGCGTAGATGGCGCGCGGGGCGTGCCCCGGGCGCCGGCTCTCCTCGCGCGGGCAGAGGAGCTCCACCTCGGCGAAAGCAGGGATCAGGTTGCGCCCCAGCTCACGCCTCGGGCCCCCCGTGTCAGAGCGGATACCTGAGGAGCGCCGCCATCCCGCCGACGCGCGCGAGCCGCTGGTGGACTCCGATCGCCTCCACCTTGCCCCCCGCGGCAATCACCCGATCCACGACCGCCTCGCCCAGCTCCGTGACCTTGGTCGCTTTCCCGCAGAGGCGGCAGGTTGCGCCGGATCCCCGCTGGAGCGCGCCGCATTCCACGCAGACCCGGCCCGGTTCGCTGAACCCGTCTAAGAGGTAAAGGCGATGGACTGCTCCCCGGCTGACCGCCTCGAGAGTTTCCTCGACTCCCGCGACGGCCTGCCCGCTCTTCGCCGCCTCGGTGAGGACGGCGTCCACCGCCTTTGCCTCTTCCCTCCCTTCCAGGTTCACCAGCAGCTCCGCCGCGCGGCCAAGAAGCACGCTCGCCGACTCGTGACGGGCGCCGGAGATGTTCCCGGCGATCCGCCGGGCGACGCGGCGCGGGAGGTGTTTGCGTAAGGCCACGATCGTCCGCGGCTCTCCAGCCATCACGATATGCTCGATTTGATTCCCCTCAGCCAGGTGGACGAGCGCCTGAGCCACAGCCTCGAAGTGGCGCCCGCGGTGATCCTGGATGTGCCGTTGGTAGCGGGACTGCGCCAGCAGCGCCCAGCCGCCCTGGCGGTGACGGCCGGGGACCTCGCTGACGAGGGCCACCTCCTCGCCCGCCCCCTCGGCGTCGACCGGGATGAGCCGGGCGCTCTCGCCGTCCACGAAGACCACCAGCGCCGAGGGAGCGTTGTCGAGCACCGCCGCCAGGGGACGCAGGAAGGGAGCGGCCGCCACCACGAAGGCATTTTCGAACGGAACGCGCACCGGGAAGACCTCCCGGAGACCCAGCCCCTGGCAGGCGAAGAGCGCCACTCCATGGGCCTCCGGGAACCGGCCTTCGGTGATGAGCGCCTCTCCCTCTGCCCGGATCCAGTCCAGGTCAGAGCCGATCCCCCTGGCGCCCCCGCCCCGGCGGGCCTTCCGGATTTCGGTTTTCAAAAAAACCCGGACCCGCTCGCGCTGGTGCTCTTCGGCCCAGCGCGTGTTCAGGTAGACGCTCACCACCGGGGTCGTCGCCCCTTTCAGCCTGGCCAGCTCGGTCAACCGCGCCTCCAGGGCCACTAGCCGCCCTGCTTGGGAGCCGGTCCACCCATCGCCCGGGGGCACAACTGCTTCATCATCTCCTGGTGCTGGGTCATCATCCCCTGCATCTGCCCCATCATGCCCATCATCTGGCCCATGCGTCCCTGCATCGGCCCCATGCCCGCTCCGCCCTTCATCTGCTCTTGCATATGCTTCATCTGGTCCTGCATCTGGGCCATCAGGTCCATCATCTTCGAGATCTGCTCCGGCCCCCTCGGGACCTGCGGCGTTTCCCCCATCTGGGCCAGCGCAGCGCCGCCAACAAGGGCGGCCAGGACAACCGCTGCGGCGATCGTGAGTGCGCGTTTCATAGTGTTCTCCTCCTCCTGAGAAGGTTAGTGTCCCGCCAGGTACTCGAACACCGGTGGCCAGAGCAGGGTCGTGGCGATGCCTACCCCGACGAGAAAGACGATCAGCCACCGGCCCAGGTTCAGCTCCCGGTTCCTCAGCGCGAGGTGAAGCACAACCCAGCTCCCGATCCACACCAGGAGGGAGAGGGTCTCCTTCCCCGAGTAGGGCCCGATCCCCTCGGCGCCCGGCATCCAGAGCTTGCCGATCCCGTGGACCCATGTATTGAGCTCTTTCGAAGCGGCGGTCCCCCAGTTCACTACGGCCAGTGTGATCATTCCCAGGACGGCAGAGATGATGGCCGCCACCGCGGGCCCGCTCGGAATGGGCCGGCTCACGGCGGGCGTCCACGCCACCTCAACTTTAGGGTCCCGCTCGAGAATCTTCGCGCTCATAACTTTTCTCCTTATCGTCGTCCGACTAGGCGGGCTTCAGTTTGGTCACCGCAGCTCCCAGCCCGAAGGCGATTACCAGGTAGAAGAACGACAGCGCCAGGAGCACCGCCACTGTGTAACGCGTCCACTTGCGATCCAGGACCTGGGCGCCGTAGTACCAAAGGATGAACGCGGCGGCCACCGTCAGGGGCAAGGTGAACAGCGCCATGAACTCCTTGAACTCGAAAAAGATCTTGTGGACCACCGGCATGTTGGCCATGAACCACGAGCGTGGGCTGGCCGAGTCCTTCGCCCGGTAGTAGATGTAGAGCCAGTTGCCGAAGATGATCGCCAGCAATGAAAAGGTGGCGGACACCGCGGCCAGGAGCTGGAGGTCGGCGAAGGCCCGGATCCGTCCCGTCCAGAGGCGCCAGGCCAAATAGAGCCCGATGGTTCCTACGAACAGGTAGAGGAACGCCGCCAACCCGTGGAACATGGCCGGCAGCGCGGCCTGGCTGGGGCCCAGGAGCGCCGAGAACGGGGCGGTGGCCAGGACGAAGGCCAGCGCGCTTCCGATCAGGATCCCCACGACCAAGGCCAGCGAGGCCGTCGAAGCCTCTCTTCGCTCTTCGAGGTGCTCATTACCGTTCATTGTTGACTCTCCTCTTTCGCTGGTTCACTTCGCCGCCCCACAACTCTGCAACCGAGGTGCCACCACCGAGGTGGGGCAGGGGCGTCGGAAAATAAAGGGTTGGGGGAAGTATAACTCGACATGTCGGTCACAACCTGAGGCGTCGGCACCCCAGGTGGGGCGGGGGTAGGGCGCCCCTTCAGTCCAGGAGGCGGACTTCCCCCGACACGACCTTCCGGGTGAGGCCCTTCGAGTCCTCCACGACGAGCTGCCCGTCGGCGTGGACGCCCAGCGCCTTTCCGTCGAAAGTGATTCGTTCCTCGCGCACCTGCACGCGGCGACCCGTCAGGATGTCCCGATCGCGCCAAGCGCTGAGGAGGGCCGCGCCGCCCCGGTCCCGATAGACCAGGAGCCATTCGTCGAGGAAGCTGAGGAAGCTCGCGGCGAAGGCGTTCCGATCGATGGCCTTCCCCGCCACGTCCCGGAGCGAGCCCGCGGCGCGGCCGGCCTCCCCCAGCGCTGCCACGAGCGCTTTGTGCTCCACGTTGAGGTTCACCCCGACGCCGAGGATCACGTAGTTCAACCGATCGTCGGAGGTGGCCACCTCGGCGAGAACCCCGGCCACTTTCTTCCGTTCCACGAGCACATCGTTGGGCCACTTGATGGCCGCGGGGAGCCCGAGCGCCCGAATCGCATCGGCCAGCGCCAGGGAGGCGATGAACGAAAACACCGGGGCCTCCGTCGGACCGATGGCGGGCCGGAACAGGACGGAGGCGTAGAGGTTGACGCCGAACGGTGAAAACCACGACTTGCCGAGCCGTCCCCGCCCGGCGGTCTGGCCCTCGGCCAGGACGACGGTCCCCTCCCGCGCCCCGGCCTTGGCCAGATTGCGGAGCACTTCGTTCGTCGAGGTCACCTCGCCGAACAGATAGATCTGGCGCCCGACCGCTTGGGCCGAGAGCTGCCGGCGGATCAGCTCGATGCTGAGCGCATCCTGCAGGATCGAAACCTCAGTGGGCACGGGGGTATCCCTCCCTCTGATCCGGCTGACGTTCATCCTAACTTCCCCGCTGCCGGCACGGCGCCTTGGAGAGCCCGTTCGGTCATGCGCATCAGGAACACAGGGACGGAGGCGGCGCGCAGGACCGCCTCGGCCACCGAGCCGAACAGGAGCCGGCCGAGGCCGCTGCGCCCATGGGTCGTCATCGCGATCAAGTCGGCCCCGATCTCCTCGGCCGCGGCCACGATCTGGGTCGGAGGATCTCCGATCCGAACGCGAGCGCCGGCGCGGATCCCCCTGGCCTTGAGCGTTTCCACTCGCGGCTCGAGGTATCCCTGCGCGTCCAACTCCTTGAGGATCGGATCCCCGGCTCCAACCTGTTTGGCCATCGCGTCCACGTCAAGGGAGGTCAGCGGCACCACGCGGAGGAGGACGATCTCCATGTCCAGCGGGCCGGCGATCTGCTCGATGAACGGAAGGATCGCCTCCGCCACAGGGGAACCATCCAGGGGGACCAGGATCTTTGCGATTTTCATTCGTTACCTCCCTTACCTCCCGCGGACCGTCGTCACGGGGCAGGGCGCCAGCGGAATCACCCGCTCGGCCACGCTCCCCAGGAAGAACTTCGGCAGCCCCGTCCGGCCGTGCGTCCCCATCACGATCAGGTCCGCGCGCATGCGTCGGGCCACCCGCGGGATCTGGTAGTAGGGCACACCCTCCAGCAGCACCGCCTTGACCCGCGCTTTGGCTTGCTTGGCTTTGGCCAACAGCTTCGCCAGTTGCCGCTGCGCTCCCCGGCGCGCTGCCGCTTCCAGGTCCGCGTAGGTCCTGGGCGCAACATAGCCGTCGGCGATGAACGGGGTCGGTGGCAGGAGGACGTGGACGAGCAACAGCTCAGCCCGATTCGCTTTGGCCACGGCCACGGCTTCCGTGAAGGCGGCACCCGAGGCGCGGGAGAAATCAGTCGGGTGGAGAATTCTCCGAATCTTCTTCATCGCGCGACTCCTTTCTGTGGGGCAGGCGTGTTGCCTCTCAGCCACGCCGGATCTCAGGCCAGGGCGCGGCCACGCCCTCGGCCGTCGGCCGTTCCACCGGCGCCTCAGCAACGCGGTCGAGGAGGATCGGGACCGTAGTCCCGCGCAGCACCGACTCCGCCACGCTTCCCAGGATGAGACGCCCGAGCCCGCTCCGGCCGTGGGTCGTCATCGCGATCAGGTCCACCTTGCGAAGCCGGGCCGCCTCGATGATTGCGTACGCCGCCGGGCCGTACCAGACCGAGGTCGCCACGTCCCCGATTCCGTCCGCCTTCAGCCGGGCGGCCACATCTGCCAGGTAGGCCTCACCTTCCGCGACGACTTTAATCTGCGCTTCGGTGGGGTCAACGCCCGGTATCGTGTGAGCTTCGACCGCGCGGAGGAGCTCCACCTTCGCTCCCGAGTCCTTTACCAGCTCGATGGCCCTCGACAGCACCGCTTCCGCCAGCGCGGATCCGTCCAGGGGAACCAGAATTTTCCTGAGTTTCATCGCTCTCCCCTCTCTTCCTTCGTTTCGTTACACAGTCTCCATCCCAATCAATTGAGCAACCTCGATGCCAAACCGGAACGTCAACAATTCCAGTCGGTTCAGCCAACGGCGCCGGATTGCGACCGGGATGAAGTGGGGTGAGAGCGCCCCAATGGTGCAGATCGGCCCCGACCTTTGAGCACTTCGAACAGGAGAGCCGACCAGACGTAACCCGAATCCCAGCGAGAAAAGTCAGGAGAGGCAGGGAGTTCGCGTGAGCGGACGGCGACGAGAGTGGGGCGCTGTCGCCCCGCCTGGGGAAGACCTAGCGGCGCGCGCCCGTCTCGCGGATGCCGTACTTATTGATCAACCGGTGAAAGGTCTTGCGGTCGATCCCTGCCGCCTTGGCAGCCTGCGAGACATTGCCGTCGTGGCGCTGGAGCAGCTCGGCCAGATATGCCGCCTCGAGCTGGGTCATCCACTGGGCTTTGGCCTCCTTGAGGGGGAGGTTATGACCTGCGAGGGACGGACTCTCTCTGCCGGCAGTGGCGGCGGATGGAACCCGCAGATGAGCGGGCAGATCGCGGGCCGTGATGGTTTCTCCCTCCGCCAGGACGCACGCCCGCTCGATGACATTCTGGAGCTCGCGCACGTTGCCGGGCCAGGAGTAGTTTTCGAGAACCTGCATTGCCTCGGGCTCGAACCCCTTGAGGGGAACCTCCCGCCCCTGCCCGTACTTCTTGAGGAACGTGTGGGCCAGGAGCGTCACGTCCCCCTTCCGCTCCCGGAGGGGTGGCAACGCGATCGCGATCACGTTGACGCGGTAGTAGAGCTCCTCTCTGAACTGCCCCTTGACCACGAGATCGCGAAGGTCGCGGTTCGTCGCCGCGATGAGTCGCACGTCCACGTCAAGCTGCCGGGTCCCGCCGACCCGCCGGATCTGCCGCTCCTGAAGCGCCCGAAACAATTTCGCCTGGAGCCCGGTGGGCAGCTCGGCGATCTCGTCGAGGAACAGGGTGCCCCGATGAGCCACCTCGATGAGGCCTGGCTTCGTCCGCACCGCGCCGGTGAAGGCGCCCTTCTCGTGGCCGAACAGCTCGGACTCGAGGAGCTGTTCCGGCAGCGAGGCGCAATCCACCGGGACGAAGGCCTCCGCTGCCCGCGGGCTGTTGGCGTGGAGGGCCCGGGCGACCAGCTCCTTGCCCGTCCCCGACTCCCCGACGATCAGGATGTTCGCCTCGGACCGGGCCGCCTTCCGCACCAGCTCGAAGACCTGGGCCATGGCCGGGCTCCGGCCCACGATGTTCTCGAAGCCGTAGGTCCCGCGAAGCTGCTCGCGGAGCCGGACGTTCTCGACGGCCAGGCGGCGCTGGGCGAGGGCACGGTCCACCGCCAGCTTGAGCTGATCCACGGAGAACGGCTTGGAGACGTAATCGAAGGCGCCCTCTTTCATTGCTTCGACTGCGGACTCGATCGTCGCGAAGGCGGTCAGGATGATCACGGGCATCTGGGGGTCCACCTGGCGCGCCTGGCGGAGCAGCCGGAGACCGTCCACGCCGGGCATCTTGAGGTCGGTGAGGAGCACATCCGGACGCTCCGCTTCCAGCAGGGGCATCGCCTTGAGCGAGTCAGACACCGTCAGGCACTCGTAGCCGGCCTTGCCCAGGATGCGGGTGCAGTTCTCCAGCATGTCCGGCTCGTCATCCACGATCAGGAGGCGCCCCTTCGTCAT
>CAYRZF010000089.1:0-8158 GCA_964428805.1 uncultured bacterium | reverse complement strand
GAAGCCTTGGGCGGAGCCGCCCACGAGGCGGGCCCCCTTGATCAAAAGACAAGGGAGCTGGTAAAGCTGGGGATGGCGATCGGCGGGCGGCTGGAGGGGGCCGTCCGATCGCACGCCCAGCGGGCGCGGGAGGCCGGGGCGACGCCGCAGGAGATCGAGCACGTGGTCCTACTGGCGGTCACCACCTCAGGGTTCCCGACAGCGGTGGCCGCGTTCACCTGGGTGGAGAAGCACCTAAGAAAAGGCCCGCCAAAGGAGCGACGAACCCGGAAGTGAGCGAAAAGGCCCTTTCGACTGTTTGAGGGTGGTGGTAGGATCTCGCCGCGGGGCCTCCATCGGCCGCGCCTCTTCACGCTCGGGTGGGCCGCCTGGCCAACCGGCAGAGGCTCCGGGCGCGGGCTTCCGGCGGCCCACGGGGGAATCCCGCTCAGAGGAGATTGAACCCATGCCCAACCCAGAGAAGATCACCGTTCAAAACGGCAAGTTGCGCGTGCCCGATCACCTGATCGTCCCCTTCATCGAAGGCGACGGCACGGGCCCCGACATCTGGGCCGCCAGCGTGCGCGTGTTCGATGCGGCGGCGCAGAAAGCCTACGGCGGCAAGCGCCAGATCGAGTGGATGGAGGTGTTCGCCGGCGAGAAGGCGTTCAAGAAGTTCAACACCTGGCTGCCGGACGAAACCGTCGAAGCCTTCCGCGAGTATCTCGTGGGCATCAAGGGGCCGCTGACCACGCCGATCGGCGGCGGTATCCGATCGCTCAACGTCGCGCTGCGCCAGCTCCTCGACCTGTACGTGTGCCTGCGGCCGGTGCGCTGGTTCAAGGGCGTGCCCTCGCCGGTCAAGCATCCGGAGAAGGTGAACATGGTGATCTTCCGCGAGAACACGGAAGACATCTACGCCGGCATCGAGTTCGAGCAAGGCTCGGAGGACGTGAAAACGGTGCTCGCGTTTCTCAAAGAGACCTTCCCCCAGATGTACAAGAAGGTTCGGTTCCCCGAAACGTCGAGCATCGGCCTCAAGCCGGTCTCACGCGACGGCAGCGAGCGCCTGGTCCGGGCAGCGATCCAGTACGCGCTGGCCAACAAGCGCCGCAGCGTGACCTTCGTCCACAAGGGCAACATCATGAAGTTCACCGAGGGCGCGTTCCGCAACTGGGGCTACGCGCTGGCCGAGCGCGAGTTCGCCGACAGGGTGTACACCTGGGATCAGTGGGAGCGCACGAAAGCGAAGAAGGGCGAAGAGAGGGCTAACGCTGAGCAAAAGGGCGAGGTGGCGGCGGGCAAACTGCTGGTGAAGGACGCCATCGCCGACATCACGCTCCAGCAGGTACTGACCCGGCCGGATGAGTTCGACGTGATCGCGACCCTGAACTTGAACGGTGACTATCTGTCGGACGCGCTGGCGGCGCAGGTCGGCGGGATCGGCATTGCGCCGGGCGGCAACATCAACTACGCTACTGGCCACGCCGTGTTCGAGGCGACGCACGGCACCGCGCCCAAGTACGCCAATCTCGACAAGGTGAACCCCGGCTCGCTCGTGCTCTCCGGCGAGATGATGCTGCGCTACATGGGCTGGACCGAAGCCGCCGACCTGATCGTCAAGGGCGTGGATGGCGCAATCGGGAGCAAGACCGTCACCTACGACTTCGCGCGGCTGATGGAGGGGGCGAAGGAAGTGAAATGCTCGGAGTTCGGAGACGCCGTGATCGCTCACATGTGACGCATGCGTCCTGAGCACGGGAACCACTCCCTGCCTCAGCGCTGCGCCGACGCGATGCGGCACGCGTTCGAGACCTACCAGCGGGAATTCAAGGAGGTCACGCGTCGTGCCCGATCCCGCTTCGAACATCAGGAGTGGCTCGGGATGCAGCAGGACGCGCGGGAACGCCTGGACTTGTACCCCCGCGTGGTCACGCAGATCATCTCTGACGTCCGCCAGATCGTCGGTGAGGACACGCAGGATCGGACGGTCTGGGCGCAAATGAAAGCTGCGTACACCCAGTCGATTTCCCGCCGCCCGGATTTCGAGCTCGCGGAAACCTTCTTCAATTCGGTCACCCGGCGGATTTTCGCCACGGTGGGCGTGGATCCGAAAATTGAATACGTGGACTCGGACTTCGACGCGCCCCCCTCGCCGCCGGACGAACCGGTGTATCGGACGTATGTCTGGCGCGGGTCGATCCCGGCGCTGGTCAAGGACATACTGGCGGATTATTCCTTCTCAGTGGCGCATCAGGACATCGACCTCGACGCCCGACGGGGGGCGGCTGAAATCGAGGCACAGTGGCAGGTCGTGGCAGGGGAGCACCCCATCGAGGTGATCGAAGTCCTCAAGGCGGTTTTTTACCGGAACAAGGGCGCGTATCTCATCGGGAGAATCCGTGGCGGGAACCGGCTCGTGCCGCTTGCGTTCGCCCTGCTCAATACGGGTCAGGGCATTGTCGTGGATACCGCGCTGCTGACCGAGGACGAAGTCAGCATTGTGTTTAGCTTCACCCACTCCTACTTTCACGTCGAAGTGGAACGGCCGCACGACGTGATTCAGTTCTTGAAGTCCATCATGCCTCTGAAGCGCATCGCCGAATTGTATATCGCGCTGGGCTACAACAAGCACGGCAAGACCGAACTATACCGAGATCTGCTCCGCCATCTCGAGCGCTCCTCGGATAAATTTGAGATCGCCCCCGGCGATCCGGGCATGGTGATGGTGGTGTTCACGCTGCCGTCGTACGATGTCGTTTTCAAGGTGATACGCGACAAGATTCCGTTCCCGAAAACCACGACGCGCCGGGACGTGCTGAAAAAGTATCAACTGGTGTTCAACCACGATCGGGCCGGCCGCCTGGCAGACGCGCAGGAATTTGAGCATCTGGCGTTTGCCCGAGATCGGTTTTCGGATGCGTTGCTGGCGGAGCTGATAGAGACGGCGGCCGACAGCGTGTCCGTCGGAGACGGGCAAGTGGTCATCAAGCATCTTTACACGCAAAGGCGGATGACGCCGCTCAACCTGTATCTCCGAGAGGCGAAGGAACCCGCCGGCGCCGCCGCGGCGCTTGAGTACGGCCAAGCGATCAAAGATCTGGCGGCGACGAACATTTTTCCGGGCGATCTGTTACTGAAGAACTTCGGCGTCACCCGGCACGGGCGTGTGGCGTTCTACGATTACGATGAGCTCTGTTCGCTGATGGATTGTAACTTTCGCGACATGCCGCAGCCGCGGGACCTGGACGAGGAACTCGCATCAGAACCGTGGTTTTATGTGGGCGACGGCGATCTCTTTCCCGAGGAATTTATCACCTTCATGGGGCTGCAGGGGAACGTGCGCGAGGTCTTTCTCCGGGCGCATCGCGACCTGTTGAGCCCAGGCTTCTGGCGAAAGATGCAAGCGCGGCATACCGCGGGCGAAGTCATGGACATCTTCCCCTATCGGGAGAGTCGGCGCCTGCGCCCCGGCTGGGAGGCCGGCGGCGGCGGTTAGGGAGGCTCAGGCCAGCGCCGGGGAAGTGGGGCGGCAGCGCCCCGCATGAGGCGGCGAGCCTCTACCCACTCCCCGCCATGGCCAAGTATATCCATTTGATTTTCCGGCGTTCTTTGCTGGAAAGAGTCCGGCATTTTGCTTGCAGGCTCATACCGAAAAGGGAAAAGGAGGCTTCCCATGGGCAAAGACAGCCTGACGATCACCGACAACCGCACCGGTAAGACCTACGAGGTGCCGATCGAGCACGGAACCATCCGCGCCACGGATCTCCGGAAGATCAAGGTCTCCGAGGATGATTTCGGTGTCATGAGCTACGACCCGGCGTTCATGAACACCGCCTCCTGTCGAAGCACCATTACCTTCATCGACGGCGACAGGGGGATTCTCCGCTACCGGGGCTACCCCATCGAGCAGCTCGCCGAGCATTCCACCTACCTGGAAACGGCGTACCTAGTCCTCTACGGTGAGCTCCCGACGAGAGCCCAGCTGGCCGACTGGACGTGGCAGATCACCCACCACACCTGGATCCACGAAAACTTGAAGAAGTTCATGGACGGCTTCCACCACGACGCCCACGCCATGGGGATGCTGATTTCCTCCGTGGCCGCGCTTTCGACCTTTTACCCCGAGGCCAAGAACGGCGCGGATCAGGAAACCCGCAAACTTCAGATCGTGAGGCTCATCGCCAAGATGCCGACACTGGCCGCCTTCGCGTACCGGCACTCCCTCGGCATGCCCTATGCGTACCCGGACAACGACCTTAGCTATACGGGAAACTTCCTCAACATGCTCTTCAAGACGACGGAGGTGCAGTACAAGCCGGACCCCGTGCTGGAGAGGGCGCTGGAGGTGCTCTTCATCCTCCACGCCGACCACGAGCAGAACTGCTCCACCAACGCCGTCCGGAGCGTGGGGTCGTCGCAGGTGGATCCCTACTGCGCGCTGGCGGCGGGGGCGGCGGCCCTCTACGGCCCGCTCCACGGCGGCGCGAACGAGGCAGTGCTCAGGATGCTGCGGGCCATCGGCTCCAAGGATCGGATCCCCGAGTTCATCAAGCAGGCGAAGGAGGGGAAGACCCGACTGATGGGGTTCGGCCACCGGGTGTATAAGAACTACGACCCACGGGCCAAGATCATCAAGCGGATGGCGGACGAGGTCTTCGCCGTCACCCGGCCGAACCCGCTCCTGCCCATCGCGCTGGAGCTGGAGCGGATCGCGCTCCAGGATGACTACTTCGTCTCGCGCAAGCTCTACCCGAACGTGGACTTCTACTCCGGCCTCATCTACGAGGCCATGGGCTTCCCCGTCGAGATGTTCCCGGTCCTCTTCGCGATCCCGCGGACCTCCGGTTGGCTGGCTCAGTGGCAGGAGATGCGGGGAGACCCGGAGCAGAAGATCGCCCGTCCCCGTCAGATCTACCTCGGCGCCGCCCAGCGGGACTACGTGCGCGGCTCATGAGCTTTGTCTTCGCCGAGGCGCCGCTTCGGGTCTATTGGGAGCTGACGCGAGCCTGCGACCTTGCCTGTCGCCACTGTCGGGCCGAAGCTATACCCAACCGCGACCCCGAGGAGCTGACGACGATTGAGGGATTCCGGCTCCTCGACCAGTTGGCGGAGTTCGGCACCCCGGCTCCCCACGTGATCCTCACGGGTGGCGATGCGTTGAAGCGGCCCGACTTTCTCGCGCTCGCCAAGCATGGGGTGGCCGCGGGGCTGCCGGTCTCGGTGGCCCCCAGCGCCACCGCTCTCTTGACGCGCGGGAAGATCTGGGCGCTGAAGGCGGCCGGCGTTGGGGCGATGTCGCTCAGCCTGGACGGCTCGAACCCCGAGCGACACGATGGCCTCCGCGGCGTCCCGGGGACCTTCGGGCTCACCTTGGACGCTGCGCGTGACATCCTGGACTCAGGCATCCCCCTTCAGATCAACACGCTGGTGACGACCGAGACGCTCGATGATCTCCCGGCCATCCACCGCCTCGTGTCATCCCTCGGCGCCCAGCGGTGGAGTCTCTTCTTCCTGATCTCGGTCGGTCGCGGGCGGGTGCTGGGACAGCTGGCACCGGGCGAGTGTGAATCGCTCCTGCAGTGGATCTGGTGGTGCTCGCGGTCGGACGGGCTTCAGATCACCACGACGGAAGCGCCTCACTATCGCCGGGTGGCGCTCGAGCACCTCAGGGCTGAGGGGCGCTCGCCCGAGGAGGTCCGGCGCCACCCGCTCCGGCGCGGCTTCGGGATCCGGGACGGCAACGGCATCATGTTCATCTCCCACACCGGGGAGATCCAGCCGTCGGGCTTCCTCCCGCTGGTCGTCGGTAACGTGAAGCGACAGAGTCCGGTGGAGGTGTACCGGGACGAGGTGCTGTTCCGGGCCCTCCGGGTGCCGCAGTACTTCAGCGGCAAGTGCGGACGCTGTGAGTTCCGGGCGATCTGCGGCGGTTCGCGGGCCCGGGCCTATGCCGCCACCGACGACCCCCTCGGTTCGGACCCGCTCTGCGCCTACGAGCCGGGCGTTAGAGCGACTTCTGAAGGCAAAGACGGAAGGAATGTGATGTGAGGCCGTGGCGGTCGGTCTCCCACGCTCCTCGGCGTAGTTCTCAGGGCGCAGGGCGTGGCCCTACTTCGTCGGTGGGAACTGTGCGATGGCCGGGCCCGGAGGGGAACCCACCGGGTCCAACGCCGACATCAGGGCCTACGGGCGGTGGCTGAACGGCGTTTGGACCCTGGAGATGTCGCGGGCCCTCAACCCGGGCCCCAACGCGGTCAAGGACGGGAACAAGATCGACGTGGTCTTCGAGCCCAGGAAGACCTACCACTTCGGGATTTCGGTCTTCGACAATGCGGAGGCCATCGACCACAGCTTCTCTGACGTGTTGGCGCTGGTCTTCCGCTAGAGCGTCTTCGCCGAGCGCTCGCGAACGGGCGTGATGAGTAGGGTGAAAGGAATCGCGGTCGTGGGGCTCATCATAATGGGTCTGAGCGCCGCTCTCCCCGCCCTCGCTCGCGGGGAGGAGGAGAAGGCCGAGGAGGTCAGTCTGCCCTCCACCCTGGTCACCGAGGGGGCCACACCGGCGACCGAGGTGGAGGGCACGTTCACGACCTCCAAATCTCGGACGGAGCGGACTTACGGGCTGGCCTTGAGTAGCCTCCAGTACGCTCCGGTCCCATGGTTTGGACTCAAGCTGGCGGTCCCGTTCAACATCCGCGACCCGAGGGACACCGAGCCCACCGTCGCGGGGTTCGGCGATGTCAGTCTGATGGTCAAATATGCCCCCCTGCTTCTTCCCGCGCGTCAGTTCGCCCTCTCGGGAGGCCTCAAGCTGACCTTCCCGACGGGGAGCGAACGGCGGGAGCTGGGGGGCGAGTTTGCCGTCGCCCCCTTCGTGGCCGCCGGCAAAGTGTTCGGTCCGGTGAGCCTTCAGGCCGACGCCTTCTACAGCTGGCAGCTCAACGTGCCTCGAAGCGTCGAGCCGGAAGAGGAGGGCGAACCCCGGGTGCGGCCGGACAAGGCGCAGACGGTCACCGCCAACCTGACGGCGACCTACTCCCTCCTCGAGCGGCTGGGGTTGATCCTTGAGCTGAACAGTGTGACGAGAGTCAGGGGAGACGAAGAGCTGAAGGAGCGGGTGCAGCTCTATCTGACCCCGGGCATCAGCGTCGAGCCCGCGAAGGGCTGGAATCTCCGGGGCGGGATCCAGCTTCCCGTGACGAGTGCCAAAGAGTTCGACTACAACCTCATCGTCATCCTCACGAAAGGGTTCTAAAGAGACCCCCTCCCACAGCGAGGCCCTCTTCCGCGCCTTCAGGGTGCCGCAATACTTCGGCGGCAGGTGCGGGCGCTGTGAGTTCCGGGCGATCTGCGGCGGCTCCCGCGCCCGCGCCTACGCGGCCACCGACGACCCGCTCGGCTCCGATCCGCTCTGCGCCTACGAGCCCCCGCGCTGACGCTGCTCACCCCGCCTGCACCTCCGGCCGGCATCAGGCGCCGACGCGGGCGCCGGCAAGTTCCTTGACCAGCTCCCCGACGAAGGACTTGGCGTCGCCGAAGAGCATCATGGTCTTGTCCATGTAGTAGAGCTCGTTGTCGATGCCGGCGAAGCCCGGGCTCATGCTCCGCTTGATCACCATGACCGTCCGGGCCTTGTCCACGTCCAGGATCGGCATGCCGTAGATGGGGCTCCCCTGGTCGTGGCGGGCGGCGGGGTTGGTGACGTCGTTGGCGCCGATCACCAGGGCGACGTCCGTCCGCGGGAAGTCGGGGTTGATCTCCTCCATCTCCGTGAGCCGGTCGTAGGGGATGTCGGCCTCGGCCAGCAGCACGTTCATGTGGCCGGGCATGCGGCCCGCCACGGGGTGGATGGCGAACTTCACGTCCACGCCCCGCCGGGTGAGCAGGTCGTAGAGCTCCCGGACCTTGTGCTGGGCCTGGGCCACGGCCATGCCGTAGCCGGGGACCACGATCACGGAGGCTGCGGCCTCGAGGATCTGGGCGGCCTCCTCGGGCGAGGCGCTCCGGACGGGCCGCTGCTCGATGGCCCCCGCCGCCATCTGCACCTGGCCGAAGCCGCCGAAGAGGACGTTGGCGAACGACCGGTTCATGGCCCGGCACATGATCACGGAGAGGATGAATCCCGAGGAGCCGTCGAGGGCGCCGGCCACGATCAGGAGCTTGTTGTCGAGGACGA
>CAYRZF010000088.1:2727-8271 GCA_964428805.1 uncultured bacterium | reverse complement strand
CCAGCAGCGCGCACGCCTTCAGCACCGGATCAGGTGCGGGGCGATGCTCCTCGACGTCCTCATCGCAGACGAGCGGGTAATCCCACCCGAAGCGATCGAGGATGGCCCTGCCTACCACCCGAGGGAACCCGCTTGCCATCGCGATACGCCAACCGTGCGATCGGAGCCGGCGGAGACAGTCGGAGGCCCCGGGGAGCTCGGCAATATGCCCCACTTCTTCAGCGAGAATCTTCTCGAACTCCGCCATACATGCACGCACCACTCCAGCTTTGCCCGGGATATCACCCAGCGCCTCCGAAAAGAGGAAGTGCTTCGGTCGTCCCGCGAATTGCTTGAAGAGCCGGATCTTCTCGGCTGGGATTCCGTGGCGGGCGAAAACCCGCAGGTAGGCGGATTCGACCGAATCAGCGGTCCGGACCAGGGTGTTCCCAACATCGAAGACCAATGCGCTGTACACGACGGAGGATTGCTGCGTTGGCCGGCTCACTCGAAGCGGCTGATGTGGAGATGAACACCGTGGCTCGAGCGTGGCTCCACGGTCAGTTCCCCCGCTCCGCTCAGTATGGCTGCCCCGGCGTTCCGGAGCCGCTCGCCGACAGCGGTCAGATCCTCGGCAACCACTGAAAGAGCCACCATGCCCTCCATCCCGCCCACTTCATCGGCGGGAACAAGGAGAAGGGCTCCCCGCCCCACCGAGAGCATCGTGCGTGGTCCGCCGTTCATGCCTTGCTCGGGCAGGGCAAAGAGGCGCTGGAAGATCTGGGCGGTCTCCTTGGGATCGTGGGAGCCGATGACGACGCGCTTGAGCCTGAGCGGTGAGGTCGCAGAATGAGATCCGTTCACCGGGGTGGCCAGCTCGACGAGAACACCGGCGCAGGCCCGCGGATGGAGAAAGCCGATGCGTCCCGCCAGGCCATCCCGCGGCGTCTCGTCGATCAGCGCGACTCCGGAAGCCTTGAGGCTACGGAGGCTGGCATCGACGTCTTCGGTCTCAAAGCAGAGGTGGTGGAGCCCCTCGCCGCGCTTTTCCAGGAACCGGGCCACCCCGGTCCCGGCTTGCACAGGTTCGAGAAGCTCGATTTCGCCCTCGCGGGCCGCCAGGAGCGCCACACGGACTCCCTGGTCTTTGATCTCGACCTCCTTGAGCAGCGGCAAGCCCAGCGTATCGCGGTAGAAGCCGTAGGCGCGTGTCAGCTCTTCGACGACGATGCCCACGTGATGGATCCTCCGCACCATGGATGTGGTAGCCACGGCTCACTACCCTAGACCACCCCCCGGCGAAATTCAACCTTCTTCATTCCCCGGCCCGGACCCCGACAGCGGCTTCGTCGGCGAGGATGACACAGCGGGGATGCCGTCGGAGCGCTGAGGCGGGCACATCAGGCGTGATGGGTCCGTCGAGCATTTTGGAGAGCGGCTCCCGCTTGCCGGCTCCGCTGACCAGCACCACAACCTCGCGTGCCTCCAGGATTGTCCCGATCCCAAGGGTGACGGCGCGGTCGGAGACTGCCCCCTGAATCACCTCATCGGTCAGGATGTAGTCCACCGTCGAGGGGAGAAGCTGGACGGGGCGACAGCGCGAGTCGAACGGACTCCCCGGCTCGTTGGAGGCGATGTGGCCGTTGGGGCCGAGCCCGAGCATGACGAGGTCGAGCCCGCCCGCCCGGGCGATCGTTTCCTCGCATTCGAGGCACATCGCGTGGAGGTCAGCCCGATCCACTCTGAGCGGATGTTGACGGGCCGTCGGCACTCCCGCCCACGCGATAAATTCCTTCCGCACCTGACGCCAGAAATACCCGTCGGGGGGAGCCGGCGGGCAGAGCTCGTCCACCGAGAACACCCGCATACGCGAGAAATCGACACGGCCCTGGCCGTGGGCTTCGGCGAGGAGCGCGTACATCAGCCGCGGGGTCCGGCCGGCGGGGACGGCCATGTTCAGGTCGGGGTTCGCGCGGACCCGGTCGAGGAAATAATCCGCCGCCCGACGAGCCAGGGCGGCCGGGTCCCGGCAGACCACCAGCTCCACTAGGATTCCTTGAAGAGCTTCTGAAATTCGCTCCAGGGCACCGGAGCGACCCTCGCCAGCGCGGCGTTTTCCTCCACGTGGGCGACGCGCCTCATTCCGACCAGGGCCGTCCCAACCCCCGGGGTGGAGCGGACGAACTGAATCGCGCGCTGGGCGTCGGTGGTCAGGCCGGGAAGGTGCTCGTCCAGGACGGCGGGGAGGTTCCGGCTCAACTGACCCTGATAGATCGACGCAGACACCATGACGTAAATCCCGAGCCGACGGGCCGCTTCCAGCAGCGAGACCGCCTCGCCGTCCACCGTCTGGTTTGCCCCGGTAAACGCTTCGGACATCGAGAGATTGTAGGGGAGCTGGATCACCCTGAAGTGGTGACGTTCACCCGCCGCGTCCCGGGCAACCTTTTCAAGTTCGGCCAGCGACAGGTAATCCCGCGCCGTCGGGGGCTGGCGGTATCCATTCCAGGTCGCGGTGCCGTAGCACCCGATCTTGCCCTCGCTCACGGCGGACTCCAGAAACACGAAGGCCGCGCGGATTCGCTTCACGAATTCGGCGCGGTCCACCTCGCCGAGCTGCGTTTCGGGGTTGTGCACGTAGTAGATATCCAGCGTCTCGAGCCCCAGGTTCCGGCGACTACGCTCCAGCTGATCGGCGAGGTAGCGCGGCGTCATGCAGTGGCAGCCGGCCACCACGTCGTCCGGGGCGATGATACCGGGGCGGACATAGGTCTCCGTGAAGTACACCCCGGGGGTTCTCGGCGCCGCGCCATCGAAGGGGATAAAGCCGCCCTTGGTGGCGACCACCACCTCCTCCCGCCGGAGCGCGCCCTTACCCACCCGGGCGGAGAGCGCCTGGCCGATGGCGCGCTCGCTCCGCTGGTGGCGGTAGTTGACCGCCGTGTCCACGACGTTGAGGCCCAGTTCCAGGGCGCGGATGACCGCGTCCCGATACTGCTCATCCGTGGCAGGGTCCTCGTCGCCGAGGTAGGTCCCGATTCCCAGCGACGAGAGCCAGCATCCCGCGAACGAGCGAAAGTGCTCGGGCACAGTCTCCCTTCCGCTGCGGCGGCGGTAGGCGTCGGTCCCTTCAGGCGTGGCGCGGCCCGGGATCACGGCGGCGTCGCCACGGCGAAGCCGAATGCCCCCTCGGTCACGTGGCCGTCGGCGGAGAGGACCTTCCACCGGACGAGGTACTGGCTGGGCTCGAGCGGAGGGACCGGAACAACAAGATGGTTGGGCGTTGGGTCAGGCGCCGCCACCGGGAGGGGGACGGCACGACCCGTGGGATCCGTCAGGGTGATGCGGGAGAGCGCTTTCTCGATGCGGCTGTTAAACCGGAGGAAGATCCGCTGAGGGGAAACCGTGAGGACCTCATCGGCTCGTGGGGAGGACTCCAGGACCAGCGCGTGGGCGGTGGCGGGCCGCGGGGCGCCGATTAACACGGCGAGCAAGAGGAGCCCTACCGCCAGCGCACCCCTCGGCGGGATCATGGGGCGCCTCAGCGCCAGTCGTCCAGCACCAGGTCAGTCGGCCGCTCGTACTCCTCGAGCTTGCCCCGCTTCATCCGGACCATGGTGAAATCGATCGAGTAGCCCCGCTCCAGAAGTGCCTGGTACACCCCCCAGTAATACGTGTACGCCGGCGCGATCACCCGCTGGAGCCCCGCTCCGTGGGCGAGCTCCTCGAGGGCCGCCATCAGCCCGTGGAAGTGCTCGGGCTTCCGATGGCGGAAGTCAATGGCCAGGAACTTGACGTAGAGGGAGCCCTGCGGGGCCTCACTGACCCCGGGCATGTGGTAGATGCCGAATCCGATCAACTCGCGTCCCTTCTCCAGCAGCAGGGTGTCCCCCAGGGCGAGCCCATCCACGATCTCCACTTCTTTGCCCAGATCCAGGCCCCGGTAGATCGAGTTCGTGATCCGCCGCACCTTCTGCATGACAGTCTTCTTCTTCGACTCCTCCAGCGCAGAAAAACGGCGGACGGAGACAGCGGGCTTTCCGGGCTGGGTGGCCTGGATGATCTCGCGGCGGTCCAGGGGCTTCGACGTGATGGCCACGAGCCCCTTGGGCTTGTAGCCGAACTTCTGGAAGAGGAGGAGGTGCTTGGGGCTCGACGGATACGTCGCCAGGCCCTGGAGCGTGACCTTGTTTTCGTCGAAGAATCCCTGGGTGGCTTTGATCAGTTGCTGGCCGATATCCTGGTTCTGGTAGGTGGTGAGAACCGCCACGGGGCCCACGAGCCCCAGGCTTCCCCAGATCACCGCCACCGCCGCCCCGACGATCTTTCCGTCCCCCTCCTCGGCGACGAAGCACCCCCACGGCTCCATGAGCCAACGGTGATGCACGTATTGGGCCCCACCGAAAACCTGGCGCGGACGGGTGCCGAGCTGCCGTTCATAGAAGTCGCCGAAGGCCTGCTCGATGACGTCCCTGACCTTGGAGAGATCACCCTTCCGCACCCGCCGGATCTTGATGACGGGAGCCCGGCCCTGGGAGTCCAGTCCCGCTCGATCGACGCTCGCCCTCACTTCTTCGCCCTCACCTCGACCCCGGCCAGCTCCTCCAAGAGGGTGATAACCCCCGAATGGTCCAACCCGCCACGCCCCTTCTGGCGGAGCGCGTTGAAGAGCTCCTGGACCACCGCCGTGGTCGGGAGCGGAACACCGAGCGCCCGGCTCGCCTCCATGATGAGACCGAGGTCCTTGTAGTGGAGGTCGATCTTGAAGCCGGGATTGAAGGTATGGGCGAGGTAGTTGGGCGTTTTCTGCTCCAGACAGCGGCTCCCCGCCAGGCCTCCCCCGAGCGCCTTGAGGGTCAGCTCGATGTCCAGGCCGGCCTTGGCCGCCAGCGTCAGCGCCTCGGCCAGCGCGGTGAGGTTCACCGCGACGATGATCTGATTCGCCAGCTTCGTGAACCCGCCCGCCCCCAACGGGCCCAGATGAGTGATCGTCTTCCCCATGGCCTGAAAAACCGGAAGCACGGCGTCGAAGACCGCCTTCTCCCCGCCCACCATGATCGAGAGCGTGCCCTCGATCGCGCCCTTCTCCCCGCCCGAGACCGGCGCGTCGAGCATCCGGACGCCTCTGGGCCCGAGCGCCTCGGCGACTTTCTGCGACACGATCGGCGAGATCGTGGACATGTCCACGAAGATCAAGCGCTGGTTGTCGGCTTCGATGATCCCGTTCTTGCCCAGGGCGACCAGTTCCACGTCGGGGGAGTTGGGGAGCATGGTGATCAGCAGTTCCACCTGCTCGGCCACCGCTTTCGGGGAGGGGGCCGCCTTGGCACCGACCCCGACCAGTTCTTGGACTGGCCCCTGGCTCCGGCTGTGGACAACCAGGGGATATCCGGCCTTGACAAGGTTCTTGGCCATGGGACGGCCCATAATACCAAGGCCAATAAAACCAATAGCTTGAGTCACTTCAATCCTCGCGGTGTCGAGGGAGTGGAAGGTTGAGTCAGCGCCCGCTCGTGCTGAATTAGCACAATAGGCTCGGGGCGGTCAAGGACTTTCAGGCCTCAG
>CAYRZF010000088.1:0-2627 GCA_964428805.1 uncultured bacterium | reverse complement strand
GCCTTACTTCGGCTGCGACACGGTCCGCAGATACGGCTTGTGCGTCTTGAAGCCCTGCGGATACTTCTTCTTCGCCTCCTCGTCCGAGACCGTGGTGGGAATGATGACGTCCTGACCCGGCTTCCAGTTGACCGGCGTCGCCACCGTGTGCTTCGCGGTCAGCTGCACCGAGTCGAGCAGGCGCAGCACCTCGTCGAAGTTGCGGCCGGTGCTCATCGGATAGACGATCATCGCCTTGACCTTCTTGTCCGGCCCGATGACGAACACCGAGCGTACCGTCGCGTTGTCCCCCGCGGTGCGCTTGCCACCCAGCGCGTTGGGATGGAGCATGTCGTAGAGCTTGGCGACCGTGAGATCCGCGTCGCCGATCAGCGGGTAGTTGACCGCGTGCCCCTGCGTGTCCGCGATGTCCTTGAGCCAATTCTTGTGATCGCTCACGGGATCGACGCTGAGGCCGATGATCTTGGTGTTGCGCTTGTCGAACTCGGGTTTCAGGCCGGCCATGTAGCCGAGCTCGGTGGTGCAGACGGGGGTGAAGTCCTTCGGATGCGAGAACAGGATCGCCCACTTGTCCCCGATCCATTCATGGAAGCGGATCTTTCCTTCCGTGGTCTCGGCCGTGAAATCCGGCGCTTCGTCACCGATGCGAACCGGCATGTCGTATCCCTCCATCGTGTCGGCGCGGTTGAGGGGCCTGGTTGGACGTCCCGAGGGAAAGGATTATAGCACCTCACACAGCGCCCGCTCCACCACGGCGACCAGCACGGCGCGGTCTCCTCCCCACGTCACGCCGCCCCCAGGCTCGCCGTCAGGCTTCTTCCTTGAGCAGGCGCTTGAGCTCCTCCAGGTGGGCTAACACGCCATAGCAGAGGCCGGTGATCTTCCCGGAGAGCGACCGGTCCCAGTGGGCGGCCACCCGGGTGGCCCGGTAAGCCTGCTCGGTCAGTTCGGTGATGCGAGACTGAAGCCTCAGGATTTCCGCCTGGCACTCGGCAATCTCGCGAAGCAGCTCGTCACCCTTGCTCATGCAGCACCTCCTGTCCTGCCACGAAGGTCCTCACAACCTTCAGGCGGGGTAATTCATCCGGGGCAACCTCCAGGGGGTTCCTGTCCAGGACGATCAGGTCGGCCCGCTTGCCGGGCTCGAGGCTTCCGCACTCGCCCTCGAGCCCGCCGGCCCGGGCGGCGTTGATGGTGTAGGCCTGAAGCGCGTCTTGAACTGACATCGCTTCCTCCTGATCCACCACCTCCCCGCTGCGCGCCCGCCGCGTCGCCGCCGCATAGATCCCCACGAGCGGGGAGAGCGTCCCGCACGGGAAGTCCGAGGAGAACGCCTGCGGAATCCCGGCATCCAGGATTCTTCCGAACGGCCTGACGAGCACCCCCTCTCCCGCGTCAACCGGTCCCAAGTCGTACAGGAACGAGGGCTGACCGACGACCCAGATCCCAAGCGCCTTGATCCGACCGATCAGGTCCCGGGTCAGGAACATCGCGTGATCCATGCGGACCTTCCCTTCCCCGCCGGGCTCGCGGCGGAGCGCTTCCTCGATGGCGCCGACGCACGTCTCGACTCCCAGGTTGCCGATAGCGTGGCACACGACGCTCCAGTCCCTACGCCACGCGGCAACCAGAAGATCGGCCAGCTCCCCGCTCTCGTAAAAGAGGAAGCCGCTCGTCACCGTCTCTCCGTCTTTGATGCGGCGCATGGCGCAACGGTAGCCGCCATCGACAAAAACCTTCAACGGTCCCGGGAGCAGGTTGGGCCCGGCGATTTGCCACGCCCGCTCCCGGACCCATTCGGTGGGTGCCTCAAACCATCCCCGGCTCCCCACCGCCATCATCTGGATCCGGATGCCGAGCTGGCCGGCCTGCGCCGCTTCAAGATAGTGGCGAGCCATCGAGGGGGAGACCGCGGCGTCCTGGACGGTCGTGATGCCGACCCCGGCGTAGCGGCGGCTCGTCGCCGCCGCTACCTCCGAGAAGCGCTGCTCCCAGCCTTCCCGCGATTTCGACTCGGCGAGCCCCATCGCGCGCTCGAAGAGAAGGCCCGTGGGCTCGCCGCTCTTGTCCCGGGCGATCTCACCGCCGGGAGGATCGCACGTCCCACGGCTGATTCCCGCCGCGGCCAGGGCCCGCGAGTTGGCGACGCACTGATGGTGGGAGAAGTGCATGAGGATCGCCGGGTGGTCCGGGACGGCCTCGTCCAGCTCTTGGCGGGTCGGATGCCGCCGCTCGGCGAGGTTCGCCTGGTGATACCCCCACCCCCGAACCCACTCGGCCGGAGCACAGCGGGCCGATGCCTCGCTCAGCCGGGCCTGGATTTCAGGCATCGACCCGAGCGGAGGAGTCCGACAGTCGGCCCAGAACCCCTCCAGGGCACCGATCGCGAAGTGGTTGTGGGCATCCACGAAACCGGGAAGGACGGTCTTGCCGGCCAGGTCGAGAAGCTCGGCATCGGGCGTTCGGAGCCGGCGGATCTCTTCAGTGGAGCCAACGGCGGCGAGACGGCCGTCCCGGATGGCGAGGGCCTCCGCCCTTGGCCGCGCCGGATCCATCGTGAGGACGGTGGCGTTGACCAACAGCTTCACGAACCGCGGATTACCCGCCCATGTATTGGCCGAGAAGCG
>CAYRZF010000087.1:0-8796 GCA_964428805.1 uncultured bacterium | reverse complement strand
AGGAGGTCGCGGAGGCCGTCGCCGAGGAGGTTGATGCCGAGGACGGCGAGCATGAGGGCGAGCCCCGGAAAGACGGCGACCCACGGGGCCGAGGCCAGGAATGTCTGCCCCTCCGCCAGCATCGCCCCCCAGGAGATCGTTGGGGCTTGGGCGCCCAGCCCCAGGAACGACAGACCCGCCTCGGCCACCATGTTGCCACCGACGCCGATGGTGGCGGCCACGAGAAGCGGCGCCAGGCAGTTGGGGAGGAGGTGGCGCAACAGAATGATAGTGCCGGGAACGCCGAGAGCCCGCGCCGCCTGGACGTACTCCCGGGTCTTGAGCGAGAGAACCTCGCCCCTCACCACCCTCGCGATCGTGGTCCATCCCAGGAGGACCAAAACCAGAAAGACTTTGTCGAGTCCGGGCTTCTCGAAGACTGCGATGAGGCCGATCGCGAGGATCAGCGAGGGGAAGGCCATCACCACGTCGGTCACCCTCATCAGGAGACCGTCCACCCACCCTCCACAGTAGCCGGCAATAAGCCCGATCAGGGTCCCGACGAGGACCGTCACCAGCTCCACGCCAACCCCCACCATGAGGGAGACACGGCCCCCGTAGAGGACCCGGGAGAGGAGGTCCCGGCCAAGCGCGTCGGTGCCGAGGGCGTGCGGGGGGCCGGGCGGGAGCAGCGCCGCCGCGGCGAGGCCCGTGGGGATCGCGTGCGGATCAACGGGCGCGAGCCATGGCGCCAGGAGCGCCGCGAGGACGAAGAGGGCCGCGAGCGCGCCCCCGACCTGGACCCCGTGATGCCGGAACGGGCCGCGGTCATTCACGGCGAATCCTCGGATCAATGACGAGATAGGCGAGGTCCACGAGCAGGCTGCCGAGGACGTAGATCACGGCAAAGACGAGGACCGCGCCCATCACAACAGGAAGGTCCCGCTGGCCCACGGCGGCGATAAGCATCCGGCCGAGTCCCGGCCAGGCGAAGACCGTCTCGGTGAGGGGCGCGCCCACCAGGAGGTCGGCCAGGCCGATCCCGATCACCGTGACAACCGGAATGAGCGAATTCTTGAGCGCGTGCTTGCCGATGACCGTGACTTCGGCCAGCCCCTTGGCCCGGGCGGCCTGGATGTAGTCCTGGCGGATGACCTCGAGCAGGCTCGAGCGGGTCATCCGGGCGATCGTCCCGGTGTGCAGCGCGCCCAGGGTCAGGGCCGGGAGCACGAGGTTGGCGAGATCCCCGTCGCCATACCCGGAGACGGGGAACCAGCCCAACCATACCGCGAAGAGGAGCGAGAGCATGAGCCCCAGCCAGAAGACCGGCGTGGAGATGCCGACGACCGCGGCCCCCATCAGGAGGTGATCCAGCGCGCTCCCGGGCTTGAGAGCTGCGGCGATCCCCATCGTCAGCCCGGCCACGACGGCGATCAGGGTCGCGGCGACCGCCAGCCTGAGCGTCGCTGGGAACCGTTCGGCAATCACCTCGCTGACAGAGCGCTGCTGGTGGTAGGAGCGCCCGAGATTGCCCCGGAGCAGCCGGCCCATCCAGGTCGCGTACTGAATCCAGAGCGGGCGGTCCAGGGCGTAGTCCTCGCGGATCTGGGCGATCACTTCGGGATCCCCGCGTTGCCCCAGCATGGCGCGGGCCGGGTCGCCGAGGGCCACCGCGTTCAGGATGAACACCAGGAGGCTGATCCCGAAGAGGACGGGGACGAGCGCGAGCAACCTTCTGGCGATGGGCTGGATGAGCTCGGCGAGCGTCATCGGCTCGGGCTGATGACCCGCTCCGGCTCTCAGCGCTCCGCCTGCTGTCCCGCGGTGGGGCCGCCCGCCTTCACGGGCCAGAGCAGGAGGAGCCCTGCGAGGAAGAGGAGGCCGATTATGACGATGGAGATCCGCTGGTTGCCGCCGGTGAGCCGGGAGGTGAGGCCGAAGATCATCGGCCCGAAGATGGCCGACGTCTTCCCGACCAGGGCGTAGAAGCCGAACAGCTCCGCTTCCTGCCCCTTCGGGATGAGCGTGGCCATGAAGGTCCGGCTCGCCGCCTGGATCGCCCCGAGCCCTGTCCCGGCCAGGACCGCCACCATGAAGAACTGGAGTTTCGTCTGGACAAAGTAGGCGGCGACGACCACGAGACACCACTGGAGAAGCGTCACGATCACGACGAACTTCGGCCCCCTGAGGTCCGTGGGACGCGCCCAGCACCAGGCGCCGAGAAGGGCCGAGAGCTGGACGACGAAGTAGAGCTGGATGACCTGGGGGGTCGTGAACCCGAGCGTGTGGCCGGCGAAGACCGACGAGAAGAACACCACGGTGTTGATGCCGTCCTCCCAGCAAAGGTAGGCCAGCAGGAAGCGGCGCAGGGGCGGCGAGCGGAGGATGCGGCGGAGGCTCGCCCGGGTTTGGACAAAACCCACCCGGACCGCCCCCGCAAGGCTGAGAGTGCCGGGCTGGTCACCAGGTAGACAGATGAAGGCCGGGATCGCACAAAAACCGAAGAGCGCCGCCGCGACCAAAAATGTCCCGGCGTAGTTGCCGGCGAGGGCGAAGGGCAACGCCGCGCCGAGGGCGACAGCCGACCCGAGGTAGCCAACGGCAAAGCCATACGCCGACAGCCGCCCCTGCCACTCGCGCGGGGCCAACTCAGGGAGGTAGGCATTGTAGTAGACGATGGCGCCCTCGAAGCCCACCGTCCCGACCACGGCGAGGAACCACCCCCAGAGCACATCACCCTTCCCCACCGTCGCCATGAGGGCCGTGGCGGCGACGCTCACGTAGGTGAGGAGGAACAGGAGGCGCTTGCGAACCCCCGAATGATCCGCGATCGCTCCGAGGGGCGGAGATGAGAGCGCCACAATGGCCATCGAGGTGGTCACCGACAACCCCCACCAGAAATCCCCCTCCCCGCGCTCGTTGCCCACCACCGTTAGCGCGTAGTATTTCGAGTACACGGTGGCCGGGATGACCGCCACGAACGCGGAGTTGGCGAAATCGTAGAGCGTCCACGCCACCACGGCTTTTCGATTCATGCCACTCCACTCGATCTATCTTACCCGAGAGCATCCGCGAACATCGCCTTGTAGTGGCGGTACCAGTCGCTCTGGAACCGTTCCCCGGGGTCATAGTCCCGCTTGAGCCTCAGAAACTCGGGAAACTGCGGGTAGCATGCCTCCACTTGCTTGCGGGTGGCCCACCGATGGTAGGTCAGGTAGTAACTCCCGCCATAACGGATCGCCAGGTCCACAAGCCGACGGAAGGTGTGAGCTGACCGTTCGAGGTCCAGCGGGGTATGAACGGTATGTATATTGAAGACCACGCACGCGTACGGTTGCTTGGCCCAGGCCAAGAAACTTTCGTCGTCTCTCTCGATGAACCGGATCGAACCGAAGATCAAATCGACCTTGTTCCTGCGAAAGTCCTTGCGGACATCCTCAAGGAAGCGGACCAGCGCATTTCGTGGCACGAAAAACTCGATGAGCACCTCGGTGGCATTCTCCGCGGCGCCGAGCTTCTGATCCAGCCACGCGTGGTATTGATTGACGTAGACGGTCAGTTGGTGGGTGTCCGACCAGTAGATCTGCCCGGACGTTGACAGATAATCGGTGGAATAGATCTCAAAAGCCCGCTTCTTGTCCGCGTGCGCAAGGTACAGGAGCTTCCGCCAGCCCTCCTCTGATAGGTCCTTCGCCCCCTCCCGGACGGGCGTGCTCTCGTCCACCGGGCGGTAGCAGGAGAAGACCCCTTTCCGAAGAAAGTCGTCGGAACTCTCGTCGGTCGCGTACTGGAAGTTCCCATACAGAAATCCATCAGCGATCCGTTTCTCGACCGCGGGTATCAGGTCTTCCACCTCGATGACCTCCACCACCCGCTCCAGCTTCCGCCTGGGCGCGAGCCGGAGCCGGACGGAAGAGATGGCCCCCAAGAGTCCGTAGCCGCCGATGGCCAGGCGAAAGAGGTCGGCGTTCATCCTGCGGTCGCAGGTCCAGGGGACGCCGTCGGCATCGACGAGCACGAACGATTCGACATCCCCGACGAATGGCTTCAACCGCAAGCCGCTCCCGTGCACGTTGGCGGCGAGGGCGCCGCCGATGCTCATGCGGTCCACGCCCTGTTTCTGGACGATCCCCCACTGTGGCCCCCGACCGCCCTGCACCCGGAGCAGGGAGTCGATCAACTCCGGCCACTGGATGCCGGCCTCCACATGGACCTGGCCCCGGACCGGGTCGAAATTCAGAACCCGGTTCATCGCGGCCATGTCCACCAAGATTGTGTCGTGACCGAACTGCTGGCCTCCCGCAGCGTGCCGTCCACCGGCGATGCTGACTCCGCGGCCTTCGGCTCGGGCGTTACGGACAGCGGTCTGGAGGGCCTCGAGGGAATCCGGTCTGACGACCCGGTACACGCGGGTGGGGTTCAACTGGGAGTGGATATCGTTCACCAGGGTCGGGCCGGGCTCCGGGAACCGGTTTGCGCACCCGGGTGTCCACCACGCGAGGGCGGCACTCCCGATAAGGAACTGGCGTCGCGTCAGCACGGTCACCGAAGGAACAAGCGCCTAGCGGTCGAGCCAGACCTTGCGTAGCGGGGCGAGAAACTCGGGGGCCGAGGAGAGCGGCGAGCGCTCGAGCCCCTTCACGTAGGGCTTGATCAGCGCACGACTCGTATAGTGATAGAGGGAGATCCACACCGCGTCGTTCAGCACCATCTGCTCGGCCTCCTGGTAACGCTTGAATCGCGCCGGGCCGGGTGGCATCTGGTCGGCCTCGTCCAGGAGCCGGTCGAGCACCGGGTTCCGGTAGCGGGACGTGTTGCCCGCGGCGCCGACGTTTCGCGAGTGGAAGAGGACCGTGAGGAAATTCTCCGGATCGGGATAGTCGGCGATCCACCCCTGGCGAAAGAACCCGGCCGCGCCCTCGTCCACGAGCTTGATGTGGGCGGCCCAGTCGAGGCGGCGGAGTTCCAGGGTCACGCCGATTCCCCTGAGCTGGGCCTGGAGCACCTCGGCGATCCGCTGATTGAGATCCCCGGTGTTGTAGTGGAAGGTGATCGGGCCGAGTCCCTTTCCGCCGGGAAACCCGGCCTCGGCCAGGAGCCGGCGGGCCTGGTCGGAATCAAAGAGCGGTCCGGCCACGCTTGGGTTGAATCCGGGCATCGCGGGCGGGAGAATCCCCTTCCCCGCCACCACGCATCCTTCGAGGAGTCCCGCGACGATCGCCTGGGGCTCGATCGCGTGCCCGATAGCCTGGCGGAGGCGTCGGTCGGTGAAGGGGGGCCGCTCCACATTGAAGCGCACCGCATGGGTCCCCAGGATGGGCCAGATGGCGACCGCATGCTTGAGGACGGCGTCTCGCTGCACGGCCCGGCAGTGGCCCGTCGGGATGTCGGTGTAATCGAGGTGACCGGTCTTGTACTCGTTGAACCGCGTGATCTCGGCGGGGATCACACGGAAGACGATCCGATCGAGAGACGGCGCCCCCCTGAAATGCTCGCGGAACGCTTCGAGAATTACCTGGTCGTCCCTCCGCCATGACCCGAATCGGAAAGCCCCCGTGCCCACCGGATGGCTCGCGAACTCGACGCCTCGGCGCCCCGCTTCTTCCCGCGGCACGATCGAAGCGGCGTCGTAGGCCATGAGGAAGAGAAAAGGCGCGAAGGGCCGGTCCAGGGTGATCTCGACGGCCAGGTCGCCGACCGGGCGGATCCCGCTGATCTCGGACGCCTGGCCGCGGAGGAAGGCCTTCGCCCCCACGATCTTCTCAAACACCCACGGGCGCTTGCCCCTCGCCGCCCGCTCGAAGGAGAACTTGATGTCCGTCGCCCTGAGCTCACGGCCATGATGGAACCTGACTCCTGGTCGTAGAGCGAAGGTGTAAACCTTCTGATCTTTCGAGACCGTCCAGCGCTCGGCCAGGGCCGGCACCGGCTTAAGCGTCTCGTCGAGTTCCACCAGGGTGTCGAAAATTTGGCGGATGACAGCCGAGGAGGTGGTGTCGGTGGCCTGGGCCGGGTCCAGCGTGGGCGGGTCGCTGCCGAACGCCCCCCGCAGCGTCCCCCCCTTTTTCTGGCCGACCGCCGCCGTGGGCAAGGCCAGCACGAGCGCCAACGTCACCAGCACGCGGCCGCCTCGAGTGCTCACGGCGTGGACCTCCGCGCATCGGCTTCGACCCAGACGCGGTCCAGTCGGTGGAATCCGCTCGGGTGCAACCGGAAGTTTCTCACCTCGGGCCGCACCACGGCCCAGTGGAGCCGGACGTACAGAGGGATCCAGGGCAGCTCGTCGGCAAGGATCGCCTGGGCGCGCTGGTAGAGGCGGAGGCGTTCCGGCCTGGAGCCGAGCTGGCTCGCGCGAATCAAGAGATCGTCCAGCCGAGGGTTCCGATAAAAGGACAGGTTCAGCGCCCCCACCCCCTTCGTCGCGCCCTCACTGGTCGAGAGCGGGTAGAGGAAGAGGTGAGGATCGCCGCCGGCTACCTGGGCCTCGGTCAACAGCATCTCGTGATCGCCGAGCTGGGAGAGCTGGGCAACCACCTGCGGATTTTCAGTTCGGACCTTGAGGGAGATCCCCGCCGAGCTCAGGGCGAGTCGGATCGCTTCGACGAGGCCCGCCTGATCGATCACACCGGGGGCGTCGCTCACGAGCAGGGTCGTGGTGATGCCCTTGGGGACCCCCGCCTCTGCCAGGAGACGTCGCGCTCCGTTAGGATCGCCAGCCATAATCGGCGAGCCTTCCCGCCGCCCCCAAACCCCGGGGGGCAGGAACGACTGCAGCGGAACTGCGACACGCTCCACTGCCGCCGCGATCAGCGCAGGATCGAGCCCGGCCGCCACCGCCTGGCGACTCTTTTTCTTGGAGAAGGGAGCCTTTTCAGTCTCAAGCGCCAGCAGCCCGACGTGCCAGCCGGGGATCGAAAGTGCCCCCTCCAGCTTGTGGGGGGCCAGTGGGGGGATCCAGATGTCAAGACGGTGATCGTCGAGGTCGGCCGCGGCCTGCTCGTCCGTCGTCTCGAGGAAAACGATTCGCTCCAGCCTGGGCGGTCCCCCCCAGTATCCCGCATTCGCCTCCAAGACAATGCGTCCTGAGACCAGCTCGGTGATGCGAAACGGCCCGGTACCGAGCCATCGGGGAACGCCACCCTCTCCGGCGCCCTCCTTGAAAACCGAGAAGGCAGGATGGGCCAGCACGGTGAGGAGCGGCGCGTACGGGAGAAGGAGCTGTATCTGCACGGTCTTGGGATCGGGAGCCCGGACCTCCTTCACGACGCCCGGAAGCCCTCGCAAGAGACGCGGCCAGACGGCGGGCGGATTCGGGTAGAGCGGCTGATCCGGGGACATCTGGCGCTCGAAACTCGCCACCACGTCCTTGGCGGTAAGAAGGCTGCCATCATGGAACCTCACGCCGTCCCGCAGGTTGAAGGTCCAGATGAGCCCGTCCCTCGACGGCCACCACCGGACTGCAAGCGCAGGCTCGATGTCGCTCCCGCTGTCCTTGTACTGCACCAGGGTCTCGAACACCTGACGGGCGATGAGAGGGGTCGTGCCATCGAGCGCCGTGGCGGGATCGGGGATCGCGGGAATCGCCCTGGCACCGACCTTGAGCTCACCAGCGAGCTGCGCCCCGACCGGTGACACTACGCCCCCAACAAGGAGAGCCGCGACCCCGACAACGTACCAGCCGTTCAACGCCCACAACATACTGTGCCTTTATACGGAGAGACAACCGAGAGGGCAAGCCTTCCGTGGAACCGGCCCGCGCACCCTGGCGTTTTAGAGACAAACGCAACCGACGATGGCATCAGAGGTGCATTTCCCGGATGGTAGCGGACCCCGCGGGGAGCGGAATGGGACGACGCGACGGGCGAAGTGGGAAAAAGCTAAGCAATTTCAGCCAGTCGGAGGGCGTTGGGAGGGATTTTTCCTTGACTTTCTTTTCACCCGGTCTCTATACTGGCACACATTCTTAGGCACTGTGCCTGACAGAGTGTGGCAGTGCGCACCGAGACGGGGTGCGGGCGCGTCGCAAAAGCCGCCGAGGGGCGAACCGGCGAAGGGATGAAAGGCCATGAAGGAGTTCGAGAAAAAGGGTAGCCCGAATCGAGAGCCCAGCTCGGAGGGGACGAAGGGATTCTCGAAGTTCCTCCCGATCACCGACTCAACCTTCCGGCGGCGGCTGACCGAGTACGAGGTCCAGCTGCAGGACCTTCAGGCCCACGTTCGTTCGCTCGAAGCGGAGACCGTCCATCTCCGGAAGAAGCTGGAAGAGGCCCCCAAGGAGTTCATGGTGCTGGAGAACAAGCTTCGGGAGGCCAACCGCCAGCTCGTCCAGGCGTTCAACCAGAACGAGAAGCTGGTGAACGCGCTCTACGAGTCCCGGGAGCAGATCCAGTCCCTCAAGGAAGAAGTGGACAAGCTCTGCGCGCCGCCCTCGACGTACGGTGTGTATCTTTCGGTCAACGAGGACGGCACCGTGAACATCCTCGCCCAGGGGCGGAAGGTCAAAGTCAACCTGCACCCCTCCATCAAAGCGGAGTCGCTGAAGCCCGGGCAGGAACTCGTGCTGAACGAAGGCCTGAACGTGGTCGAGGCGGCGGGCTACGAGATCCAGGGCGATGTGGTCGTGCTGAAGGAAGTGCTGGACTCCGAGCGAGCGGTGGTCACTCTCCGCGCGGACGAAGATAAGGTGGGGATCATTGCGGATCCGCTCCGGCCCCAGAAGCTGAAGGTCGGCGATCACATCCTGATGGACGCGAAATCCGGCTACCTGCTCGAGCGGCTCCCGAAGAGCGAGGTCGAGGACCTGACGCTGGAAGAGGT
>CAYRZF010000086.1:5352-8800 GCA_964428805.1 uncultured bacterium | reverse complement strand
GGGGGCGAAGCCCCCCTCCGAGGAAGGCATACCGGAGCGTGGTGAACAGCAGGTGATAACCCGCCAGGAGACTCCCCTTCAGCGTTCCGGCCACCTTCGAACGCCCGATCCGCCTGCGACAGCTCACGGGGACGTTCACCACCCGGTAGCCCTTCTTGGCCGCCTTGACGATCATCTCGACCGGCCAGCCGTACGTCTTGTTCTCCATGCCCAGATCACGGAGGACGTCCGCGCGGATGGCCCGAAAGGGACCGAAGTCACTGAGCGGGAGCCCGTAGAGCAGCCGAACCATCCCGGTCACGAGACGGTTGCCGAAACGCTGGTGGGACGTCAACGCCCCGTCCTCCGCCATGGCGGGGATGCGGGCCCCGACCACGAGATCGGCGTCCCCATCGAGGATCGGCCGGAGAACGCTCGGCATCTCGGAGGGATCGTCGCTCCGATCGCCGTCCAGAAACACGAGAATGTTGGCGTCCCGCGCCGCCATCGCTCCAGCCAGGCAAGCGGCGCCGTAGCCGCGCACCGGTTCGTGAATGACCCTCGCTCCGGCCGCCCGGGCCACCTCCGCCGTCCCATCCGTGCTTCCGTTGTCCACCACGAGGACCTCACCCACCAGGTCCCTGGGGACCTCCTTCACCACCAGGCCGATGGCCGCCTCCTCATCAAGGGCGGGAATGATGACGGTGATTTGCATCGGCTTCGCAGAGTCTTTCAAGACTTAGACGCCGATCAGGCCCTGTCAGATTCGGCCGTTCCCGGCATGTCCGCAAGTCTTTTATTTTTGAGCAATCTACGCGCGGGCGCGAGTTCAGGTATCACAGGGATGTCAAATGTTGGTGACATCGAGTTGCGGCTGGCGCCGAAACGCGCCCCTGGTGGTGGGAGTGACCACGGCCTGGTCAATGAGCCGGTGGACGGCCTCGGGGGACAAAACCGCGGGAGGCACCTCACAGCGGTCGAGCAACCGACGGCAGGTCGTGTCGTCGAACCGGACATCCTGTTCCAGGTATTCCCGATAGCCCGAGAGCATGCGCCCAACCCGGCGCTCGAGAGGCGAGGGTTTGGCGAGTTCCTCGTGGCGGGCGTCCACCAGCGAGACGCCCTTCAGGCCGAAGCACCGCGTGATCATGTCCAGCATTGCCGCCTGACTCGGCGCGTTCGACACAACCAGGTGGAAGGTCTCCCCCGCCCCGTCGGGATGCTCCGCCAGCGCGACCGCCGCCGCCGCAACGTATTCCACAGGCACGATGTTGAAGCCGGCCCGGGGCGCGGCCCTGATCCTGAGCGGCACCTCGGAGCCGTTCGCGAGCTCGGCAAGCGCCGCCAGCATGCGGATGAACTCAAAAAACAGGTTGGCGGGATTCCCGCCCGGCGTTGCAGGCGCCGTCCCCACCACGATGCTGGGTCTGAACACCCTGATGTCCATGGCGAGACGCGCCCCGGCGCGACGCAAAGCCAATTCCACCTCAAGCTTCACCCGCTCGTAGGGATTGTGAAAGTCCTGGCCGACGTCCCCCTCGCTCTCGAGCACGACGCCGCACCGACGCCCGCAGACATAGGCCGTGGAGAGGTGCGCCCAGCGACGAAGCCGGCCGCCCCGGAGGCCGTGCAGCAGGTCGAGGGGGCCGTCGATGTGGCCCCTCCGGAAGGATGGCATGTCTCCGGGTAAGAAGGTTGTTTCCCCCGCGCAGTGGATCACGGTCTCCACGCTCTCCCTGAGCCGCTTCCAGTCGGACTCCGCGAGGCCGCAGCCCGGGAGCGACAGGTCAGCCTCCACCACGCCGAGCCGACGACCGTCGGGAACAAGCCCCACTGCCGCCGCCACTCGGTCCGGCGCGGGCTCCCCGGCCCGGCCGCGCGCCAGCGCGAGGACGCACCGGTCCGCAGCCAGGAGGCGACGCACCACCTCGCGACCGATGAATCCTGTCGAGCCGGTGACGAGAACAGGAGTGATCAGCCGGTACTTTTTGCTTGACAAGATGTCTGTACATCCATACATTGTAACTAGGTCACATATGACTGGAGGTGCTAAAATGGCCGTTTCTGCAAAGCAGTCCATCAAGGTCGCGGACGAAACGTGGATTGCCACCGCCCTGCTGCATCGGGAGAATCCGTCCCGAGAGGACTTCACCGTTCAGGAAATCGTCGACCGAGCCGCAAAGGAAGCCATCACCGGCGAACTGCGTCCCGGAGTATACGTGCATGCGCGTCAGCATTGCGTTGCAAATCGCCCTCCCGATCCGGGAAGGTACCGTATGTTGTTCGCAACCGGTAAAAACACCCGTCGACTTTTCCGTCCGGGAGACTCCTATCACCCCGCTCGAGACGGCTCCAAGGTAGTTCCGGCAAAGGAAGAAATTCCGGCAGAGTACCACCCCCTCGTGGACTGGTATTTCACCGAGCATGCTACGAGGCGAACCGACGCAGAAAAGACAGATCCTATCCTCCAACTTCGCGGCCTCGGCAAAGAGCTGTGGGCAGGCGAGGATCCCGACGGGTACGTACGCCGCCTCCGTCAGGGTTGGGAATGAGCCGGATCTTTTGGGATACGAATCTGTTCATCTACCTAATCGAGGACTACGGCGAACTCTCCGAACGGGTCGTAGCAGTGCGCAAGCGGATGTTGAGCCGGAACGACCAGCTCTACACGTCGGCGCTCACGCTCGGCGAGGTCCTGGTAAAACCCACCGAAGGACGGAGCGGGCACCTCAGGCAGAAATACGAAGCTGCAATCGTTACCGGATCGATCGTGATCCCGTTCAACGTGGAGGCCGCCCGAATCTACGCCACCATTCGCCAGGACCGGGACGTACGGCCTCCCGATGCAATTCAACTCGCGTGTGCCGCGCACGCTCGCGTGGACCTTTTCATAACCAACGACGACCGGTTGAGTGAAAAGACCATACCTGGCATTCAGTTCGTCGCGTCCCTTTCAAAATCCCTGCTTTGACGCGAACAACGTTTACCCGGCGATTTATACCCCTGACCGTGGGCGGTCACGCTATGCACCGGATGGGCATCCTCTCTACCTGGCGGCCTTCCGCGAACCCCGGAGCGCGTGGTACCCCGAGGCGCCGTCGGGGAGCGGCAGGCGAATGTCGGCGGTTTGAATCGCGCCGGTGGCATCCACGGCCCGCACCTGCACCGTGTGCGAGCCGGGAGGAAAATCCGTGGCCGGATTCCACTCGAGCGCCCAGAGCACCCACGTGTAAGGCGAAAGCGCCGGCTTCACCATGGCCGCGCGCCAGGTTTTCCCTCGGTCCCAGCTCACCTCCACCGCCTTCACACCTCGATCACCGGCGAAGGCGATCCCACCGAGGTACGGATTCGCCGGGTCCAGCTGGCCGCCCGCGGGCGCGTCGATGCGGGACATGGTCTTGTAGATCGCCTCATCCGACCACCCTCGCACCTCCCAGTATCCCTTGTAGTCGTAGTTAGCCACCTCCAG
>CAYRZF010000086.1:0-5252 GCA_964428805.1 uncultured bacterium | reverse complement strand
CCGAGGCGGCCGCCAGCCCAGCTCCGATGACACGAATGTGCGAACGAATGTGACTGAACATCCTCCCCCCTCCCAGGCACCGGCGCCGGCCCGGCCGCCGGATCGTCCGCCCCTTTAGACGGTGGCGGCGCCTGATCCGATTCGCAACCTCCCCGGCCCCTCAGCTCCCCTGGGGATCGAAGAAGTAATCGAGGGAGAGCCACAGACTCTTGCTGTACCGGAAGAACCACAGCGGGAAGAGGACGCAAAATCCCCCCCACAGGACAAGCTGCGCGACGAGCGAAAGACCGACCAGATAATCGAGGGCGAAGTACCCGGGAATCGCGATGAGCACTGTGGCGGCGTAGTTGAGGTAGATCGCGCCCACGAAATATCCTTGCTCGCGCTCGAACTTGAGCCCGCACAGGGGGCAGGTCGGCTGGAGCGCGAACCATCCCCGGAAGATCGGGGCGTGCCCGCACCGCGGACACCGGAGCCGGAGCCCCCGGACCAGAATCCCCTGGAGCCCTCGGGGATCAATCACGGAGCTCGGTCAGGCAGGCGCGTAAAGATGGTAGAGCATCCAGTACACGATCACCCCCGTGACGGACACGTACAGCCAGAGGGGGAGCGTCCAGCGCGCGATCCGGACGTGCTTGTCAAAGCGCCCCGCCAGCGCGCGCGACAGCGTCACCAGCGCCAGGGGGAGGATCAGCGCTGCCAGGCTCGTGTGAGAGATGAGGATCGTGAAATAGACCGCCCGGATCCATCCCTGCCCGCCGAAGCGCACCGACCCGACATGGTAGTGATAGGTCAGATACGAGATCAGAAAGAGCGTGGAGACCGCGAAGGCCGATCCCATGCAGAGCTTGTGGGCCAGCACCTTGCGCCGGCGGATGCACAGGTAGCCGGCGACCAGGAGGAGGGCGCAGGCGGCGTTGAGGGCGGCGTTGAGGCTGGGCAGGGCCGAGAGCGAAAGCGGGCTCAAGGGTCCCCGCGGGCGCCGCCGTTACCGGACGATCAGCGGTGTCCGGTGACCGGCGCGACCTTGACCGCGTCGGAGGTCCGGTGGGGGACCGCGGAATGGTCCGGAACGAGGATGAAGACCAAGAGCGTCGCGAGAAGGAGTGGCGTGATCGCGATCAGCCCCAGGGTCCGACGCTCGAACCGGAGGTGCATGAAGTACATCGCCACCAGCGCGGCCTTGGACAGGGCGAGCGAGATGAGCAGAATCGCCTTGACCAGCGTGGCCACCGGCAGGAAGACGACCCCGACCTCGATGATGGTCAGGGCAAACAGCCACCAGAAGATGGTCATGTAGCTGGGACCCGCGTGCGTGGCAGCCATCGTTCCCCTCTCTAGAGAAGATAGATGAAGGTGAACACCATGATCCACACCAGATCCACGAAGTGCCAGTAGAGCCCCGCGACCTCGGTGAGCATGTAATTCCGCGCGGTGTTGCGACTCCGGGAGACCACCGCCAGGATGGCGGAGAGGTAGATGACACCGCCGGTCACGTGCATCCCGTGAAACCCCGTGATGATGAAAAACGTGGTGCCGAAGAGCGAGGCGCCCCAGGGGTTCCCGTAGATCTTCAACCCTTCGCTGATCAGCTTGGTCCACTCGAAGGCCTGGCAGCCGAGGAACATGGCGCCCCCCAGGATCGTCAGGCCGAGAAACAGCTTCACCTTCCCGGGTTGTTCCAGCTTGATGGCCTCCAGCGCCTTCACCATGGTCACGCTGCTGCAGATGAGGAGGAAGGTCATGAAGGCGGTGAGGCTGATCCCGAGGTACTCATAGGGGCTGGGCCAGTCGGCGCTGCCGTAGCGCATGGCGCCGTAGCCGGCGAGCAGCGTGCCGAACCCCATGGCGTCCCCGACGAGGAAGATCCACATCCCCAGCTTCCCCCAGCTCTCGGGGGTGAGGGGCGACTCCGCCGGCTCCACGCCGGGGTACATCGTTGCGACCTGGCTCACTATCCGCCCCCCTTGTCAATCAAGGTGATCCCGCTCACTTCACGTACACGAGCAAATACAAGACCGGCCACAGCAAGACCACGAAGTACCAGTACATCCCGCAGACCAGGACGGGAACGTGAGCCCGCGCCGTGAATCTGCCGCGCCGGGAAGCAAGCAGGATGATCAAGAGCCATATCAAAGCGCCGAACACATGGACGCCGTGGGTCCCGATGAGCGTGTAAAACGTGGCCCCGTAGATGCCCGAAGACAGCGTGAGGCCAAAGTTCACCAGCCGAACCCACTCGAACCCCTGCACGCCGAGGAAGATCGCGCCCAGACACGCCGTCCGGGTGAGGCCGTTCACCAGACTCTGCTGGTTTCCCCGACGAACGGCTCGCAGGGCCTGAGTCAGTGTCACGCCGCTCAGCAGGAGAATGGCCGTATTGACCCCCGTCACCTCGACGGGCAAGCGCGGCTGCAGCGGCGGGGGCCAGACCGGGGCCCCGAGGCGCAGGTAGAGGAACGCGCTCACGAGCCCGGCGAAGAACACCGTCTCCGCCCACAGGAATGCCAGCATCCCCAGCACCGCGTTGCTGACCAGCGGGGTTCGCTCGGGCTCCCCGGAGGGACGCCCGCCGTTGTCTCCGTGCTCCGGGGGAACTCTTGGCGGGATTCGTCCGATATCGGCGAGCAGCTCATCCACCACTCCGGCGTCATCCAGAACGGGCGGCTTGAGGGTTCGGGGTTTCATGGCTTCCCGCTCACCGGAGCACGATCACGAGGATCGAGAGGATCGCCATGGCGACAATCCAGCCCACGAGGAGCATCGCCACCCGGCGGTTCCGCTGCTTAGGAGCATCCGGAGTCGTCGCGCTCTGCATGACGCAAATCAAATCTTGTCGAAGGCCATCAGCGCCAGCAGCGTCGGGAGGTACAGCAGGGAGGCGTAGAGCAGACGCCGCGCCGCGGCCACCGATCGCGACATCGCCTGCGCCATCCCGCAGCCGAGGAAGAGGAGTCCCAGAGTGAAAGCCCCGAAGAAGTAGACGTGACCGGTGAGGCCGATCAGCGTGGGCAGAAGACCCACCGCCAGGAGGGCCAAGCACCCGGTCACGATCTGGCGCTCGGTGCTGGTCCCCTCAGGGTCCACCACGGGTAACACGCGGATCCCCGCCCGAGCGTAGTCGTCCCGGTAGAGCCGGGCGATCGCCAGGGTGTGAGGGAGCTGCCAGAGAAACAGGATGGCGAAGAGGACCCAGGCCCCCACGCCCAACTCCCCCCGCGCCGCGACCCAGCCTGTGACCGGCGGCAGCGCCCCGGGGACCGCACCGACGACCACGCAGAGGGGGGTCCTCAGCTTGAGCGGAGTGTAGGCGAAAAGATAAAGGACCACTGTCGTCGCCGTCACCAAACCGCAGAGGAGCCCCACGGCCACGGTGAGGTACAGGACGCCGGCGCCCGTGACCGTCGCGCCGAAGGCCAGAGCCTCGACGGGCTGGAGACGTCCGTCGGGAAGCGGGCGGAGCCGGGTGCGCTCCATTCGCGAATCCACCTCTCGCTCGAGGAACTGGTTCAGCGCAAGGGTCCCCGCCGCCGCGAGGGCGGTGCCGATCAGAGTGTGCAGCAACCGGAAATAGTCGCCGCCCCCCTGAGAGCCGAGGTGGTACCCGACCACCGTCGTCACCAGGATCATGACCACTACCCGGGGTTTGGTCAGCTCGAGAAAATCGAGCGCCCGCCTCCGGACGCGGGTCGCGGTCAGCGACACGTCCATAGTTCCCACACTCATGCCGGGACCTCCCGCGTCAGAACGTGTTGCCGCGCCCTCCGGGGTTCAGGGGGCGCGAGGAGGCGGTAGGCGCGAAGCGTCAGCACCAGGCTCGCGGCAAACAGGAGACCACCCGCGAGGCGGTGGGCGACGGGGAACGCTAGGACAGCGGACGGGGTCAGGGGCAGGGTCAGGCCGGTGAATCGTGCCGCGTAGGCTCCCAGCCCGAGCAACGTCTGAAGAATTAAAAGCCCCAGGAGCGTCCGAGCCGGACGGACGAGAGCCGGCCGGTCGCCGTGCCCCCGCTGAACTCTGAGAGCCAGCGCCGGGATGAGGAACGCCAGCGCCGCCGCGCCCGCCAGATGGCCGTCGAGGCGCGCGCCGAAATGGGTCAGGAAGGCCCCGAACACGATCTGGAGATATACGACGCCCGTCGTCAGCAGGGCGAGACGGCGCAGGCGGATTGCATCATCTGACGGCGCCGGGGCGAAGGGAGCCGCCCATGTCCGCGAGGTGCAGAACGCCAGGCAGACGGTGAGCCCGAAGAACGCCTGGGCGAGGGCGCCGTGAACGATCGCGATCGCGTCCTCCACCAGGACGACTCTCAAACCACCCAGCACGCCCTGGACCGAGACGGCGATCACGGCCGTCACGCCGAGCCAGCGGAGCCAGCGCCGCCGCTCGGAGATCCAGAGGGTGGCCGTCAAGGCGATCGTCAGGAGGCCGACGGCCGCGCCGAGAAGCCGGTGGCTATGCTCGTAGAGGATCCCGCCCACCATCTTCGACGGGGGGAAGAGGAACATGTTGTAGCCGAAGGTCGTGGGCCAGTCCGGGACCGCCAGCGCGGCACCGGTATTGGTGACCAGCCCCCCGAAGAGGATCAGGACGAACGTGCCGGCGCAGAGCGCCAGCCCCAGGCGGTGAGCCCACACGGGATGGGGACGCTCAGCCACCGACCGGCTCAATGGCGGAGAGCCGCCCCCGAAGGTAACGGGCGGGTCTGGGGAAGAAAGTCCTCCGAAACCCCGGGCACGCTGTACTCGTAGGGGCCGTGATAGACCGTCGGGATCCGGTCACCCCAGTTGAGGTGGGGCGGTGGCGACGGGGCGGTCCACTCCAGAGTCGTGGCGTTCCACGGGTTGACGGGCGCCCGCTTGCCGGCAAACAGGCTCCAGAGGAAGTTGATCACGAAGAAGATCTGCGCCAGGCCGAGGGCGAAGGCACCCCAGGTGATAAGCACGTTCCACCACTGCAGATGCTGCAGGAACTCATACTGGGCCGGGTTGTAGATGCGCCGCATCATCCCGCCCACCCCCAGGATGTGCATCGGAAAGAAGGTGACATTGTACGCCACGAAGGTCGTCCAGAAGTGGAGCTTGCCCAGCGGCTCGTTCAGCATCCGGCCGAACATCTTCGGGAACCAGTAGTAGATGGCCGCGAAGGCGCCGAAGATCGAGCCGCCGAACACGACGTAGTGGATGTGGGCGACGATGAAGTAGGTGTCCTGGATGTAGATGTCCACCGGCGTGGAGGCCATGAAGATGCCG
>CAYRZF010000085.1:1399-8994 GCA_964428805.1 uncultured bacterium | reverse complement strand
CGTCCCCACGTTGACATGCGGCTTCGTCCGCTCGTACTTCGCCTTGGCCATTGCCTCGTCCTCCGGTGCGGGGGTTGCTAGCGGGAACCGACGCGCAAGGTCGGCTTGCCGGCCACCTTCGCCATGACCTCCTCGGCGATGGCCGACGGGACCTCCTCGTAGTTAGCGAACTGCATGGTGTAGGTGGCGCGCCCCTGGGTCATGGAACGGAGGTCGGTCGCATAGCCGAACATCGTGGCCAGCGGAACCGTGGCGCGAATGACGTGGGAGCCCGCCCGCGTGTCCATGGACTGAACGCGGCCCCGTCGGCTGTTCAGGTCTCCGACGACGGCGCCCATGTACTCCTCCGGCACCACAACCTCCACCTGCATGATGGGCTCCAGCAGCACCGCATTGGCGCGCCGGCAGGCATCCTTGAAGGCCATGGAGCCCGCGATCTTGAAGGCCATCTCCGAGGAGTCCACCTCGTGGTAGCTGCCGTCCGTGAGGGTCACCTTCACATCCACCATCGGGTAGCCCGCCAGTACGCCCGTTTCCGCGGCTTCCCGGATGCCTTTCTCCACCGAAGAGATGAACTCGCGGGGAATCGCGCCACCCGCTACCTCGTTTTCGACGCTGAACCCTTCCCCCGGGCGCACCGGCTCGACCTCAAGGGACACGTCGCCGTACTGCCCCCGGCCGCCGCTCTGCCTGACGAACCGCCCGCGGGCCTCCGCTTTCTTTCGGATCGTCTCCCGGTAGGCGACCTGAGGTTTTCCGACGTTGGCCTCGACCTTGAACTCCCGGAGTAGCCGGTCAACAATGATCTCCAGGTGCAGTTCCCCCATCCCTGAGATCAGCGTTTGGTTGGTCTCGGAATCCACGGTCACCTTGAAGGTCGGGTCTTCTAGAGCAAGACGACTCAGAGACAACCCGAGTTTCTCCTCGTCAGCCTTCGTCTTGGGCTCGATCGCCACGGAGATGACCGGCGTCGGGAACTCCATGGGCTCCAGCACGATCGGGCGATCGGGATCGCACAGGGTGTCCCCGGTGGTGGTGAACTTCAGCCCCACCACCGCCGCGATGTCTCCCGCAGCCACCGCCTCAATCTCCTCCCGCTTGTTGGCATGCATGCGCAGGAGGCGACCGACCCGCTCTTTCCGCCCCCTCGAAGAGTTGTAGACGTTGGAGCCGGAGTTCAGCATCCCTGAATACACGCGCAAAAAGACAAGCTGCCCCACATAGGGGTCGTTCATGATCTTGAAAGCGAGCGCGGCGAACGGCTCCTCGTCCCCGGGGACCCGAACTTCATTTTCGCGAGTCTCAGGGTGGACACCCTGCATGGGCGGGATGTCCAGAGGCGAGGGGAGAAAGTCCACCACGGCATCGAGCAGCGTCTGGACCCCCTTGTTCTTGAACGACGCCCCACACAGCACCGGCACCAGCTTCATGGCGATGGTGCCGGAGCGAAGGGCCGCACGAATCTCCTCCGGGCTGATCTTTGCGTCCCCCAGGTACCGCTCCATGAGCGCCTCGTCCACTTCGGCGAGGGCCTCCACCATCTTTTCCCGGGACTCGCGAACCTGGCCCGCGTACTCGGCCGGGATCTCCTGGCGCGCGAAGCGCTGGCCCAGGCCTTCCTCCTCCCAGACGATGGCGACCTGCTCGACGAGGTCGATGACGCCGACGAAGGAATCCGCCTGGCCGAATGGGATCTGGACCGGGACGGGGAGCGCCCCCAAGCGCTCTCTGATCATGCCCACGGAACGGAAGAAATCGGCTCCCACCCGATCCATCTTGTTCACGTAGACGATCCGGGGAACCTGGTACTTGTCGGCCTGGCGCCAGACCGTCTCGGTCTGCGGCTCGACGCCGGCGACGGCGTCCAGGATTGCGATGGCGCCGTCCAGGACCCGCAGCGAGCGCTCCACTTCCATGGTGAAGTCCACATGACCCGGGGTATCGATGATGTTGATCCGGCAGTCCCGCCAGAAGGACGTCGTTGCAGCGGAGGTGATGGTGATCCCCCGCTCCTGCTCCTGGACCATCCAGTCCATCGTGGCGGTTCCCTCGTCCACCTCGCCGATCTTGTACAAGCGGCCGGTGTAGTAGAGGATCCGCTCCGTCGTAGTGGTCTTGCCGGCATCGATGTGCGCCATGATGCCGATATTGCGCGTCTTCTCCAAGGGGTACTGCCTTTCCACTTCTCTGCGCCCGTCCTTTCCTCTACACGCCTCGACGGAAGAAGAGGGGGGTCAGCCTGCAGCCCCCCTCTTCGTGATGTCTCGCTACCACCGATAGTGCGCGAACGCCTTGTTGGCCTCCGCCATTCGGTGTGTGTCTTCTCGCTTCTTGACGGCGGTCCCCCGGTTGTTCGCCGCGTCGAGGAGCTCGCCCACCAGCCTTTCCGCCATGCTCTTCTCCCCACGGCGGCGGGAGGCGGAGATAAGCCATCGCATCGAGAGCGCGGTCCGCCGTTCGGAACGCACCTCCACCGGCACCTGATAGGTCGAGCCACCGACCCGGCGCGATTTCACCTCCACAGCGGGCTTCACGTTGTCAACCGCCTGCTTGAACATCTTCAGCGCGTCCTGCTTGCTCCGTTCCTCGACCGCGTCCAGCGCATCGTACATGATGCGCTCCGCCGTCGACTTCTTACCGCACGTCATCATGATGTTGACGAACTTCGCCACCAGTCGACTGCCGTACTTCGGGTCCGGAAGGACCTCCCGACGCGCCGGCGCCGCCCTGCGCATTAATTCCCTCGGAGGGGGACTCCGCCCCCCTTCCGATGCCTCCCCCCAGAGATTGCGCTGGCAAAGCCAGCGCTCGAACAAAACCTCTGCATTAGGCCGCGCCCCCGCCCGCCTTCGGCGCCTTGGCGCCGTACTTCGAGCGGCTCTGCTTCCGGTTGGCCACCCCGGCGGTATCGAGAATACCGCGGATGATGTGGTACCGAACCCCCGGAAGGTCTTTCACCCGCCCACCACGGATCAGGACGATCGAGTGCTCCTGCAAGTTGTGGCCGACCCCCGGGATGTACGACGTCACCTCGAGCCCGTTCGTCAGCCGGACCCGGGCCACCTTGCGAAGCGCCGAGTTCGGCTTCTTGGGGGTGGTCGTGTAAACCCGAATGCACACCCCGCGCTTCTGCGGACTCCCCGCCATCGCCGGTGTCTTTGACTTCTTGAGCACCGCCTCCCGGCCCTTCCGCACGAGCTGACTGATGGTCGGCATAGTCGTCTTACGCCCTCAATAGAGCCAAAACTCCTACTTTATACTCGGACAGGCTAGGTTTGTCAATCAATTGATCCTCCCCCGAACCCCTAGCCGGCAGCAGCCACCGGGGCCTCGCCCTCGGCTGGCGGCTCGCCCGCGATCGGCTCGACCGCCGGCTTGGCCTCCTGGGCTGCTTCAGCGCTCAGCACCTCCGTCCGCGTGTAGTGCGGGAGCCCGGTGCCAGCCGGGATCAGCCGGCCCACGATCACGTTCTCCTTGAGCCCGCGAAGGTCGTCCACCTTACCGCTGATGGCGGCCTCGGTGAGGACGCGCGTGGTTTCCTGGAACGAAGCGGCCGAGATGAAGCTGTCGGTGCTGAGTGAGGCCTTGGTGATGCCGAGGAGGACGGGTTTGGCGGCGGCCGGGCGCTTGCCCTGGGCCAGCACCTTGTCGTTCTCCTCCTGAAAGACGAACTTGTCCACGAGCTCGCCCACCACGAAATCGGTGTCACCCACCTCCTCGATGCGGACGCGGCGCAGCATCTGGCGCACGATGATCTCGATGTGCTTGTCGTTGATCGTGACCCCCTGGAGACGATAGACCTCCTGAACCTCGTTCACGAGGTAACGCTGGAGCTCGCGGTCGCCCAGCACCGCGAGATAGTCGTGCGGATTCGGGGAGCCGTCCATGAGGGTCTCGCCCGCCTTGACCCGGTCTGCTTCATGCACCGAAATGTGCTTCCCGCGGGGGATCAGGTACTCCTTGGTCTCGCCGTTGTCGGCGCGGATCACGATTTTGCGCATTCCCTTCGCGAAACCGGCGAACTCCACCGCCCCATCGATCTCGGTAATGACCGCCTGCTCCTTCGGCTTGCGCGCCTCGAAGAGCTCGGCCACGCGGGGTAACCCACCCGTGATGTCCTTGGTCTTGGTCGTTTCGCGCGGGATCTTGGCAATGATGTCTCCGGCGAACACGTGCGACTCGTTCGCCACCAGGAGGTGAGCTCCCACGGGCATCAGGTTCTGAGCCACCGTGGTTCCCTTGTCGTCCTTGACGGAAACGCGCGGCTGGAGCTTTCCCTCGGTGTCCTCGATAATCACCTTTCGGGCCAACCCCGTGACCTCGTCGAACTCCTCGCGGACTGTCATCCCCTCGACGATGTCCCGGTACACGAGCTTCCCGGACAACTCGGTGAGAATCGGCGTGGTGAAGGGGTCCCACTCCACCAGGACTTGACCGGCCGGGACGCGCTTGCCCTCCTTGACCTTGACCCGAGCGCCCGGCACCACCGGATACCGCTCCTTCTCCCGGCCCCGATCGTCCACGATGACGATCTCGCCGTTCCGGTTCAGCACGACGAGGTCCCGGTCTCGGTTCTCGACCGTGCGCATGTTGTGGTATTTCACGATGCCGGCGGTCCTCGCTTCGTGCTTGGAGGCCTCCACAACCCGGCTCGCCGTGCCGCCGATGTGGAACGTCCGCATGGTGAGCTGAGTACCAGGTTCTCCAATGGACTGAGCGGCGATGATGCCGACCGCCTCCCCGAGCTCGGCCAGCCGGCCGGTCCCCAGGTTGCGCCCGTAGCACATCACGCAGACCCCCCGCTTGGCCTCGCAGGTGAGCGCGGAGCGGATCCGCACCTTTTCCAGGCCTGAGTCCTCGATCTTGGCCGCCACTTCCTCGATAATCTCCGAGTTGGCCTGGACGATGATCTCCCCGCCGAAGGGGTCCCGGATGTCCTCCGCGGCCACGCGCCCGAGCACCCGATCGCGGAGCGACTGGATGATATCGCCCCCCTCGACCAGCGGAGTGGTGTCGATGTACTTCACGGTGCCGCAGTCGTAGACGCTCACGATGACGTCCTGAGCCACGTCCACCAGGCGGCGCGTCAGGTACCCGGAATCGGCCGTCTTGAGGGCCGTATCCGCCAACCCCTTGCGCGCGCCGTGAGTGGAGGTGAAGTACTCCAACACCGTAAGCCCTTCGCGGAAGTTGGACGTGATGGGCGTCTCGATGATCTCCCCCGACGGCTTGGCCATGAGGCCTCGCATCCCGGCGAGCTGGCGGATCTGCTGCTTGGACCCCCGCGCGCCCGAATCGGCCATCATGTAGATCGGATTGAATTCCCCGCCCTGCTTGCCCCCCTCCAGCTCCCGGAACATCGCGTCGGAGATTTGCTCGGTGACGTGGGCCCAGATGTCCACGACCTTGTTGTAGCGCTCGCCGTTGGTGATGACCCCGTCCTGGTATTGCTGCTCGACCACGGTCACCTGCTGGCGCGCGTCCTCGATGAGCTCCTCTTTCGCCGACGGGACATGCATGTCGTCGATGCCGATCGACAGACCGGACAGGGTGGCGTACCGGAAGCCGATGTCTTTCAGGTCATCCAAAAAGGCCACCGTGACCTCGTTGCCGAGCCGGTTGTAGCATTCGGCTACAAGGGCCGTGACCTCTTTCTTCTTGAGCTCGCCGTTGACGAACTTGAGAGGCTCGGGAACCACGTCGTTGAGAAGCACGCGCCCCACGGTGGTTTCGATGACCTCCCCCCGCCAGCGGAGGCGGATCCGGGCCTGGAGGTCCACGTCCTCGGCGTCGTAGGCGATTCGCACGTCCTCGGGATCCGCGAACAGCCGCCCTTCCCCCCGCACCCCCGGCCGCTCCTTGGTCAGGTAGTAGATGCCCAGCACCATGTCCTGGGTCGGCACCGCCAAGGGCGCGCCGTTGGCCGGAGACAGGATATTGTTCGCCGACAGCATGAGGACCTGCGCCTCCAGCTGGGCCTCCAGGCTGAGCGGGATGTGAACCGCCATCTGGTCCCCGTCGAAGTCCGCGTTGAAGGCGGTGCACACCAACGGATGGATCTCGATGGCCTTTCCCTCCACCAGGATCGGCTCGAAGGCCTGGATCCCGAGGCGGTGGAGCGTGGGGGCCCGGTTCAGGAGCACCGGGTGTTCCTTGACGACCTCTTCCAGGATGTCCCAGATCTCGGGATGCTCTTTCTCCATAAACTTCTTCGCCGCCTTGATGGACGAGGCGATCCCCCGCTCCTCCAGCTTCCGGAGGATGAACGGCTTGAAGAGTTCGAGCGCCATCTTCTTCGGCAGGCCGCACTGGTGGAGCTTCAGGTGCGGGCCTACCACGATGACCGAGCGGCCGGAATAATCCACTCGCTTGCCCAGAAGATTCTGACGGAACCGCCCCTGCTTGCCCTTGAGGGTATCCGAGAGGGATTTGAGCGGCCGGTTATTCGGGCCCGTGATCACGCGACCCCGCCGGCCGTTGTCGAACAGCGCGTCCACGGCCTCCTGGAGCATCCGCTTCTCGTTCCGGATGATGATCTCCGGCGCCTTGAGCTCCATGAGCCGCTTCAGCCGGTTGTTCCGGTTGATGACGCGGCGATAGAGGTCGTTCAGATCCGAGGTCGCAAAACGACCCCCATCGAGGGGAACGAGAGGACGTAGCTCAGGCGGAATAACCGGCACCACCTCAAGGATCATCCACTCGGGCTGGTTGCCGGAATTGATGAACGCCTCCACGACCTTGAGGCGCTTGACAATCTTCTTCCCCTTCTGCACCGAGGTCTCGACAAGCATCTGAGCCCGGAGCTCACCGGCCAGGCTCTCCAGCTCCATGTCGCGAAGCAGTTCCCGGATGGCCTCGGCGCCCATGCCGACCTTGAAGGCGTCGGCGCCGTGCTCCTCGGCAAGCTTGCGCGCCCGGTCCACCATGAGGAGATCCTTCTTCTTCAGCCCAGGCACCCGCCCCGGATCCAGCACCACGTACTCCTCGAAGTAGAGGATCTTCTCCAGCTCGCGGAGCGACATGTCCAGGAGCTGGCCGATGCGGCTCGGCAGGCCCTTGAAGAACCACACGTGGGAGACCGGGGAGGCCAGCTCGACGTGCCCCATGCGTTCCCGGCGCACGCGCGCGCGGGTCACTTCGACCCCACACTTGTCGCAGACTACGCCGGCAAACTTCATCCGCTTGTACTTCCCGCAGGCGCACTCGTAATCCTTCGTGGGCCCGAAGATGCGGGCGCAGAACAGGCCGTCCCGCTCGGGCTTGAACGTCCGGTAGTTGATGGTCTCCGGCTTCTTCACCTCGCCGTGCGACCAGGAACGGATCTTCTCGGGGGACGCCAGCCGAATCCGGATGGCGTCGAACGTGATAGGCTTCGGATGCCGATCGAGGATTCCCCACAGGTCTTTGGTGGGCTTCTCCTCCCTGAGCAGGCTGCCCAGCGGGCGATCCATCAACATTCGTGAGCCTCCTTTTCCACTTACTTCTTGGCGTTCTTCTGAATGAGCTCCACATCCAGCGCCAGGCTCTTGAGCTCCTTCACCAGCACGTTGAAGGACTCCGGAGTGCCCGGCTCGAGGAAGTTTTCGCCCTTGACG
>CAYRZF010000085.1:0-1389 GCA_964428805.1 uncultured bacterium | reverse complement strand
CCAGGTCGTCGGACTTGACGGTGAGCATCTCCTGCAGCGTGTGGGCTGCGCCGTAGGCTTCCAGGGCCCAGACCTCCATCTCGCCGAACCGCTGGCCCCCGAACTGCGCCTTCCCTCCCAGCGGCTGCTGGGTGACGAGCGAGTAGGGACCGATGGAGCGGGCGTGCATCTTGTCCTCGACCAGATGGGCCAGCTTCATCATGTAGATCTGCCCGACCGTCACCTCCTGGTGGAAGGGCTTGCCGGTGCGGCCGTCGTAGAGCAGCGTCTTGCCCGAGGTGGGCAGCTTTGCCTGTTTCAAGTGGTCCTTGATTTCTTCCTCGGTGGCGCCGTTTAAAACCGAACAAAAAACCAAGAGCCCGAGCGCCTGGGCCGCCCACCCCAGTTGGGTTTCCAGGATCTGGCCCACGTTCATCCGGGAGGGAACGCCCAGCGGGTTCAGCACGATCTCCGCCGGCGTCCCATCGGGCAGATAGGGCATATCCTCTTCGGGGAGGATCCGTGAAACCACACCCTTGTTGCCGTGGCGGCCGGCCATCTTATCGCCCACTGAGAGCTTGCGCTTGACCGCCACGCACACCTTCACGGTCTTGATGACCCCTGGCGGGAGATCGTCCCCTCGGCGGAGGCGAGCGATGCGGTCATCCAGCATCGTCTCGTAAATGGAGATCTGCTCCTCGGCCAGTTCCTCGATCCGCTTGATGTTGGCGGCCAGGCCTTCGTCTTCCTTGACCCGGATCTTCTTCAGCTCGTTCCAAGAGAAGTCGTCCAGGTAGGGACGTTCGATCCTGTCGCCCTTTTTGCCGAGTTTCTTCTTGCTGGTGGGATCCATCAGATCGAAGGTCAAGATCTTCTCTACCAGAAGGTTCTTCAGCTTCTGGTCGCGCTCCAGCTCGACCATTGCAATCTCATCCTGGTAGTCCTTCTCGAGGTGGCCCACCTCCTCTTCCTCGATGGACTTGGCGCGATCGTCCTTGTCCACGCCCCGGCGGGAAAAGACCTTCACGTCCACCACGGTCCCCTCGATCCCCGGGGGGACCGTCAGGGAGGTGTCCCGAACGTCGCCGGCCTTCTCCCCAAAGATCGCCCGCAGCAACTTCTCCTCCGGCGTCAGCTGGGTCTCGCCCTTGGGGGTGATCTTCCCCACCAGGATGTCGCCGACCTTCACTTTGGCTCCGATCCTCACGATGCCGGACTCGTCGAGGTCCTTGAGCGCCTCCTCGGAGACGTTGGGGATATCGCGCGTGATGTCCTCTTTGCCGAGCTTCGTGTCCCGCGCCTGGACCTCGAACTCCTCGATGTGGATGGAGGTGTAGCGGTCGTCCTTGACAAGTCGCTCCGAGACCAGGATCGCGTCCTCGAAGTTGTAGCCGCCCCACGGCATGAAGG
>CAYRZF010000084.1:8514-9861 GCA_964428805.1 uncultured bacterium | reverse complement strand
TCCTTGGCGAGGTGGTAGATCTCCCGCTTGTCTCCCGTCAGGAACAGCCAGCGGACGGGATCAGCTCCATATCGCTCCGCATAGCTGGCAAGAACCGCTAGGGTGTCGTGTTCGGGATCAACCGTAATGGAGACGAGCCGAAGGTGGGGCTCCGCCGCGAGCTCGGCCTGGAGCCGCGCCAGTCTGGCGCTCTGGAGGGGGCAGGTTTCGGTGCATTGAGTGTAGATAAAGTTGGCGATCCAGACTTTCCCGAGAAGATCCGCCCGGGTGACCCGCCGGCCGCTCCGTTCCGTGAGCGTAAAGTTGGGGACCTCGCCGTACACTCCCAGCGTCTCGAGCGAAGCTGGATTTGTGTCCCTCGCGAGCTGGGACCCGAGCCAGCCCCATGCGGCGAGCCCCCCGGCTCCCGAGGCCAGCAGAAGAGCGAGTCCCCAGAGGAGAGGGCGTCGGGGCGCTGGCATCCTGCTCACCCGATCTTGGCCAGTGTGATCATGCCGCCCTCCATGTGCATCGGCTTGTGGCAGTGGAAGAACCAGTCGCCCGGGTTGTGGGCGGTGAACTCGATCACGACCGAGCCCATGTGGGCTTCGACATCCACGCTGTCTTTTACGATCGGCGCGGCAAGCCGCTGGCCGTTGACGGCGAGCACCTTGAAGGATTGGCCGTGCAGGTGCATCGGGTGGGCCTCCATGCTCATATTGCGGAACCTCACCCGGGCCCTGTCCCCTTTGCGGAGCCGCAAGGGCTCGGTGTTGGGGTAGCGCTCGTCGTTGATGGTCCAGACATCCGAACCCATCATCCCCCCGCTCAGGGCGAGGTCGAAGGTCCGCTCCTGGCCCGACGGCTGTGGAAGGATGTCGCGGCCCCGGCCCAGGCCGTAGCGCCAGAGCCGCAGGCCGTCGATGCCCTCCGAAGCCGGTTCCGGCTTGGCCCCCTCGTGGCCCTCGTAGATGACGAGGAGTTGCTCACCGGCTCCGGCGTGGCCCGGCTCCGCGCAGTACAGAAACCAGGCGCCGGGCCGATCCGCCGCGAAGAGGACGTCGTAGCGCTCGCTCGGGGCGGTGGGCACCGCGTCCACCTCCACCGCCTGCACCAGCGGGTTGCCGTCGGTATGGGTCACCTGGAACCGATGGCCGGTCAGGCGAATGACGTGGGTGTGGTCGGCGCTGGCGTTGATCAGGCGGAGGCGGACTCGCTCGCCTTTGCGGACCTTGAGCGGCTGGGTGGCAGGGTAGGCCTTGCCGTTGATCGTCATGGTGTCGTACGCGGGTTCCCCGCCGGCGCCCATCATGCCGCCCATGCCCCCGCGGCCCATCATCCCCTCCATCATCCGGCCCATCCCCCCTC
>CAYRZF010000084.1:5611-8414 GCA_964428805.1 uncultured bacterium | reverse complement strand
CCCGTCCCGGTGGCCCAGTCGTCGAGGACCAAGCTGTACTCGCGGTCGAACGGGAACGGATCAGGCCGGGCCGGCTCGATGATCAAAGGGGCATAAAGGCCCAGGTCGAGCTGCCTGTGCTCCTGGAAGTGGGTGTGGTACCAGCGCGTGCCCGCGGGAGTGGCCTCGAACTCATAGGTGAACGTCTCGCCCGGCTGAACGGGCTTCTGCGTGATCCCGGGGACGCCGTCCATCGGATTCGGGACATCCACCCCGTGCCAGTGGATGGTCGTCGGCTCGGAGAGCGCATTTTTCAGCAGTATCCTCACCCGCTCCCCTTCCTTGAGGCGGATCTCGGGACCCGGGATCTGGCCGTTGTACGCCATGGCCTTGATCCGCTTGCCTGGCGCGATCTCCCAGGTCATCTCGCGCGCCTCCAGGTGAATCTCACGGACTCCGCCGACGGGCTCGCGCTGCGCCGCGCCGGCCTGCCAGGCGAGCAGGGCACCGCCCCCGGCCGTGAGGGCCAACGCTCCCAGCCCGGCCTGTCCAGACATCGTCAGAAACTCCCGGCGCGAGAGTGATCCTGCCTTCACTGCTGACGCTCCCATGTCGTCCCTCCATCGGCGCTCCTGAAAATGACCCCATCGGCTGTCGAGGCATAGACCTCGTTAGGCTTTCGTGGATTCACCGCCACCGCCGCCAGGTTCTTGAGCCCCTTTCCGAGAGCCTTCCACGTCTCACCGGCATCCGTGCTTTTAAAGAGCCCATCCCGCATGGCGACGTACATCACCCTGGGATCCGCCGGGCTCACGGCGAAGCCGTTCACCGTCCGATTGGCGGGGAGCCCCCCCACCGTCTTCCACCCTCAGAAGCAGTCCGGGTTGCGCTGGAGGCCCTCGGCGGTGCCGGCGTAGAGGTAGATCCCCCCCATCCCGGTCGGGATGTTGACCGAGGTCAGAACTTTGACTTCACCCCCGGGGCCGTCATCCACGCGGGTCCACTTCCCGCCCCCGTCGGTGGTCCGGTAGATTCCCTCGCCCTTCTCGCGGACCGCCGCGTGGAGCTTCTGAGGAGGGTTGGGGTCAATGGCGAGCCCGTGGACATCAAGCCCGCCGAGGCCGGTGTTGGCCTCCTTCCACGCTGCCCCGCCGTCGGTGCTCCTGAAAACGCCGGCCTCGTGGGTGGCGACGTAGATGATCAGCGGGTCTTTGGGGTCTGGGGCGACGGCCATCACGTCGAGGTGGTCGTGCTTCGCCGAAAGCGCCACCTTCCGCCAGGACCGGCCCCCATCCGCACTTCGAAAGAGACCCGTATGCGCCCCGAGAAACAGGCTTTTCCCCTCCGCGTCCATCGCCAGCGCATGGACGTGCTCGAAGCTTCCACCTCCCAGAGGACCCGCACCGAGCAGCGTCAGAGCCATGAGCATGGTCGCCAACGTTCGCGGAAATCTCAGCATCTGTTTTTCCTCCTCCTCTTGCCATCGCATGGGCGAGCTTACCTCCTCGGGAGGTCTCGCGTTTTGGCCAACGCCTCCTCGATAGCCGTCTGAAAGACCTCAAAGGGTTGGGCACCCGCCAGTATCCGGCCGTTGAGGAAGAAGGTGGGCGTGCCTCGGGCCCCCAGCAGAAAGCCGAGCTTCGTTTCATCCTCGACCTTCTGCTGATACTTCCGGGAGTCTAAGCAGGGGGCGAAAGCTCCCGCGTCCAGACCCAGGTCCCGGGCGTACCGCCTCAGCTTGGCGTCGGTGAAGGCCAAACCGCCCTGGCTATCGAAGAGCTTGTCATGGTACGGCCAGAACTTCCCCTGCTCCCTGGCACACTCCACCGCCTTGGCGGCAGCGACGGAGTGCTCCCCGAGAAGGGCGAAGTGCTGGTACACGAAACGCACCTGGCCCGTTTTGATGTATGTCTCTTTGAGCCGGGGAAGAGTCTCCGCCCAGAACTTCCGGCAGAAGCTGCACTGGAAGTCCGAGAACTCGACCATCGTCACAGGGGCGTCGGGGGAGCCCAGGGTCCGTTCGGGCTCTGAGGCGAAGGTTTGAGGGCCGGCCGCCTGCTGGCCAGCCGTCGCGGCGCCGGCGAAGGTCAGGCCCGCTGCCAGCGTCAACGTGAGCCTCACCGTCCAGCTCCTCAGCATCCGGTAGGCTGCCTCCGTCGTCATACACGCACCGCCACGCCACTCACGAACGGGCGGACGGGATACGGACCGTGTGCGTAATGTTGCAGTTCCTCGACCCAGAAGCCCGCTCGCTCAATGGCGCTGGCCGTATCTCGGTTGGGGTGGCACCCGGCCCCGATTCGCTTCCAGACGGGCGTCACAAAGTCCTGAAAGCGCTGCCACCCAGGTGTCTTCGCGCGGACGTGCTCCAGGAAGCGGAGTTGGCCGCCCGGTCGAAGCACGCGCCTCAGTTCGCCTAAGGCCCGGTCTGGATCCGGTATGGTGCAAAACACCAGCGTCGCGACGGCCGCGTCAAACGACCCATCCGGAAGCGGCAGTTGCTCGGCGCCATCCGCCAAGAGTTTGACCTGCCTCCCGAGGCGGTCGGCCCGCGCCTGAGCTCGCCTGAACATGTGAGGATCCGGCTCAATCCCCACAACCTCTGCCTCCGCCGGGTAGTAGGCGAAGTTGAGTCCGGTGCCGGACCCCACATCCAGCACCCGCCCCGTGGCGCCGCCCGCGAGATAGGCGCGATGTGAACGGAGAAACTTCTTTTCGGCCGGGCGCTGGATGACGTCATACAGCGCCGCGAATATTGGATGACCACGGGTCTCAGATCTCATCTTTGCTCTCACGGTCCGCCGAGGGACTTCGTCCCTTCTCC
>CAYRZF010000084.1:0-5511 GCA_964428805.1 uncultured bacterium | reverse complement strand
TCTTAGACATGGAGCGCATCATGAAGTACATGGCGAGAGGGCATGCGAGGAAAGCCACGATGGGAAGGAGGGTCCCAGCCGCCCCGAGCACCGCACCCCCACCTCCCGCGAGGAAGGCCAGGGCCAGGAGGGGCGCACCGACGCAGGCTCCCATCTTGACGTAGCGCTTCCACGCCGGCTGAGCCGGCGCGGTGGCCACGGACGCCTCGGGATGCCGCACCTCGGGTTCTGGGGAACGGACAGCAAGCGCGACAGCCGCCTGAATTTTGGCCTCCCGTATCTTCTCGACGAACTCCTCCGCGTGAGTCACGGAGCAGAAAGCCTCCCCGAAGCGGGTGTCGGCGGGGGAAGAAACCTCGACGCCGCAGATCGGACAGTGTCGCATTCCTTTCCTCCTTGTCAGAGCCACCAGTACACGACTGTGTCGTGGAGGCCGGCGAGGACGAAGATTCCTCCCGCCACCACGCTTATGGCACGCTGGATGCCCGACATTCTTCCGGCTACCCGCTCAGCCGCGGCGAACCCCAAGGCGACGACCGCGGAGACGGTCAAGAGTGGGAGGATCGAGCCGAAGGCAAACAGTCCCGGGAAGCTCCACCCTCCCACGCTCCTGAGCGCCAGGGGGACCGTGAGACCGAAGAAGAGCCAGAAGAGCGTCGGGCAGAAAGCGAGGGAGAAGACAACGCCGAGGAGAAAGGCGCCACCGGCTCCCCGCGCTGGCACGGCTGCCCGGAGCTTCAGGCTCAGCGCCTCGCCGAACGCCCCCCTCAAGTGGATCAGGCCCAGCATGGCAAGACCCACGACTACCATGAGGGGGCCGAGGAGCTTGCGCGCCACGATGACCACAGGGATGGAGACAGCCTGGAGCTGAAGGCCGGCGAGAATGACCAGGGCGCCGACAAGGCTATAGACGGCGACCTTACCTGCCGCGTAGGCGACGGCCGAAATGAGTGTCCCGCCCCTCGAGGATTCCCTGGAGGCGTAGGCCAGAGCACCCAAGTTGGTGGTGAGCTGGCACGGTGACGTAGCCGCGATCAGCCCGAGGAAAACCGCGCTCGCGCCTGGGATGTCAACAGCGGTAATCCACCGATCAACGGTGAAGACGAATCCCTGGCTCAGCGTGCTCAACCAGGTGTACCAGGCCAGGATCAAATGGCGCATCGCGCTCCTTTCCGCAAATGCCTCCTCCGCTTCGATTGAGAGAGTTCCCGACCTCACGGCAAGGGAAGACACTCCTCAGCCGCGAACGATCAGAAACGAGATGATTCGGCTACGACTACGCCGGGATCGAGGGAGGCGAGCGGGGGACGGGCGGGGCGGCCTGGCGCTGTGAGAAACCGGCGAGCGGGAGGGCCAGCGGGACCCACGCAGTGGGCGCGGGGGATGAATCGAGATCGAGGGCCACCGCGGGAAGGGCCGGGGCCGTGTCGAGGGAGGTCGTCGGCCCGCAACTCCTGACCGAAGGCTCGATGGCCTGACACCCCTCGCCGGCGGCCATGGCCAGGTGGGCCGCGGTAGCCAGGCACGAGAGGAGAAAGACGGCGGCGATGACGGTCGGCAGCGCCCGGCAGAATGCGCGTCTGAACGAGGGAGAGAATGCCACGACCTCAGAATATCAGCCAGGGAGTGAATGTCAAGCGACGGACCTCACTCACGGGGGAGGCGGTGCGCCGTCCCGCCGACATGTAGGACTGCCCGACCGGTTTGCTCGTCGTACTCGACGAGCTGCCCCAGCTGGTAGGCGGCGGCCCGGGAGAGGCGCGCCTCGAACCGCCCGCCCCTGACGCGGCAGTACGGCACCTCTTCCGAGGTGAGGCGAAGCGTCGCCGGGTCCAGGGGTTCCTCGGTCCCGTCGTTCAGCGTCAGGCGAAGCGTCTGACCGTCTGGCTCGATCCGCGTGACCACGAACGGCGCGTCGGCCACCTCAACGGGAATCCGGACCGGGCCGGCGTGGATAAAGTAGCCGGCCTCATCCCGGCGCAGGTTCCCCCGGAGGTTGGCGAGAATGCCCGGATGGGTGATCTCCTCGCCCTCGTGAAGCCATTCCCCTTCGCGGTTGATGGTGAGGCGAGGAAGCTCCCACTGCGCAGGATCATTGGCGCTCATTGCCTTGTTCGGGGGCGGGCTTTGCCCGCCCAATCTCCGGGGGAGGTATCGGAAGGGGGGCGGAGCCCCCCTCCGAGTGAAACGCGAGGCTGGCAAAGCTGACCGTGCCCTGGCGGTCAGGCCACTGGGCGTATCGAAGCAGGCGACCTCGGCCGGGGGGAAGACACCGGAGCAGGGCATAGATGGGCGACAGCCCGCAGATGCGCCGGCTGTCCCCGTCCCTCGCCACCGACTCGTAGAAAGCCCGCGCGTCAACGGCCGCGACCGCCTCCAGCATGGCGCGGTCCTCGCGCTCGATGCGAGCGAGCGCCGCGGGCCCCACCGGCTCGGGATCGCCGAAGCGCGGCCCCACATGGGCCAGGTCGGCGCCCGCGATCAGGCAGACGCGCCGATTCGAGGCGGCGATGGCGTCCCGGAGCGCGTCGAAGAAGCGCGGAACGCGCGGGTCAGCTTCCGGGTCCTTGCCGAAGGCCACGCTCTCGTGAAGGAAGCTTGCCAGGACGGGAACAACCTCGAATTCGCGCCGGCCAGCGAACAGGCAGCGGAGAAACACGGTCTGGAATTCGATGGAGTGCTCGGCCCGGTGGGCCAACTCGCTCGCCAGGAGGTCGTCTCCGTACCGGCGTGCGAGAGCCTCGCAGAACTCGCGCTCCACCCGGGCGGCTCCGAGCGGGGTCTCGTAGTCCTTCAGCGTGAGCGCGAAGGGGTCCGGCATCCCGGCGTGACAGGTGCCGAAGATCACGAACAGGTCCGCGTCGCTCCTTTCGGCCACCTCCCGGTAGGCCCAGGCGTAGGTCGGCCCGCCCCGGTGAAAGTCGATGTGGGGGGCGATGATGCCCTGGACCGCGGTGCCCGGTCCGGCGTCGGCTGTCGCTCCCGGTCCCTCCCGATGGGTGAAGAACCCGGTGATCTGCGCGCGGAGTGCGTCGGCCTCGGCAGCGTAGGCGCTGCCGGCGTGAACCGCCGGCCGGCTCGGGCGTGCCCTGAATGCCGTCTCAACCGCGGCGCGGCGCCGGGCGAAATTCGGGCTGTCGAGGAAGCCGTGCTCGTCGAGCGTCGCGACGATCTCCTCGAGGCGCTCGGTGAGCAGGAGCTCCCCGTGACGGCGCATGAACATTTCCTGGATGTCCAGCAGTGTGTGCTCGCCGTCGAAGAGGGAGACGATGTCGAGCAGCGGAGGCGGGAGGACCAGGACCGACTCGGTGAAGCCCGCGGGGTCGCGGAGCGCCAGCCCCTTCTGGCCGTTGGCCTCCACGGGAAACGCCTCGACGGGGCGCAGCGTCGGGCGGTCTGTCCGGTTCATGGCCGTCGGCGTCGGGATACGGTGTCGGGGGAGAGTGCCCCTCACTCGTGGGGGAACGAGAGGATCACCGCGTCGAGGCGGATGACCCGGTGCTCCTCGCCGCCCACGTAGAAGTAGTGCCCCTCCACGTCCTCGGGGCTCTCCTCGAAGGCCACCACGGCCTCCACGGGCGGCATCTCGCGGAAGGCGTTGGCGCCCTCGTCAAAGCCGTCGCCCCGGCCCACGACTTGCCCGTAGCGAATGGGGGAGCCCTTGGGACAATGGATCCGGATGTCTGAGGGAGGCTCGCTCAAAAGCTTCACGAGGAGGTTGATGCCGAACACCTGCACGGGAATCTGGCTCATGGACTCCTCTCGCGGTCGGTGTGTCCCTTATCTTATCACGACCTGGCCGAATCGGCGACGATCCACGCTGTCAGGATCACTCCCGCCGTCATCAATGCCGTCCCCCGCATGACCCGTCCGAGCAGCAGCGAGCCGATCCCGAACAAGTTGAGGTACACCACCATACACCCCAAGGCCCAGTGGAGCAATTCTCGAGTGCCGGGCCCCCGATTTGAGGGCGCGGTCCCGGTGATACGGCGCCAGCCGGCGCCACCCGGCCTCACCTTGGCGCAAAAGCGCTGGAGGTGGTCGAGCGGCTCCTCGGGGGTGAGATACGTCACCGCGACCCACAGGGCCGTCGTCCCCGCCGTGGTGAGCAGCATGAGCCAGGCGAAGTCCCGGGGGTCGTCCACGTCCAGGCCGACGCCGAATTGGAGCCAGAGCGACAGACCGAGAGCTCCCGCCATGGCCGCCACCTCCGACCACGCGTTGATTCGCCACCAATACCAGCGGAGCAGGTACACGAGCCCGGTTCCCGCGCCGATCGCCAGGAGGAACTTCCATGCCCCCTCCACCGATTTCAGGTAGTAGGTGATGATTCCGGCCACCACCATGATGAGCAGGGTGGCCAGGCGGCCGGCCCTCGCGTAGTGACTGGCCTCGGCTCCGGGGCGCCAGAAGCGGCGGTAGATGTCGTTGATCAGGTACGATGCGCCCCAGTTCAGATGGGTGGAGATTGTGGACATGTAGGCGGCGAAGAAGGCCGCGAGGAGGAAGCCCCGCCAGAGCGGCGGCAGGTGATCCACCATGACGCGGATATATCCCTCCTCGGGATTCGCGAGCCCCGGATAGAGCACCATGGAGACCAGCGCCACCAGGATCCAGGGCCAGGGTCTAAGCGCGTAGTGGGCGAGGTTGAACCAGAGCGCCGCCAGGAACGCGTGGCGCTCGTCCCTCGTCGAGAAGATTCGCTGGGCGATGTAGCCGCCTCCCCCCGGTTCGGCGCCCGGATACCAGGAGGCCCACCAGTTGACGGCGATATAGACGAAGAAGGTCAGCGCGGGCATCCACGCCGAGTGGAGATCCGGCAGGAGCGCCAGGGGGGCCCCGTCGGGGAACCGGGCGTCGAGGGCGGACAGCAATCCCGAGAGGCCGCCCACCTGATTGACGGCAAACACCGCCAGGACCACGGAACCGGCCATCGCCAGGATGAACTGGACGAAGTCGGTGACGAGTACCCCCCAGAGGCCTGAGAGCGTGGAGTAAAAGGCGGTGATGACAAACAGCGCCACCGTCGCCTCCCACTTTCCCACTCCCAGGGTCAGCCCCAGGATCGTCGCCATGGCGTGGGTGACCCAGCCGATGATGATGCAGTTGATCGGGACGGCCAGGTAGGCGGCCCGGAAGGCGCGCAGGAAGGCGGCCGGTCGGCCCGCGTAGCGGAGCTCGGTGAACTCGGCGTCGGTCATGACCTCGGCCCGCCGCCAGAGCCGGGCGTAGAAAAAGACCGTGAGCATCCCGCTCATCACGAACGACCACCAGAGCCAGTTACCCGCGATCCCGTGCTTGACCGTGAGCCCGGTGACGGCCAGCGGCGTGTCGGCCGCGAACGTGGTGGCCACCATGGAGGTCCCGGCCAGCCACCAGGGAATCTGCCGCCCGGAGAGGAAGTACTCCTCCACGCTCCTGGCGGCGCGCCCGGCGAAGGCCAATCCCACCGCCAGCGAGAGGACGAAGTAGAGGACGATGATCAGCCAGTCAAGGCCGGTGAGGATCACG
>CAYRZF010000083.1:0-9862 GCA_964428805.1 uncultured bacterium | reverse complement strand
CCAGCAGGAGAGAGGAGTCACGCGATGACCGGTAGGCGCTGGCGGCTGTTCGCGGGGGTCGCCTCGGCGGCGGCGGTGTTCTGCGCCGGGATCGTCCTCGGCCTTCCATTCTCCTCCCGTGCCCAGCAGCCGGCAAAGCCGGCTGCCGCGGCGGCCGCACCCGCGGACAGCAACTACGTCGGCGCGGAGACCTGCAAGGCCTGTCACGAAGAGGCGTTCAGCAAGTTCTCCAAGACCAGGATGGGGCGCCTTTTCCTCCTCCAGGCGCGGAGTCCCAAGGAGGCCAATGCCTGCGAGAGCTGCCACGGCCCCGGCAAGGCGCACGTGGACGCGGGCGGCGGCAAGGGCAAGGGTGGGCTGATCACCTTCGCGAAGAACGACAAGACCCCCGTGGAGAAGCGCAACCAGGTGTGCCTGGACTGCCACAACAGGGGCGCTCGGCTCTTCTGGCAGGGAAGCGCCCACGAGTCGCGCGACGTCGCGTGCACCAACTGCCACAAGATCATGGAACAGGTCTCGCCCAAGGCGCAGCTCGCCAAGGAGACCGAGATCGAGACCTGCGGCACGTGCCACCTGCAGAAGCGGGCGCAGACGATGCGCTCCTCGCACATGCCGGTCCGCGAGGGCAAGATGACCTGCACCTCGTGCCACAACCCGCACGGAACGGTCAGTCAAGCCCTCCTCAAGGAGCAGGGGGTCAACGAGACATGCTATACCTGCCACACGGAGAAGCGCGGACCGTTCCTCTGGATACACGCGCCGGTCCAGGAGAGCTGCGCGAACTGCCACGACCCGCACGGCTCGAACTGGGAGAAGATGCTGAAGGCCGCCAAGCCGCGGCTCTGCCAGCAGTGCCATTCCCCGGGAAGCGGCCACCCGAGCAACATGTACGGTCGCGGTGACACGGCATCGCTGAAATTCGTGATGGGCCATCAATGCACGAACTGCCATGCCCTCATCCATGGCTCCAACCACCCGTCCGGCTCTAAGTTCGAGCGCTAGGAGGCCAGGGATGAAACTGACACGGACGACGCCGTGCTTCCTCTCAGCGCTCCTGGTCCTGGGCGCGGCGGGAAGCGCGCCGGCCCAGACTCAATTCGCCGGGATGAACGTCGAGGGCAGCGTGGAGGCGGGAGGCCAGGTCTTCTTGACCGATGGGCCCAAGAACAAGGAGAGGGCCAAGTTCGAGGAGTACCGCGACATCGAGGCGGGGCCCTTCCTCCGGCAGCTCGAGTTGAAGATGTTTACCCCCGACGGGAGCTACTCAGTGGAGTTCCTCGGATCCAAGTGGGGGCGGGAGGACCAAGAGTTCTCGCTGCGCGCCGGGCGCACCGGTCTCTGGCGGTTCCAGTTCGACTGGGACCAGACCCCTCATGTCTTCTCGACGACGTCCCGCACGCTCTTGCACGAGGTCTCGCGCGGGGTCTGGGCGGCCCCGACAATCGGGAGCCTGAGCGACTTCAACGGCCAGGCCACCTCGCGAGAGCTCCACGACGTCTCAGTCCGCTGGGACACCGCCCGCCTCCAATTCAAGCTGACGCCGACACCGGACCTGGACATCACTGCCCAGTACACGAGGATCCGGAAGGAAGGCAACAAGCCGTTCGGCATGTCGTTCGGCTCGCCGGGCAGCAACTTCCTGGAGTTGCTCCAGCCCATCGAGGAGACCGTCCATGACTTCCGCCTGGGCGGGACGCTCGCGCGCGAGACGTGGCAGCTCCAGTTCGGCTACACCCTGTCGGTCTACCAGAACGACCTAAGCCGGATGAGGTACGACAACCCCTGCTTCCAGGCCCCCGTGGGCGGGAGCGTCGCCTTCGGCTGCGCGGCCAGCGAGTCGCCCACCGCGGTGAACAGTGTGGTGCCCCAGGGCGGCCAGAGTTCCCTCCCGCCGAGCAACATGGCGCACACTTTCAATATCGCCGGTGGCGTGAGCCTGCCGCTTCGGACCCGTATCACCGGCAGCTTGATCTACAGCGTCGCGCTCCAGAACTCGGACTTCCTCCCCCACACGATCAACCCCACGATCGCCGGGGATGTGGACCTCAGGTTGCCCCAGCAGAGCCTGAACGGGAACGTGCAGACCTTCAACCTCAACCTCCAAGCGACCTCTCGCCCGCTCCCGCTTCCGCTGATGCTCTCGGCCAAGTACCGCCTGTACGTCCTCGCTGACGATAGCGATCAGATCTCCTTCCCGGCTGAGGTCGTCTCCGACCGGGCGACCGTCGTCGGCGGCGTCCTCAGCCCCACTCGCGGCGTCGATGTCGCCAAACGGCAGAGCTTCGCGCGCCACAACGCAGACGTCGACGCGCGGTACCAGATCGCCCAACCCGTGGCCATGACGATCGGCGCCGGCTGGGAGCGGTGGAACCGGGGCCCGGAACGCGAGGTCCGGGAGAGCGACGAATACTTTGCCAAGGCGGCGATCGACGCCACGCCGTTCGACTGGCTCATGGCTCGGCTCACCTACAAGCCGTCGTTCAGGCGGGACGCCGAGTACGACCGCACGGTACACCCGACCAACGGGTTCCTGTTCCGCAAGGTCGACGAGGCCGAGCGTGATCGTCAGCGCGTGGATCTCCTGCTCCAGTTCATGCCGCTCGACACCCTCTCGGTGACGCCCACGGCCAGCTATCGCTACGACGACTACCTCCGTTCCGCGTTCGGCCTGCTGTGGGAAACGAGCTGGTCGGCGGGGATCGACTTCGGCTGGAGTCCGTCCGAGCGCCTCTCGTTCTCGGCCGGCTACGTGCACGAGGTGGACGACAGGAATCTGAAGAACCGTGGCGCCGGGGGTTTTGCCAATCCCTCAAGCATCAACTCTGACTGGATCACGAACATGAAGGACACCGTCGACACCTTCCATGTCGAGGGCAAGGCGGCGCTGATCCCGAACGTGCTCGACTGGACCTTCGGCGCGAACTACTCGACGTCGTCCGGAACCCGAGAAACGCGCCTGACGAGCGCCACCCTTCCGGGCGCGGTCCTCGCCGTTCCCGGCTTGCTGCCGAAGCGGATGCCGGCGGCCGACGATCTGCTCGTCATGTTCACCACCGCGCTCCGCTACCACTTCTCGAAATCGTGGACGGCCTCGCTCTTCTACACCTTCGAGCAGTTCAGGAAGAACGACTGGCGCACCGACGACCTGACGCCATTCATTCCGCAACTGGCCGGCACCACGGGCTCTGTCTGGCTCGGCAACGACGCCAGGAACTACGACGCCCACATCCTGGGCCTGACGCTCGCCTACAACTTCAAGTAGTCTCTGCGGCCGGGCGGGATCGTCGAGAGATCATTCGACGATCACGCCCGTCGCGTTGTTTCCTTTCGCTCTCGCCCCTGCTGTCTCGAAATCCTGGCGCCGCGGCGCTCAGCCCGGGCTTCGAGGGCCGCCGGCTCGTCGTGCCACAGGGCGATGAAGCGCGCGGAGTTTCAGCGCTCAGCCGATTTTTCCTTGCCGCCAGAGCCCTAATGACTCCCGGGGTGTGGCAGCGCCGATGACAAAGACATCACGTCAGATTTGCCCCAAGTGGACGGTGGGGAAAATCCCCACAGGTGAGGCGGACTCTCCTCAGTCGGGAGCCTTCCGAAGGGGACAACCTCCCGTCATGGCCATGTTCAAGTACGTAATTTCCCGACAGAATGACTTTCGGGATCTGCCCTGGTACAGGGCTTGCTCGTCATCTGTTCGAGGCAATTGGCGCATTCAACCCAGCCACGACCCGAAAGCCGCCTCGATGAGAGAGGCGGAGTGGGAGAGTGCGGTGGAGACGGTGATGAGAGCAATGCAGGGGCCAATTCAGCTGCGGCGCTTCAACCCGCTCACGGTCTCGAGAGTATTGGCGTGCCCGAGATGAAGTGGCTCGGAGTCATCGGGGTGGTTGCCGTGGCCCTCTTGACGGCGGGCTTCTGGTGGGTGGAGCCCGCCGTCAAGCAGCCGATCGAATATCCGCACAAGACGCACGTGGAACAACTGAAACTCCCGTGTACGGGCTGCCATCAGCGCGCAGAGAAGGACAACGTCGCAGGCCGCCCACCCACAGCGCTCTGCCTTGCCTGCCACGCGGGAGGAGAGACCAAGAGCGAAGAGGTGAAGAAGATCCGGGTTTTCGGTGAGAAGGGCCAAGAGATCCCGTGGAAGCGCGTCTGGCGGCTCCCCCCCCACATCTTTTTCTCCCATCGGACCCACGTGGCGGTGGCGAAGGTGAAGTGCCAGACGTGCCATGGGCCGATGGAGACCCTCGCCCGCCCGCCCGCGCGCCCTCTCAAGACGCTCGCGATGAACGACTGCATCGGCTGTCACGAGCAGTGGGAGCGCCCCAACGAAAAGGGAGCCGGAGTGGTGAAGACCGGGACGAGGCACGTCTCCACGGACTGCAACACCTGCCATCGCTGAGGGAGACCATGCGAGTCACGCGACGAGGCTTTTTTCAAACGGTCGGGGTAGCGGCCGGGACCGCGGCCCTGGTCAAGGGCAAACTGGCCAAGGCCGAGCAGGCGGGCGAGGAGCTGAGGCGCTGGGCCACTCCCGAAGAAGTCCTGGTCCCGTCCGTCTGCCAGCAGTGTCCGGGGGGATGTGGGCTCATGGTCCGGACACTCGATGGCGAGGTGGCAGGGCTCTCGGGAAATCCCCTCCATCCCATCAACCGGGGAGCGCTTTGCCCCAAGGCATTTGGGGGGCTTCAGCTCCTCTACGATCCGAACCGCCTGAAGGGGCCGATGGCGCGCGCGGGTGAGCGCGGGCGCTTCCGCTCCATCGGATGGGATGAAGCTCTCTCGGCGTTGAGCGCCCGGTTGTCCGAGCTGAGAGCCAAAGGTCTCTCTCACACAGTAGCCATCCTGGGCGGGCAGTATCGCGGCTTTCGGGACACGCTCTGGAAGCGATTTGCCGAGGCGTACGGCACTCCGAACTATATCCGGGTCCGCTGCCTCCCGCCGGAGAAACCCGCCCTCGCTCATCAGCTCATGCAGGGAGTGACGACCCCTCTGAGCTACGACCTCGGGGAAGCCCAGTTCATCCTGTCCTTCGGGGCCGGCCTCTTGGAGGCCTGGCTCGGTCCAGTCCATGTCTCGCAGGCCTTTGCGCGTTTGCGGCGAAGTGGCGAACGTCCCCGCGGCAGGTTCGTCCAGGTGGATCCACGACGTTCGCCGACCGCGGTCAAGGCGGACCGGTGGGTCCCCATCGTGCCCGGAACCGACGGGATCCTCGCGCTAGGGATCGCCAATGCCCTTCTCCGGGAGGAGATCTACGACAAAGAGTTCATTGAGCGGCATAGCTTCGGCTTCGACGACTGGGTGGACCAGCGCGGGGCAGCGCATGAAGGATTCAAGAACTTCGTTCTCAGAGAATATGGGCTCATCACCGTGTCAACCGCCACCGGAGTCCCCGTCAGGACCATCCTCGAGATTGCCAGGGACCTAGGGACGACCAAGCCCGCCGTGGTGGTTGGTGAGCGGGGCCCTGCCTACGGTCCCGACGATCTCCACACCCGGATGGCCATCCACAGCCTCAACGCCCTCATCGGCAGCATCGGCGTCCGGGGCGGGCTCCTCATCCAGGGCGAACTCCCATTGAGCCCGCTTCGACCGGTTCAGAAAGATGAGGCGGCAGCGCGCGGGTTGGAGCATCCCAGAATTGACGGGGCGGGACGGGGCGAATACTTCCTGGCCTCCGATGCTCCGCAGGCCCTTCCAGAGCGGATCCTGAGCGCGACGCCGTACCCGATTAACGCGCTCCTCCTTTTTGCCACCAACCCGCTGGCCAATCATCCGGCGAAGGAGGCGTTCGCCAGGGCCTTCGACCGGATCCCCTTCATCGTGAGCTTTTCGCCCTTTCTCGATGAGACCTCCTCCAGAGCCGACCTGATCCTTCCCGACCACACCTATCTCGAGCGGTGGCAGGACGATCAGGTGACGCACCTGGCCGGATTTACCTGTTTCAGCCTGGCCCGGCCGGCTGCAGCGCCCCTTCACCAGACGCGCAACACGGTTGACGTGGTGCTTCAAATCACGAAGGCATTGGGCGGGAGTGTTGCGAAGAACCTGCCCTGGGAGAAGTTCGAAGATTTTCTCCACGAGAGGGTGCGGGGGCTCTACGAGGCCGGGCGTGGGTATGTGGTCTCTGCTCCGGCAGAAGAGTCGCTGAGGAAGATCCTGGAGCGCCAGGGGTACTGGACTCCGGAGTTCAAGTCTTACGACGAGTTCTGGGCCGCCCTCGGCAAGCGCGGGGCCTGGTGGGACCCCACGGGACTGCCCGTCAGCCTGGAGGCGCTCCACACGACACCGTCTCGGAAGTTCGAGTTCTATGCGAGCGGTCTCAAGCGGCTGGTGGACGAGGCCGTGAAACGGGATGGAACGGGCGAAACCTTCATCCAGGCGTTGGGGGGACGGGACCGGGGCGATCTCCTCTATCTCCCCGCCGTGGCGATCCCTGCCGTGCGGGAGCCCGGCGCGTTCCCCCTCCGCCTCAACACCTATCGCCTGATGAGCCGGCCCTTGGGTGGCGGGAGGAACCAGCCTTGGCTCCTGGAGCAGCCGGCGGTTCACGTCCGAGCAACCTGGGAAGGGTGGGTGGAGATCCATCCTAAGACGGCGGGGGAGGTGGGAGTGAAGGGCGGGGACTGGGTCTGGGTGGAGTCGGCCAAGGGGAGAATCAGGCTCAAGGCCAAGCTCTATGCCGGCACCCTTCCCGATGTCATTCACATCCCCCTCTTCGGCGGGGAGGGGCCGAATCCCAACGACCTGATCGCCAACGAGACTGATCCCTTCAGGGGCTTCGGTCTCCTCAACACCACCCGGGTACGGATCAGGAAGGCGTGACATGCCGCGCTGGGGGATGGTGATCGACCTCGACCGCTGCACGGGGTGCCAGGCCTGCGTCATGGCCTGCAAGGCCGAGAACAACGTGCCCGCTGTCGGGGCGAAGGAGGCCGTCCGGGGGCGGATCATCAGCTGGATGCAGGTGCTGACGGAAGAGGACGAGGAGCACCCCGGCGAGGTGAAGCGGTTCCTCCCGCGACCGTGTCTTCAGTGCGATGACCCGCCGTGCACCAAGGTCTGTCCCGTCTACGCCACGTACCGGGACCCGGACGGGATCGTCGCGCAGATCTACGCCCGCTGCATCGGCTGCCGTTTTTGCATGGCTGCCTGCCCGTACAATGCCAAATACTTCAACTGGTACGGCTACCAGATGGAAGCCCCTGGTCAGAACCCTGACGTTTCGGTGCGCCCCAAGGGCGTCGTGGAGAAGTGCACCTTCTGCCATCACCGCCTCCAGAAGGCCCGGGAGCGGGCGCTGGCCGAGCGACGCGAGCTGGCGCCCGGGGAGTACGTGACGGCCTGCGCCGAGGCCTGCCCGGCGCGCGCCATCGTCTTCGGAGATCTCTCCGACCCCGGCAGCGAAGTCCATCGGCTGGCCCGGAGCCCCCGGGCCTTCAGGCTTCTGGAGGCGTTGGGGACCAAGCCGAAGGTGATCTACCTGACGGAAGGAGAAGGCCGTGGCTGATCGCGCCGACACCCGCGACGCCGCGCTTCTCGCTCCCATCGAGCAGACGGGGCGCGGCTTCTACTTGACCGCGGGGCTGCTCTCGCTCCTCATCCTCTGGGGGGCCATCGCCTACTGGACGCAGCTCAACGAGGGGCTGGGGGTCACGGGCCTTCACCAGCCGGTCTCTTGGGGATTCTACGTCACCAACTTCGTCTTTTTCATCGGGATCAGCCACGCCGGGACCCTCATCTCGGCCATCCTCCGGCTCTCGAAAGCCGAGTGGCGCCGCCCCATCACGCGGATGGCCGAGGTCATCACGGTGATGGTCCTCTTCATCGGCGCCGGTCAGATCCTGGTGGACCTGGGGCGTCCCGACCGCATGCTGAACATCATCCGTTATGGCCGCTACCAGTCCCCGCTCCTCTGGGACGCCACCAGCATCAGCGCCTACCTGACCGCCAGCATCGTGTATCTGTACATCCCCATGATCCCCGACATCGCCATCCTGAGAGACCGTGTGGGCAAGCGGAAGCTCCTCTACACCGTCCTGGCCCTGGGCTGGCAGGGGACCGAGCATCAGCAGAAGGTCTTGAACCGCGCCATCGCCATCATGGCGGTCCTGGTGATCCCCATTGCGGTCTCAGTTCACTCGGTGGTCTCCTTCGTCTTCTCCATGACGCTCCAGCCCATGTGGCACTCGACGATTTTCGGCCCCTACTTCGTGGTCGGGGCGATCTTCTCGGGGATCGCGGCCCTCATCGTGGCGATGCTCGTCTTCCGGAAGGCCTACGGGCTCCACGGCTACCTCAAGCCGATCCACTTCCGCTACCTGGGGCAGCTCCTCCTGATCATGTCGCTCCTCTGGTTCTACTTCACCTTCGCCGAATACCTCACGGCGTACTACGGGAACGAGCCGGAGGAGATGCACGTCTTCTGGGCCAAGTTCTCCGGCCCCTTCTGGCCGTTCTTCTGGGGGATGGCGCTCACCAACTTCGTCATTCCGGTCGTCTGTCTCGTCCGCTTGGGCCGGCGCACCATCGGCAAGGTCCTCATCGCGTCCCTGTCGGTGACCGTGGGGATGTGGCTCGAGCGCTTCATCATCATCGTCCCGACCCTGTCCAACCCACGGCTGCCCTTCGGGGAGGGAATCTACTTCCCGACCTGGGTGGAATGGGGAGAATTGGCGGGGAGCTTTGCCCTCTTCGCCCTCTTCTTCGTTCTCTTCACCAAGCTTTTCCCCGTCATCTCCATCTGGGAAATCCGGGAGGCACGGGAGGTCGGGCTCAAAGAGGTCGAGGAACGGCTCCTGACCTACCTGCCGGACGTGGCCGAGCCGGAAGTCGACCCGGCGAAACGAAGCCGCTGACATGGCGGACCTCCGCTCAGCGCCTGATCGAACGGTGAGGGCCATCCAGTGGGCCATGGCGGGGGTGGCCGTTCTCTTCATCGGGGGGATCATCACCTGGATCGCTCACCTGATCCGCACCGCCTGGCGCCTCGGCGATGTCCCCTCTGCCTCCATCGGGATCTCGATCGTGGCGATCCCCGTCTTCCTGACTCTTCTGGGTGTGATCCTCTACGTCGTCGTGGGGATTCTCGGAGATCGAGGCGAGCGATGACCCCACGACTTGTCATGATCGGGCTGGTTCTGCTCTCAGGGGTGGGGCTCGCAGTCAGTCCCGCCTTCGCCAGCCACGAGAGCCTCTCCGTCCTGCTCCCCGCCGATCCCCTGGAGGGGAGCCGACTCTTTACCGGTAAGGGGTGCCTCCGCTGTCACGCCGTCCATGGAGTAGGAGGGACCGCGGGGCCTGATCTGGGCCGGCGAGTCATGAATCGCCCGCTCCTCGAGATCGCCGGGGTGATGTGGAACCACTCCCCCGGGATGGAGCACGTCTTCCAGGAAAAACGGGTTCCCCGTCCCAGGTTCGAGCCGGGGGAGATGGCAAGCCTGCTCTCGTTTCTCTACTACCTCGGTTCTCTGGATCCTCCCGGCGCTGCGGCGGCCGGGGCCCGCCTCTTCAGCCAGAAGGGATGCGAGACCTGCCACTCGCTGGGAGGCAAAGGCGGGAGTGTGGGCCCTCGGCTCGACAAATACAGCCGGTACACGTCCCCGCTCTTCCTGACCGCTGCCCTCTGGGACCGTGGAAAGCCAATGGCCGAGGCAATGGAGCGGCTGAAGGTTCCCCGCCCGACCTTCCAGGGACCCGACATTGCCGACCTCCTGGCCTATATCCGGAGTGCTGGTGGAGGGACGGAGCGCGTGTACGTCCCGCCGGGGAAGCCAAAGGACGGGGAGGCGCTCTTCACGAAAAAGCACTGCGTCGAATGCCACTCGGTCAGGGGCCATGGCGGCAGCGTGGGGCCCGACCTCGGGCT
>CAYRZF010000082.1:0-9962 GCA_964428805.1 uncultured bacterium | reverse complement strand
TCGCTGAAGACCCCCAAGGAGGACGTCTTCGGCAACCCGTTCATCGTCATGAATCCGACCCTCGAGAACTACGAGGAGCTGTTCGAGCGCAAGAGCGAGGTTCGGGGCTACGTGGGGGACGCGCTCCGCCGCTCCTACCCCTTCTTGGACTGGCTCGTGAACACCCTCTTCGTTTTTGCCGGCTCGGTGGCGGCGACCCTCGGGGCGAGTGTCGCCGCGGCCTATGCCCTGGGCCGGCTGCGTCCACCGGGGTTCCGGTGGTGGCGGCGCGCGATCCTCGCCACCTATGTCATCCCCCAGACCATCCTCTTCATCCCGCTCTTCCAGGTCGTGAACGCGCTCGGGCTGGACGACAACCTCCTCGCCCTCATCCTGATCTACCCGACCATGGCCCTGCCGTTCTGCGTATGGCTGCTCTCGGCCTACTTCCAGCACCTGCCGCGGGAGATCGAGGAGGCGGCGCTCATCGAGGGCGCGAGCCGGACCACCGCCTTCTTCCGCATCATCCTGCCCATGAGCCGCCCTGTCCTCGTCGCCGCGGGCATCTTCACCCTCGGCACCGTCGCCAGCGACTTCATGATCGCATCCGTCTTCCTGCTGAGCGGGCAGAACCAGACCATCACGGCCGGGATTGGCACCTTTGACGTGGCTCTCGACGAGCTGGCCGCGGTGGCGGGGGTCAACCTGATGGCGATCCCGGTGGTCCTGATCTCCGCCTTCTTCGCCCGCGGCTACGTCCGCGGACTCACGGCGGGGATGGTCGAAGGGGCTTGATCAGGGGGCCGGCCGGAACCGGATGATGCGGTGGAGCGCGGTCTCCGCCAAATAGATCTGGCCCGCCCCATCTACCACGATCCCTTCGGGATCGCCCAGGTCGCGCGCCACGGTGCTGACCGCGCCGTTGGGCCGCACGCGCAGCAGTTCGCGGATATGGAAGCCCGTGCTGATATAGACGCTGCCGTCGGGTCCCATCGCCAGGTTGGTCCGGTGGTAGTGACCGGCGGGCAGGCGGGCGACGAGACGGAGCTCGCCGTCGGGCCCGAGCCGGGACACTTCCCCGACCGAGCTCAGGAAGACGAGGTCATCGCCCGGGGCCGCCGTCACGCCGATGAGCCGCCACAGGGGCTCCCGGCCGGCGGGGATCGTCCAGCCACGTGGGACGATCGGACGGAGCAGATCGGCGCGCCTGGGCAGCGCCCGCTCCTCCCGCGGATCGATGCGGAAGACCAGCGGGCCCCGATAACCCTCCTCGGTGAGCCAGCTGAGCGACGGCGGCAGCGGCGTCTCTGACCGGAGATGGGTTTCCGGGCTTTCGTAGTCGAGGAAGATCAGCCGCCCCTGCCCGTCGAGGGCGAGCCCGCTTCCACCGACGAGGTGGTTCAGCCCCACAGCCATTGCCTGGAGCCGCTGGTCCGCTCCCAGACGATAGATGCGATTACCGTTCTCCTCGCCGAGGAATAGATCCCCGCTCCTGGGATCCACCGCGATGCTTCCCAATGACATCTTTCTCGGCCCGTCGGCGAACGGGATCACGACGTGTGGCTCCCGCGTCGCGTCCACCGGCAGGGGCCCGTGCAGGTCGAGACGATAGATCTCGGCTGCAGCGTCCCCCCGCCGGCCCTGGCTCAGGACCACCAGCCTCCCTCGGGCGTCGAGAGCGAGCTGGATCGGACGCGGAATCCCGGTGACCACGACCTCTGCACGGAGCTCTTCTGAAGCGTCGGCCCCATCGGCCGGGCTGGGGCTCGCGCACGGCAGCCAGGCGAGTCCGGTGAGCATGAGCAGTGCTGCCCAGGCGGCGCTGCCCGGGCGGCACGTGAGCCTTGACATGCGCGAAGAGCCTCTGCTAGCCTCCGCGTAGCTCGACGGGACGGCTTGAACCGGCAACCTGCAGCTCACACTTTCTCCTGGGGAGAGCACCGATGATCACGAAGCTTTCCATCGCTGCAGCAGCCAGCTTGTTCGTCCTCGGCCTGGCAAGCCTTCCCGCGGAGGCCCAGGCCCAGAAGGCCGCGGAGCCGAAAGGGGTCAAGGTCAAGGGGCTGGTCACGTCGCTCGGGGGCTTCTCGGCCACGGTGAACACGCCGGTCTTCGTCACGGGAGGGACCGTGGAACTGGTGCCCGGCGGGCAGACCGGCCGCCAGGAGTTCCGGGTGCCGACCTACATTTACGTCCTCGAGGGCGTGCTGATAACGGAGTATGAGGCGGGTCCGATCGGGATCAAGGGTACTCAGTACCACGCGGCGGGGCAGTCCTTCATGGACAACGGGGGCTCGGGCTGGTGGCACAATCATGTCAACCGCTCGGACAAGCCCGTCAAGTACCTGATGCTCCACCTCGGCTACCCCGGTCGTCCCGATCCGGTGCAGCAGGCACCGAAAGAAGACTAAGCCTAGCCCCGCTGCCTGGCGGTGCCAGTCCCGGCGAAGGGGCTGGCTCCGCCTCTGTCTACTTCCCGATCCCGCCTGTGATCCCCTGGATGAACCGGTCCAGGAAGAAGTTGTAGAGAATCGCCACCGGCAGCCCTACCATCAGCGCGGCCGCCATCAGCGAGCCCCAGAAGAACACATCGCCCCGGATCAGTTCGGTGGGCACGCCCACGGTGATCGGTTTCTGATCGCCCGGCGCGACGAAGGCCAGCCCGTAGAGGAAGTCCTGCATCGAGAGCGTGAAGGCGAAAATCACCGCGGTGAGGATCCCCGGAATGCTCACGGGCAGGACGACGCGCACGAACGCCCCGAGGTAGCCGCATCCATCGACCCGCGCTGCCTCCTCCATCTCCAGGGGCACGGTCTTGAAGAAGCCCATGAGGAGCCACGTGCAGAACGGGATCGTGATGGTCGGGTACACCAGGACCAGGGACCACCAGCTGTCCTGCAAGCCGAGCATCGACACCACCCGGGCGAGCGGCAGGAAGAGGATGATGGCGGGGACGAGGTAGGTCATGAAGATGGCGATTCCGAGGTTCTCGGCCCCGGGGATCCGGAGCCGGGCCAGCGCATAGCCGGCGGGCACCGCGGCCAAGAGCGTGATGACCGCGACCCACGCCGCGATGGCCATTGTGTTGAAGATCCAGGCGCCGTAGTTGGTGTTGGTGAAGAGATAGGTGAAGTGCTTCCAAGTGGGCGCCAGGTGGAACCACAGCGGGAACTGGTCCATCCGATAGAGGTCGGGATCCTGCTTGAAGGCGGTGATGGCCATCCAGTAGATGGGGAAGACGGCGATGATGACGTAGGGGGTGATGGCCCCGTAGATCCAGAGATGGCGCCGGATCTCCTTCTGACGGTGCGTGCGCGGGGCGGCCATACGCTTAGTACTCCCTCCGCTTGAGGTTTCTCAGCAACAGGATCATGAGCGGCAGCAGCAGCGGAAAGAGGAAGAGCGAGATGGCAGCACCCCGGCCGAGCGCCCCGGACTGGATGCCGATCTGGTAGGCGAGCACGGGCAGGATCTTGGTCGCGTTGGCCGGCCCGCCCTGGGTGAGCAGGTAGACAATGCTCAGATCGGACAGCGTGAAGACGGTGTCGAAGAGGAACCCGATCAGGAGGATCGGGGCGATCATCGGCACCACCACGTGGCGGAACCGCTGCATGAACGTGGCGCCGTCCACCCTGGCGGCGTCAAGCACCTCGTTCGGCACCGACGTGAATCCCGCCAGCAGCACGATGGCCGAGAACGGAAAGTTGCGCCACACGTTGACGATGATGCAGGCGGCAATCGCCAGGTGGGGCTGGCCAAGCCACACCGGCCAGTCCGGGGAGCCGTAGGTGCCGATCAGGCCGATCCGGCTCAGGAACCAGTTGATGACGCTGAACTGGGAGTCGTACATCCACTTCCAGGACAGGACGCTGATGCTGAGCGGCAGCGTGAACGGGATCACGACCAGCCCGCGCACGAGCTTCCTTCCCCGGAAGGGCTGGAGCAGGAGAAACGCGAGGGTCGTGCCGAGGAGGCCCTTGAGGATGGCGGCCACCACCGTGAAGACAATGCTGTTTCGGAAAGCGATGTAGAAGACGTCGCTCTCGAGAGCGGCCCGAAAGTTCTCCAGACCGGTGAAGGTGGCGACCGGGTTGCCGACGTCGGCGTCGCTCATCGCCAAGTAGAGCGAGAACAGGAACGGGCCCCCGACGAGGAGGAGGACGTAGAGGACGGCGGGGGCCAGCAGGAGGTAGCCGAAGCCGAGCCGACGGGACGTCTGGCTTCGGAACCACCCGGAAGGAGGAGCCGGCGAGACGACAGAAATAGCAGCGGCCCGGGCGCCTACCGCGTCCGGGCCGCCGCTCGATGCGCCTGCCGTCATGGGCGCTTGTACTTGGAGTAGACCCGCCGGTACTCGCCCATCGCCCACTTCATCGCTTCGTCGATGCTCGTGCCGCGGGCCACGCGGGTGAACATGTCGGGGTAAACGAAGGTGTTGACCACCTCCTGGATCGCGCTGGTCGACGGCCCGGGATAGCCGTAGAAGGCAACGATCTTCGGGAAGTCCTGGAGGATCTGCAGCCTGGGGTCGGTCCCGATGACGGGCATCGGCTTCTTGTAGCGGTCGTTGAGGTACGGCATGTTGTAGCCGCGGCTCTGGACAACGCCCTCCGGATCATTGTCGATCAGATAGGACAGGAACTCCTTGGCCGCCTGCTGGTTCTTCGAGAACTTCCACACCATCCAGACGTTGGGCGCGGCCACGCTGACCCGCTTGCCGGGCAGCCCCTGGGGCTCGAGCCCGATAACGGTGTTCTTGAACACGTCGGGGTTGGTGTCCTCGGTCGTGCGGTAGGCGGAGATGGCGTCGTGGACCCAGGCGGCCACGCCGGAGGCCAGATAGCGGTTGTCCGAGGCGTCATCCCACGAGAAAACCTCGGGCGTCATGCCCTCATCGAAGAGCGCCTTGGCGAAGCGCAGCGCCTCCCGCGTTTCCTTGGAGTCGATCGTGGGGTTCTCCCCCGAGGGGTCCGCCTCGGTTCCGCCGAAGCTGAAGCCTATCGAGCGCCAGACGAGGTTGGCGTCGGCGCACTGGGAGAGGGCGATGCCCGCCGGATGGCCCTTGAGCTTGAGAGTCCGCGCGGCCACGCGGGCCAATTCCCAGGTGTCGGGGTACTTCAGGTTGTTCTGATCGAAAAGGTCCTTGCGGTACAGCATCGGGAGCAGGATGTAGAAGAGGGGGATCCCGTAGAACCGCCCCTCCACCTCGACGAGGGATTTCGCCGCTGGGATCCACCCCCCGTACTTCTTGGCGGCCGCATCGGCGATATCGGTGAGATCCACCAGGTTCTTGTAGTAGAGCCGGGTCAGGATCGACGAGCCGTTGTAGATGATGTCGTGGCCGGCCCCGGCCGCGAACTCGGCGGCCATGCGCGCCGGGATGTCGAGGTGGGGGATGTGGTCCACCCGCACCTTTACCCCGTTCTTGTCGCCCCACTCCCTGGCGAACTTGTCGTACCAGGCGTCGTAGGCGGGGATGAAGTGGCTCCATTGGAGGATGCGCAGGGTGGTGCCCTTGAGCTGGGCGGGCGCCTGGCGCGCGTCGAGCATGGTCAGGAGGGAGGTTCCCGCCACGCCGGCCCCGGCGACCTTGAGGAAGCGGCGGCGGCTGGCCGAGGCGGGGTCCGTCTGGATGGGTCGTAGGTCACTCATCGCTTGACCTCCTTAAGAAGGGGCGGGAATGTACGGCTGGTATCTCTTGGCGCATCGCGTAGAGCCCAAGCTTCTCCCTGTGAGCAGCTGCGGACAGCGTACAGCCATGAAGGCCTAATAACGCCCTCGCCGTGCTCTTGTCAAGGCCGATTTGAGACCGGGGGTCCGCGAGCACCCCTCGACTGAGACCTGCGTCCCCGCCAGCCGGCGGGTGACGCCGGATGCGCCGGGTTGAGGTAGGGTAGGATCGTGAGCGCCGAGGGCGGATCTCGGAGCGGTTTTGTACGAGTAGACAGCTGCGATCTCTGCCGGGCCGCCCGCCTGACCCCCTGGTACCACGAGGACGAGATCTGCTGGATCGCCGAGTGCGAGATCTGCGAGGTGCCGATGGTCGTCTGGCGCTACCACGGCTTAGCACCTCCCGACGGGCACGTGGCGCATATGCAGGAGCGCCTGCGGGAGGTCGCGGCCACCGAGCTGGGCGAGTTCTACGTGGACGACCACATGCGGAACATCCCCGACCACTGGCACGCCCACGCGCGTCCAAAGGGCGGCTTCTTCGGCCGCGGCCGGTAACGGCGGCGCCAGCCGGCAGACGGTGGGGAATGTGGCCGAATCGCTGTTGACACGTGCGCCTCGCCCCTGATAGCATCCGCCGCGTCGAGCGTGCGGACCGCCCGAGACCCCTTCTCCCGTCCGCAGACGGCGCGGCTCACATCGTCGCAGGCCGGCCCTTCCGAAGCGTGTTCGATATCGTGTCACGGTCGAATGTCCCATATCCGCGGGAGGTGCCAGATGGCGACAGGAATCCGACGTCACCGGACGCTGTTTACCGTCGTTCTCCTCGCGCTCCTGGCCGCCTCGGCGGTCGTGGCGCCCCCCGCCGCCGTCCAGGCGGCGGAAACCCCGCGCAGAGGCGGCGTCCTGCTGGCGGTCATCGGCGCCGACCCGCCGAGCCTCGACCCCCACCAGGAGAGCACCTTCGCCAATATCCAGCTGGTGGCGCCGCTCTACAGCACGCTGCTGCAGATCGATCCGTACAGCTACCCGAAGATCATCGGGGACGTGGCGGCCGAGTGGAAGATCGCACCCGACGGGCTGACCTACACCTTCAAGATCCGTCAGGGGATCCGGTTCCACGACGGCTCGCCGTTGACCGCCGCCGACGTGAAAGCCACCTACGACAAGATCGTCTTTCCGCCGGAGGGGGTCCGTAGCACGCGGAAGCAGGCCTACTCGGAGGTCCGGGGAATCGAGGCGCCCGACCCGAGCACCGTGGTGTTCAAGCTCAAGTTCCCGTCGGCGTCTATGCTGGCCAACCTGGCCTCGCCCTGGAACGTGATCTTCCCGAAGAAGTACCTGGACAAGGATCCGAACTACTTCAAGACGAACGTCGTCGGCTCCGGCCCCTTCAAGTTCAAGAACTACACGCGCGGCTCCACGTTCGAGGGGGAGCGCAACCCCGACTACTTCGTCAAGGACCGTCCCTACCTCGATGGGTACAAGTTCTTCATCAGTCCCGAGACGTCCGTTCGGGCCGCGGCCATTCGCTCCGGGCGCGCCTACATCGAGTTCCGCAACCTTCCCGGGGCCGAGGTGGAGGCGATCAAGAAGCAGCTCGGCGACAAGGTCGCCGTCCAGGAAACGCCCGTGACGGGCTGGTGGGGGATCGCCGTCAACAACACCGTGAAGCCCTTCAACGACGTTCGCGTCCGCAAGGCCCTCACCCTGGGCCTCGATCGTTACACGGCGGGCAAGGTGCTGTACCCGCTCACGGGTCTCAAGCACGTCGGCGGATTGATGCGTCCGAACTCGGACTGGGCGATGCCGCAGGCGGAACTCGAGAAGCTCCCGGGGTTCGGAAGGGACATGGAGAAGAACCGGGCCGAGGCCAAGCGGCTCCTGGCCGAGGCCGGCTACCCTAACGGCCTCAAGATCCTCCTGAAGAACCGCAACGTCAAGCTTCCCTACCAGGACTTCGCGGTATTCGCGATCCAGGAGTGGCGCAAGATCGGGGTCGAGGCCGAGAACCGCCCGCTCGAGACGGCGGCGTGGTTCTCGGATGGACAGGACACGGGGAACTTCGAGGCGATCATCGGCCCCGGGGTCGAGTTCATGGACGACCCCGATCAGTTCCTCGGTCGGTACGTCACGGGGAGCACCCAGAACTGGGGCCGATTCTCCAACCCCGGGATCGACGATCTCTTCTCGAGACAGGCGCGGGCCCTCGACCCTTCGGAGCGCAAGAGGCTCGTCAACGAGCTGGAAAAGATCGTCCTGGAGAACGCGTACTATCTGCCGGGTCTCTGGTGGACGCGGAACGTGGTGCACTGGGCCAAGGTGAAGAATTACGTCGCCCCGCCCAATCACTACTCCAATCAGAAGCTCCAGGACGTCTGGCTGGCGGAGGATTGAGCGGGCGCGGGTGACGCGGGATGCCGACGTACCTGGCCAAGCGACTGCTCCTGATCGTCCCCACGCTGATCGGGGTCGCCGCCGTTGTGTTCGTGATCATGCGCATCATCCCCGGGGACGTGGCCCTCCTCATCCTCGGCGGCGACGACGCGGCCCACATCGACAAGGCGCAGCTCGCCGCCATGCACCGGCAGCTCGGGCTGGACCAGCCGCTGCTGGTGCAGTTTGGGACGTGGCTCTGGGGGGTGCTTCGCTTCGATTTCGGCACCTCGCTCTGGACGGGCCGCCCGGTCGTCGAAGAAGTGCTCTCTCGCTTACCCCTGAGCCTCGAGCTGGCCGTCCTGGCCACGCTCGTCTCGGTGCTGCTGGCGATCCCCCTCGGAATGCTCGCGGCCGTGCGCCAGGACAGCTGGGTCGACTACCTGGTCCGCGTGATCAGCATCGGTGGCCTGGCCATCCCGTCCTTCTGGATCGGGATCCTGTGCATCCTCTTTCTCGTGATCTACTTCGGCTGGGGACCCCCGCTGGAATACACGCCGCCCTGGGTCGATCCGTGGGCGAACTTCCAGCAGATGGTCTGGCCGGTGATTACCGTAGGGTATCGGTACGCTGCCGTCACCACCCGCATGACGCGGTCCACGGTGCTCGAAGTGCTGCGGGAGGACTATATCCGCACCGCCTGGGCCAAGGGGTTGGGGGAGCGGACGATCGTCATCCGTCACGCCTTGAAGAACGCGATGCTCCCGGTGATCACGTTGATCGGGACGGAGTTCGCCTTCCTCATCGGCGGCCTCGTCGTCACCGAGACCGTCTTCACTCTCAACGGCGTGGGGCGCTTCGTGGTGGACGCCGTCGCCCACCGGGACTACCCGGTGGTGCAGGCGCTCGTGTTCCTCATCGCTTTCGGCTTCGTGCTCGTGAACCTCCTCATCGACCTGACCTACGCGTGGTTCGATCCCCGCATCCGCTACCGGTAGCCGGATGAGCGTCAACTACTCCGTCGTCCATGTGATGGCCTCGGCGCCTCTGACGCCACACCTCAGCTTCGGCGAGGAGGTGGCGAAGTTCGTCCGGACCAAACCGCTCGGCGCCGGGGGCGCGCTGATCATCCTGGCGATGCTCTTTGTGGCCCTCTTCGCAGCAGCGCTCGCTCCCTACGACCCCTACGTGGGGGATTACGCTCTGCAGTTCGCGCGCCCGAGCGCGGAGCACTGGTTCGGGACCGACGAGTTCGGGCGCGACGTGCTGACCCGGGTCATGTACGGAGCGCGCATCGCCTTGTTCGTCGGCTTCACGGCGTCGTTCGCGGGCTGCACGCTCGGCGCCCTGCTGGGAGTGACCAGCGCGTATTCGGGCGGGAAGGTGGATCTCTTCCTCGAGCGGCTGATGGACGTCCTGCTGGCGTTCCCGCAGCTGATCCTGGCGCTCGCCATCGCCTCGATCCTGGGCCCGGCGGTCCACTACGTGGTGATCGCCATCGCCATCCCCATCATCCCGCGCGCCGCGCGGGTGGTACGGGCCGCCGCCCTGTCGGTGAAGGAGAACCAATACGTCGAGGCCGCGAGTTCGCTCGGCGCCTCGTCGCGCCGCGTCGTTCTCCAGCACATCGTCCCCAACGTCATGGCGCCCTACATCATCATGCTGACCGCGCAACTGGGAGGCGCCATCCTGACCGAGGCGGCCCTGAGCTACCTGGGCCTGGGTGCGGCCGAGCCGACGCCGTCGTGGGGCCTGATGCTCTCGGGTTCCGCCTCGTCGTATGCCGAGAAGGCCCCGTGGATCGCCCTGTTTCCCGGGATCGCGATCAGCCTGGGGGTGTTCGGCTTCAACTTGTTCGGGGATTCACTGCGGGACGCGCTCGACCCGAAGCTGCGGCAAAAGGGGTGAGGCCGCCGGCGGCGAGCGAGTGGTCGCGG
>CAYRZF010000081.1:4882-10002 GCA_964428805.1 uncultured bacterium | reverse complement strand
CCGGTGCGACGGCAGCGAGTGACGGCCCGAGTCAGCGCCCAATGGGCGAGCCCGAGGTAGAGCGCGGAGAGGAGGAATCCCGTCAGGAGCGGGAATCGGAACGTGGGGGCAAACCCGTAGTTCGAGCGGAAGGCGTCGAGCACATAGGTCAGCGGGAAGAGGCCCGCCAGCGTGGACACCGATTCCGGCAGGACCGAAACCGGATAGTAGATCCCGCAAAAGACCATGATGAGGTTCACCGTGGCCCAGGCCGAGACCTCCGCGCGCGTGCCGAAGAGCACCACCAGGGCGCAGACGAGGAGCCCCACGATCGCCGAGGTCAGGAAGCACCCGAGGAGGAACGCGGCGAGAGCGAGCACGCCCGGCTGGAAGAAATCAAAGCCGAAGGCCCACCAGGAGAGCAGCGCCTGGAGGCCGAAGACCGTCAGCCCGCGTGCCACCCCGACCAGCCATGACCCGAGAGCCAGATGGCGGACTCCCACCGGAGCCAGGAACTGGTGCTTGACCGATTTCGACCAGACGTCGAACAGCACCGCGTAGGACACGTCCAGCTGGCAGACCTGGACGGTCGAAAGCGCCATGGTTCCCACGAGGAGGAACGCTGTCATCTCCGGGTCGAGCGCGAGGAAGCGTGTCATCAGGCCGATGGTCAGCACGCCCACGGAAGGCCAAAACGCCAACTCGAAGACGAAGAAGACGTTCCGGCTGGCCATCAGCACGTTCCGGTGGGCGAAGGCGTACACGCGCCCCGCTTCACTTCGCCAGTTCAACGAAGACCTCCTCCAGATCCGGCTCGTGAACATCCACGTCGCGGACGAGAAATCCTTGCTCATGGAGCTCCCGGAGAATTTCAGGCAGCCGCTTTTCGGCCGAATCCACGGTCAGCTCGATCCTGCCGTCGTGACTCGCGCACCGCAGCACCCCGGGCAACTCCGCCAGGCGGTCCCATGCGGGGGGATCCAGCCGCAGGGCGATCACGTCACCGATTCTGATCTGCCGCTTGAGGGCATCCGCCGTGCCGCGCGCCGGGATCTCCCCGCTCTTGATGAACGCGATCTCGTCGCAGAGTTCCTCGGCCTCGCGCATGTAGTGGGTGGTCAACAGGATGGTCGTCCCGCGATCCCGGCGGAGCGCCTTGATCTGAGCTCGCATCCGCACGGAGATGTCGGGATCAAGCCCGAGCGTCGGTTCGTCCAGGAACAGCAGCTCGGGGTCGTTCACCAGCGATTTGGCCAGCGCGAGACGCTGCTTGAGCCCCGTGGACAACTCGTGGTACGGCACCTTCCGGTGCTCGTCGAGCTCGCAGAGCGTCAGCAGTTCGTCAACCTTCCTGGAGAGCGCGCGGCCGTAAAGCCCGTAGAGCCGCCCGTAGAAGGCGAGGATTTCCGGAGCGCGGAGACTCCAGATGAAGTTCGAGTTGCCGCTGGCCATGTTGAGCCGCGGGCGGACGGCCCGAGCCTCCCGCACCACATCGTGACCGAGAACCGTCGCCCGCCCCGCGTCGGGGATGAGAAGGGTCGCGAGGACCGACAGGAGGGTCGTCTTCCCCGCCCCGTTGGGCCCGAGGAGGCCGAAGATCACTCCCCGCGGAATCGAGAGGCTGACACCCCGGAGCGCGTGGGTCAGCCGGCGCGGGAACCACCCGCTCCGGAATGTCTTCCATAGATCCTGTACCTCGACGGCGAGCATGATCGGTCTATGATATCATCCCCTCACCGCATGGAGGACCCCGGTGGACGAACCCGCGCCCGCGTCCAGCTGGAGCTGCCCGGCTTCTCTCCTCGCCGCGGGTCAGTCGGCCAAATTCCGCCTGCGCTGCGGGGATCGAATGGTGGAGGGATTCCTGGTAAACCACGACGGGCGCTTCCATGCCTACGTGAACCGCTGCGCCCACGCGGGGACCACGCTGGATTGGTGGCCGAACGAGTTCTTCACCGACGACGGCCGGCACCTGATTTGCGCCACCCACGGCGCCGTCTATCTCCCCGACACGGGCCTCTGCATCGCCGGCCCATGCCCGGGCGCCTCGCTCACACCGCTCCCCATCGTGCGGGAGGGCGACACTCTCGTCGTCTCCTGCCCCCAGGTTCAGCCGTGACCCCCGACGACGACATCGCCGAGGTCGAAGAGGCCAACGCGCACTTCTATCGCGCGTTCGAGGCGCTGGACCTCGAGGACATGGAGGCGGTCTGGGCCAGGGGGGAGCACGTCAAGTGCATCCACCCCGGCTGGGGACTCCTGGTCGGGTGGGAGGCGGTGCGCGCCTCCTGGGAAACCATCTTCAAGAACACCGTGGAGATCCGCTTCAGCCTCACGGACGTCTCGATCCACGTGGACGGCAACCTGGCCCGGGTCACCTGCACCGAGAACATTCTCTCGCAGGTGCGCGGCAATATCTCGGTGACGTCGGTGCTCGCCACCAATATCTTCGAGCGCCAGGGCGACGCCTGGTTCATGATCCACCACCACGCCTCGCACGTGTTCACCCCCGACGCCCCGCCCGAGAGCGAAACCGCCTGACCTTGACTTCGTTTGGCTCGCGGGTGAACAATCGAAGTGCATATGGCGAACAAGCTGATCGGGCTCAACGAGGTCGGCCGCTACGTTCAGAGCGGCATGACCGTCGGGATCGGTGGAGGGCCCCTCCTTGCCGCGCCGATGGCGCTGGTCCGCGAGGTCATCCGGAGCGGGGTCCGGGACCTCCACCTCGTCGCCTCCTCCACCGGGGGTGTGGCGTTCGACCTCCTCATCGGCGCCGGATGCGCCGCCTCGGTGGAGTTCGCACAGATCGTGTTCAACGAGTACGGCCCCGCGCCCAACTTCCGCCGCTACGCCGAGGCCGGCCGCCTCGGTTGCCTCGACCACACCTGACCCGGCCTCCTGGCCGCGCTCCAGGCTGGAGCCTCGGGGCTATCGTTCCTGCCGGTGCCGGGCCACGTCGGCTCGGACTACGAAACCCTGCGCCCGGAGTTCAAGGTGATCCCGGATCCGTATTCCGGGAAGGACGTGCTCCTGGTCCCCGCGATCGTCCCGGACGTGTCGTTCATCCACGCGCTCCAGGCTGATGCCGAAGGGAACCTGCGCTTGGAAGAAAAGGAAGACGACGTCCTCCTGGCCCGGGCCTCCCGTGTCGTGGTGGCCTCGGCCGAGGAGATCGTGGATGCTGACACGTTGCGCCGAGCGCCGTACGGCTTGAGGCTCTCAGGGATCTACGTCGCGGCGCTCGTCCACGTCCCGGGGGGCGCGCACCCGACCGCCTGCCGGGGGCGCTACAGCATTGATGAGGCGCACATCACCGAGTACCTGGAGCTGGCCAAGAGCGACGACACGTTCCGGACCTATCTCCAGCGCCACGTCTTCGACCTGAAGGACCACACGGCTTATCTCGCCGAAGCCGGTCTCGGCGCCCTCGCCGCCTGATCGCTTCCGTGAACTACACACCGGAAGAATTCATGGCCACGGTCATCGCCCGGGAGGTGCGGGACCGGGAAACCGTGGCCGTCGGCACCCTCTCCCCCATTCCCGCCGGCGGCGTCCTGCTCGCGTCCCGGCGCCACGCCCCGCGAGCGACGGTGATCATCATCAATCACGACGACCACTGGCCGTTCCACGACGGGTCCAAGGAATTCTACGACTTCGCCCAGCGGGGGAAACTCGATCTCTTCTTCCTCTCCGGAGGCCAGATCGACCAGTTCGGCAACCTGAACCTGATCACGATCGGCGAGCACGACCATCCCTGGATCCGCCTGCCCGGCGGCGCAGGTTCGGCCATGCTCTACTACCTGGTCCGCCGGGTGATCCTCTTCCGCACCGACCACACGCCGCGGACTTTCGTGGAGCGGGTGGACTGCCTGACCAGCCCGGGGTCCAGTCCACCGCGCGTCTTCCGCCCCGGCGGCCCGTGGAAAGTGGTGACGCCACTGGCGGTGCTCGCCTTCAACCGCGAGTCGCGGCGGCTGGAACTCGAATCGGTCCACCCTGGAATCTCCGTCACGCAGGTCCAGAGCGCGACCGGGTTCTCGCTGCTCGCCCCGCGCGAGGTCCCCACCACACCGCCGCCGACCGAAGAGGATCTGGCCATCCTCCGCGGCCCGGTCCGTGAATCCGTCGCGAAGCTCTACCCCATCTTCGCCCGGACGGCCTTTCTCGCCGCCTGAGCAGAGACAGGATCAGGGCGACTGCTGGGCGCCTGGCCGAGCCCCATGAAGAACAGCGCCGCCGCCGCCAGCGCCCCCCCCCAGGACGCCGCGGTCGGGATCGATCACGCGCGAAGGCTCCGGCTCATACCGGCTTCGGGAAGTGTGAGTTACAATGGCTGACCATGAAGCTGACTTTCGTCATCCTGGCAATCGCGCTTCTCGCCTGGGGATGTCGAGAAGGGGTGGAGCGCGCCCTCATCTACGTCCCGATCCGCGAGCTGGCCGGGACTCCCGCCAGCCTGGGACTAGCGTACCAGGAGGTGTGGTTCCAAGCCGAGGATGGCGTCCGCCTTCACGGCTGGCTGATCCCGGGAGCCCGGCCCACCACGCTCCTCTGGTGTCACGGCAACGCCGGCAACATCAGTCACCGGCTCGACAATATCCGGGAAATCCACCACCGGCTCGGCATCGGCGTCTTCATCTTCGATTACCGGGGGTACGGGCGGAGTGACGGCAGCCCGACCGAAGCCGGCCTGTACCTCGACGCGCGCGCAGCCCGCGAGGCGCTGGTGCGAAGCCTGGGCGTCCCGGCCGAGCAGATCGTCTACTTCGGCCGATCTCTCGGCGCCGCGGTCGCCCTAGAACTGGCGCTCGCCCATCCGCCCCCGGGGTTGATTCTCGAAACTCCGTTTCTCTCCGTCCAGGCGATGGCCAATCGAACACTACCGGGGAGCGGATTTCTGTTCAAAACCCGCTTCGACTCCCTCGCGAAGATCGGCCGATTCCGGGGGGCCCTCCTCGTCCTCCACGGCGACGCGGATGAGGTGGTCCCCTATGAACACGGACGCCGCCTGTACGAGGCGGCATCCGAGCCGAAGGCATTCTACACCATCGCCGGCGCCCATCATAACGACACTTACTTCGTGGGCGGGAGCGAGTACTGGGAGGCGTGGCGGAAATTTCTGGACCGCCTCCCCCCCT
>CAYRZF010000081.1:0-4782 GCA_964428805.1 uncultured bacterium | reverse complement strand
GCCGTAGGCCTGATCCATCCCCTCAAAGAACTGCCACCACATCCCGAGCGAGGTCTTCACGACCTGCCGGATCCGCCCCTGGACCTCGTCGGTCGTGGCGTGCTTGACGACGATATGGTCCCCCACGTCGGAGTGCTCGGCGTCGGCCAGCTCGTGGATGTCCCAGAACGCCACCTCCGGCTCGGAAAGACCGTAGTGCTTCTGGAGCGCGCGCGCGAACGGACCGAACGCCCCGACCACCTGGCCCTCTGCGGCAAGATTGATCGCGGCCACGCCATCGAGGAAGGGCAGGATCTTGGTGGAATATTCGAACCAGTGGATCAGGGCGGCCGTCGATGCGAGGGGTTCAGCGGCCAGTACCTGTTCCCGCCTGAGGCCCACGCCCGCCGCGAAGTCGAGAAACAGCTCGGGGTGAGGCTTCGAGCCGGACAGTTTCCCTGTCTCTTCCTCGTACACGGATTCCGCCAGCTTCTTCCGCTCATCCAGGTCAAGACAGCGCGAGTGCAGGGCGGAGACCGCTCGCGGGAACTCGACCACCTGGAGGAAGAACTGCCGGGCGAACCCCTGTAAACCCTGCCGGGACAAGCGGCCCTCCTGGATCTTGAACCAGAGGGGATGCCCGCCAAAGCTCCGGCCCGCCCGGACCTCCGCCATCAGCGATTCGCCAAACTCCTTTGCCATCAGCGCCATCGTCGTCCCTCCTTCATTCCACCCTCACCACCGCATCCCTGGGAAGCCGGGCGACAAACTCCGCGAGAGCCTGCTCCAGGTACGCGCGATCCTTGGATTCCAGCGTCACCTTGACTTTGTAGTCCGGGTGCGAGAGCTCCGGATAAGATCCGAGCATCAGGAGCGGATAGACCTTCAGCAGATCGTTCAGAAAATCCGCCAAGGCACCTTCCCCGATCCGGACGAACACGCTTTTCAGGTAGAACGGCTCTTCCCGAAACCGCTCCTTGATGGCCTCGAACTTCTGGCGGAAGATCTCCGGGACGCCCGGGAGAACGTACACGTTCCGGATCACGATGGCGGGAAAGGTCAGGGAGTCCCCGGCCAGAAGCTCGGAGCCTTCCGGAATCTCGGCCATCTTCAGGCGCGCGGCGTTCAGGTTCCCCCGGTAGAAGCCCTCCAGGAGGGTCACGAGCCGCGCATCCCGCGCGACGGCCACGCCCATGGCCTGGGAGACCCCCTCGACGGTCACGTCGTCGTGCGTGGGGCCAACGCCGCCCGACGTGAAGACGTAGTCGTAGGCCGCCGCGAATTGGGCGACTTCCTGGCGGATCGGCTCCAGCTCGTCCGGGATCACCGAGATCTTCCGGACCTCCACACCCAGCGCGCGGAGCTCGCGGCACAGGTAGGCGGCATTGGCATCGTTGATCTTCCCCGACAGAATCTCGTTGCCGATGAGCACAATGCCGGCCGTCTTTGCCATAGATACCTCCCGATTGTAGACAACGCCCGCGCCGCGCGCCACCCCTTTCCCTGTGGTGGCAGTTGGGCTAGAATGACCACGCGATGGCCGATGCGGACGCGCCGATTCGGCTCAGCGGCTGGGCCTTGGTCCTCGGAGCCTCTTCCGGCTTCGGGGAGGCCACGAGCCTGGCGCTCGCCCGGGCGGGTCTCAACATCTTCGGCGTGCACCTCGACCGGAGGGGCACACTCCCCAACGTGGAGCGCATCACGGCCGAGATCCGTGGACTCGGGCGGGAAGCTCACTTCTATAACGTCAACGCGGCGGACCCCGAAAAGCGCGGCGAGGTCACGGCCGAGATGCAGCGGATTCTCGAAGGGCGCGGGGAGCTCGGTCGGCTCCGCGTCCTCCTCCACTCGCTGGCATTCGGGACCCTGAAACTGTACGTGGCCGACCCGATCAAGGAGAGCGTCACCCAGGCCCAGATCGATATGACCCTCGACGTCATGGCCCACAGCCTCGTCTACTGGTGCCAGGAAGTGGTGGGTCGTGGGCTCATGGGTGAAGGCGGCCGGATCTACGCCATGACCTCTTCCGGGGGCGCCCGGGTCCTGCCCTTCTATGGGCCCGTGTCGGCCGCCAAGGCGGCCCTCGAGTCCCACGTCCGCCAGCTGGCGGTGGAGTTGGCGTCGCGCCGGATCACCGTCAACTCGATCCGAGCGGGCGTGACCGACACGCCGGCCTTGCAGAAGATTCCCGGCAACGAGGAAATCAAGGCCATGGCCCTCCGGCGAAACCCGGGAAGGCGGCTCACGACGCCGCAGGACGTGGCGAGAGCCATCGTAGTCCTCTCCCACCCGGACACATACTGGATCACGGGCAACGTGATTGGAGTGGATGGCGGCGAAGACATCGTCGGCTGACGTCATCGTGGTGGGTGGCGGGAACGCCGCGCTCTGCGCCGCCCTCGCCGCCCGCGAGAGAGGGGCGCGTGTCCTGCTCCTCGAGAAGGCGCCGGAATCCGAGCGCGGCGGGAACTCTTTTTTCACCGCGGGGGGCTTCCGCTTCGTCCACGGCGGGCTCGAGGACCTCCGCCAGGACGTCATCCCCGACCTCGCCCCCGGAGAGGCCGCCTCGGTGGAAATCGCCCCCTACACCGAAGAGGCCTTCTACGATGACCTGATGCGCCTCACGGAGAACCTGTCCGATTCCAACCTCGCCGATCTCCTCGTCAGCCGCTCGCGCGCCACGGTGGTCTGGATGCGAGGCCACGGCGTCCGCTGGATACTCATGTTCGGCCGCCAGTCATACAAGGTCGGCGGCACCCACCGGTTCTGGGGCGGGCTCGCGGTGGAAGCCGTGGGGGGAGGACCGGGGCTGGTCCAGGCGCTCTACGACCGGGCCGCCGCTCTCGGGATCGAAATCCGCTACGAAACGAAGGCCACGCGTCTGCTCGTGGACGACCGGGGCGCCGTCCGCGGCGTCGTCTGCCGCGGGCCGGAGGGCTTCGCCGAGATCCCCGCGCCGGCGGTGGTGCTGGCCTCGGGCGGCTTCGAGGCCAACCCCGAATGGCGGACGCGGTATCTGGGAAAAGACTGGGAGCTGGCCCGGGTCCGCGGCACGCGCCACAACACCGGCGACGGCATCCGCATGGCGCTCGACATCGGGGCCCAGCCCTACGGCCACTGGTCCTCCTGCCACGCCGTGGCCTGGGACCTGAACGCCCCGCCTTTCGGGGATCGCAAGGTCGGCGACCTCTTCCAGAAGCATTCCTACCCGCTGGGAATCGTCGTGAATCTTCGCGGCGAGCGGTTTCTCGACGAGGGCGCCGATTATCGGAGCTACACCTACGCCAAGTACGGCCAGGAGATTCTGAAGCAGCCGCAGCGCGCGGCCTATCAGATCTTCGATCAGAAGGTGGTGCCGATGCTCCGCGAGGAGTATCGCATCCGGGAAGTTACCAAGGCGGAGGCCCCGACGATCGAGGAGCTGGCGAAAAAGGTTGAGATCGACCCCGAGGGGCTGGCGCGAACGGTCCGCGAGTTCAACGCCGCGGTGCAGCCGGGAGAGTTCAATCCCGCGATCCTCGACGGCAAGAGCACCAAGGGAATCACGCCGCCCAAATCGAACTGGGCCCTCCCCCTGGATACGCCACCTTACGTGGGCTACGGCGTCACCTGCGGGATCACCTTTACCTTCGGCGGCCTCCGGATCAACACCCACGCACAGGTGCTCGACACCGAAGACCGGCTCATCCCAGGGCTCTACGCGGCAGGGGAACTGGTAGGCGGCCTCTTCTACCACAACTACCCGGGCGGGTCGGGCCTCATGGCCGGGGCCGTCTTCGGCAAGCTCGCCGGCGAGTCCGCCGCCGGGGCGTAACGGGCTCACGCGACTAGATCGCGCAGCAGTTCCCCAAAGACCTTTGCCGCCACCTTAAAGGCTTCTTCCAGAAAGGCCGCCGCGCCGGGGACGTCGGGATGGGCCTCCCGCCAGCTCTCGAGGTGCTCGCTCGACCGGAAGAGGTTGAGCGTGAGGCAGATGGAGGCACAGGCCTTCTGCCGGATATCCCCCCGCTTGCCGACCCAGACCATCACCTCGGGGCCACCGACCGGCCCGTCCGGGCCGACGTCGACCTCCATGGACTCGCCGCAGTGGTGGCAGGAGGACTGGATCGAGACCGGCTGGCCGAGCATGACCGGAATTCCCAGCGCGTCAATGGCGCAGACCGCGTAGCGCTGGCGGCCGTCGGGCAGGACCACGACGAACGCCGTCCGCGTTCCGGAGAACGGGTAGGCGACCCGGATCTGCCCGTCCTCGACGAGGATCAAGTCCTTCTCGTCGAGGCGGGCGATCACCGCACGGGCCTCGGCAGGAAATTCCGAGACCTTCACCGGCCCCCCTTCGGCAATGAACCGGTCCAAGATTGCCCGGAGGACCGACCGAGAGAGAGGATCGATCTCCCGGCGCTCCTGCCACTTGGCGAGGAACTCGGCGTCCAGCAGCTCCTCCGCCCGCTTGACTTCGAACGTGCTACTCATCAATCCTGCCCTGGCTTCACGAGGGCATAGGCGCCGAACTCATAGGTGACGCGCTGCTTAACCCCGTGGCATTCGACCACGTCACCCGGTCGGACGTTGTCGGGCAAGATTACGACCTCATCCCCCACCGCGCAGCTCGCCTTCTTGACCTCGCTCACGGTCCACTGCCCCTCTCACACTAGCCCGGCCAGCAAGACGCTGCCCGATCGGGGGCGTGGGGTCGCTGGGCTCACGCGATCTTCCTCACTGTGGGAACACGTTCGAGCCCGAGGGGCTCCAGCCGAAGGTAGATTTCCGAATACATCAACGGACTGGGGTGAACCAGGAGAA
>CAYRZF010000080.1:7521-10076 GCA_964428805.1 uncultured bacterium | reverse complement strand
GCCCCCGCCTACCTCAGGAACCGGCGGGCCAGATAGGTCTCGAGGGTTGGGCCCTCGCGCTCCCTGAAGACGACGGCGACGTGGAGCTGCTCGAGGTACTGCTCCAGTGTCTTGCCTCCCAGGGTGATGTTGCGGGAGGCAAAGAACTCCCGGACGTCAGCCTCCAGCTCAGGCGTGGCCAGGGCTGTGATCCCCTCGCACATGCGCCGAATCCCGCTCTTGGCAGGGAACTGGCGCTCCAGCGTCTCCCAGTTGGCTTTCACGAACGTCCACGCCGCTTCCCGTGCATACACGCTCGTCAGGAGCGACCGGGCGAGAAACGGCGCGTCCTGGGTCCGCACCTCCCCGTTGATCGTCTTCTCGAGCGTCCGACTCAACACGTCCGTCTGCCGGAAGCCCGCCAGCGCGTAGAGATAGCGCTGCTCCTCCTGAGGCGTCCTCGCCGTTCTGAACCTCTCGACGAACTCGGCGTACTCGGGGTCCCCGCCCGCGTGAGCGACGATGGCAATGAGCGCGGGTAGCAGGCTCGGGTCCGCGGCGCCGGCTTCCTCGAGCGAGCCCTTGTAGAGCTTCCGCGCCTCGGCCTGGATCTCCGGGTCGTTCCCGAGCGTTGCAATGGCACGGACGAGGTCGGCGCGCAGTTGCCGGCTCAGCTCACCCTCCTCGGGCTCGGGCGAGAACCCCAGCCGCTCCACCGCCGGGGCAAGGCGGTCCCGCACCAGTGCCTCCAACTTCGCTCGTAGCGGGGCCGGAATGACCCGGTTCAGATACGCGAACGACCCGATGAGGACCGTCCAGACGTTCCGGTCGGTCTCCCCGCGGAATTGAACAGTCAGATCGAGGTAGTCACGGAGGGGAGTCAACCCGGCCACCGTGGCCGCCCAGGCGTCGTTGATCAGGTTGAACCTGTCGATCGGCGCCAGGTGCGGGAGCCGTCGAGTAAGCTTCCGCAACAAGTCGGCGGCATACCTCACCCGGTAAAAGCCGTACCCCCCCGCGTTCACGAGGGCCCATTCCACGGGACCCGGAAGCTCTACCCGCGCCTCCGCTTCGCTCAGCAGAAGGCTCCGGATCACCACCCCGCCTCTCACACCCACCCTGAGCGCCACCGGGATTTGCCAGAGTTCCGGTGGAGCCCCGCCGTCGGCCAGGTACACGAACCGGCTCTGGGAGAGGACCAGGCCCCGGCGGCTCTCGTCCACGCTGGCCGTCACCATCGGGTATCCGCCGCGAAAGATCCACCCGTCCATGATTTGCGGGATCGGCTTCTTGGTGGCGGCGCCGAGCGCCTGCCAGAGATCCGTCGTCTCCGCATTGGCGTACTGGTGCTCGCTCAAATAGCGGCGGATCCCCTCGCGGAAGCTCTCCGGGCCGAGATACTGCTCGAGCATCCGGAGCACCGAGGCGCCCTTCTCGTACGTGAGGAGGTCGAACATGGCGTCGGCATCCTTCGGGGCCTGCACCTCGAACTCGATGGGTCGCGTGCTCTGGAGCCCGTCCAGCGAGAGCGCGGCCGCCCGCGAGACGGCGAAGGTGACCCACCGCTCCCAGGCCGGCTTCCAGGCGTCCACCGCCAGCATTTCCATGAAGGTCGCGAACGCCTCGTTGAGCCAGATCCCGTTCCACCAGGCCATCGTGACCAGGTCGCCGAACCACATGTGGGCGATCTCGTGCGCCACCACGTCGGCCACGCGCTCGAGCTCGGCATGGCTGGCGGCTCCCGCGTCCACGAGGAGCGCCGTCTCGCGGAACGTGATCGCCCCCAGGTTCTCCATCGCCCCCGCCGCGAAGTCGGGGATGGCGAGCAGGTCGAGCTTTTCCCCCGGATAGGGCAGGCCGTAGTACTGCTCGAAGAATGCCAGCGAAAAGGTCGCGATCTCCTCGGCGAACCGGGCCAGGTGCGTTTTGCCCGGCACGGTCCAGATGCGGAGCGGCGTCTTGCCGACCCTGACCGGCTCGGTCGCTTCGAGCTCGCCGACGACAAAGGCCACCAGGTACGTTGACATCTTGATCGTCGCGGCAAACGTGACCGCCTTCCGGCTCGTGCCGGCAATCGCCCGCTCGCTGACGATCGGGGTGTTCGAGACCACCTGGAGCCGCTCGGGGACGACAAGGGTCACCTGGAAGACCGCCTTGAATGCCGGCTCGTCCCAGCACGGGAAGGCCCGCCGGGCGTCGGTGGCCTCGAACTGCGTCGCCGCCAGGACCTTCTCCTGGGCGTCGCCGCCGCCCTCCGGCGCCACCTTGTACGTGCTCCGGTAAAAGCCGTGGAGCTTGTCGTTCAGGATGCCGGTGAACTGGAGGGTCAGCCGCCAGACGCCCGGTGTAAGCGTCTCAGGAAAGGTAAGCCGCGCCCGCTCGGCCGCCGCGTCGAGCGTGGCTTCCCCTTTCAGCGTGACGCCCTGTCCGTACTGGATGGACACCTGGTGGATCTGGAGCTCGGCCGCGTTCAGCACGATCTCCGTCACCGGCTCATGGATCGTCACGGACACCGACTCCTCGCCGGCAAAGGTGAAGCGCTCAAGGTCCGGCTCGAGCCGGATCTCGTAGCGGTC
>CAYRZF010000080.1:0-7421 GCA_964428805.1 uncultured bacterium | reverse complement strand
TTACGATCAAGAAGAGGGACAATGGTTGGCCGTGGTAACTCTCGCACGCTTGCCCTCGCCGGTCTCCGGTTAGTCTCCTGCTGCGACCGCGGGTAGAGGCTGCCACGCAAAATCGTTTGTCCAGTGCAGGAACCTAACGATTCGACCCTGAAAGTGAGGGTGGCATATGGGAAGCAAGGTAAGCAGAAGGGATTTCGTGAAACTGGCCGGCGCCGGCGCTGCCGGCGCAGCGGCTCTTAAAGGCGCCGAGGTTGCAGGCCTCGCGCCGGTCAGGGTGACACCGCAGGCGCACGCGGCAGCCAGGCCCGGGAGGCTCAGCGAAATCTACAAGGAGTTCGGCAACTACATCCTCCTCGCTCCCACCAAGTTCGGCGGGGGAACCTACGCATTGGATCTGGGAAGCGGCAAGACCCTCGCCTGGATCTCCTTCTGGAACTATGGAGACGTAAACCCCATCTCGCACCACCTGGCCGCTTTCCCCTCCCCTGACCCGTACAAGGGGTTCGAGTTCATCAACGATACCCAGGGAGGGAAGAACCTCTTTATCTACGGAATCCCGACCAAGGTGAAGGATCCCGGGGAGGGGTTCAAAATCTATCGGATCAAGTACGACGGGACGAAGATGAATCTGGTCGAGGACGTGTCCGAAACCACGGGCCTCGGCTTGGGGGTCCATGTGACCGTCGCCCCGGAGGCGACGTCGTTCGCCGTGGCCGACGGCCAAAAGGACATCATCGCGATCTTTGACCGGGCCACATCCAAGGTGCTCGCGGCGTTCTTCTTCGACTGGGAACCTCAGGTGAAGAGCCTGAAGGAAGCCTGGACCGGTGGCGGCACGGTGACGATCAAGCGGATTCACCCCGATCCCAAAACCGGCAAGTTTGACCTCCAGGGCACCAAGGGGCTCAAGATTGATTGGGAGGTGGTTCCGGGAGGAGAGCTCTTTATCGAGGAAGGGAAGATGCCAGGCGCGCGGCCCATGAACGTGGTCGGCAACGACTCCGTGGTCTTCGACCCACGCGGTCGGTGGGCAGTTGCCTCGCTCCGATTGCCGGCGCTTTGTGTCGTGCTGGACCGGCAGAAGAACTATGAGCCTGTGGCAACCCTCTACGGCCCCAAGGGAGGCCCGGACCAGTACGAGGTCGTCCCGGCCGGCAAGGACACCTGGAAGGTGAAGATGGACCGAGTGATCTCCCCTGCCCACCAGGCGGGATTCTCACCCACCGGAGAGCACTTTGTGTTCATGAACGGCGTCCGCCAGAACAACGTGGCGGTCTTTGATACCAAGAACCCCGATCCTCGCCAGTGGAAGAAGGTGACCTTCGTGGAGCACCCGGACTGGCGTGGTGCCTACCCCAACACCTTCCACATGGTCTTCACGCCCGACAACAAGAAGCTCTATGTGACGCTCTGGTGGCCTTCGCCGACCCCCAACGGGGTCGCGGTCATCGACGCACGCAACTGGAAGCTCCTCAAGCAGATCGATGTGGGGCCGGACATGCACACGCTCGCCGTGACCTACGATGGGAAGTACATGGTCGGTGTCTACAGCGGCTACCAGAAGACGGAGAGCGGGATCTTCATCCTGGACGCGCGCGCTGACGAGCCGGTCGGCTACCTGCCGAGCCCGGGTGGTCATCACGACTGCGTCATCGTCCCGCGGACCAACGAAGATCTCCGGATCAGCCGGTGCACGACTACATAACCCGTCCGGTCCCCTGAGGGGTGGAGATGAGGTAGTGACACCACCCCCGCCCGAGGGCCGCAGATTCAGAGCGGCCTTCGGGCAGTGGAGCGACTCTGGTCCTTGGTCGCCTCGCTCTTCAGAACGTTGGTCGACGACCGACCCGCACGTTCCTTCTCGCGCTAACCGTCGCGGTCGGAAGCGGGACGGTCTTTGCCACCGCCACGCTGATGCGGGGCATCGAAGCCAGCATGGCGTTGGGGTTCGCGCGGCTGGGAGCAGACCTTCTGGTGGTCCCCAAAGGGACACTGGTCAACATCACGGCCGCACTGCTCACCGTGGAGCCCACTCCGCACACGATGGATGTCAGCGTGACCACCGAGGTTACCCGAACACCCGGCGTGCGTCGCGCCGCACCCCAACGCTTCTTTAGATCCGCCGATTCTTACTGCTGCATTATCGGGCAGGCAGACTTGATCGCTTTCGACCCGTATCGTGACTTCACGGTGCTCCCGTGGCTTCGAGAGAAGCTCGACCGGCCAATTCAGAAGGGCGACGTCATCATCGGGGGTCTACGCAGCTACAAGGTCGGCGAGCAAGTCTTCTTCTACGGGCAGGCGTTGAGCGTCTATGGTCGCCTGGGTCGAACGGGAGTGGGCACGTACGACCACGCCTTTTTCCTCACATTCGAGACCGCCGAGGCCCTGGTCCAAGGCAGTCGGTCGAAGCCCAACGTGATCCCCCTCGAGCTCGAGCCGGGCAAGATCTCCGCGCTCCTCGTCCAACTCGATGTCGATGCGACCCCCGAAGCGGTACGCTTTGCGATCGGGAAGAATCCCGAGGTCAAGGTGGTGGTGGGCGGGTCACCGATCACTCCGGTTCGGCAGGCCTTGACGGCGCTCTTCAACGGGATGCTCGCCCTGGCTATTATGATGCTCCTGGGAACCGCGCTGATGGTCAGCGTGGTCTTCTCCGCCATAATCACCGAGCGCCGACGCGAGCTAGGGTTGCTGAAAGCGGTCGGCGCCAAGAGAAACCAGATCGCTCGAATGATCCTCGTGGAGTCCGCGCTTGCGACCGGCTCGGGCGGGTTGGCTGGCGTCGCGCTCGGGGTCGTGCTGCTCCGGTTCTACCGGCATTCTCTCATCTTCCACTTGGAGGTCATCAACATCCCATTCATCTGGCCTACGGCCGGCTCGACCCTGCTCATCGCTGTCGGCTGTGTCCTCTTGGGCGCGCTCGTCGGCTTGCTCGGGGCCCTGTATCCAGCTTGGCGCGCAAGTCGGCAGGAACCCTACGATCTCATCCGGGGAGACGGATAAGTTATGCTGGTGGCGAAGAATCTCAGGAAGGTTTACTCCACCGGTCAGCGCCAGGTCGAGGCTGTGAGGGGGATCAGCCTTGAGGTCTCAGCCAGGAAGTTTCTGGCTCTCATCGGGCGCTCCGGCTCGGGAAAGTCCACCCTCCTCAGCATGATCGGCGGGTTGAGCCGTCCGAGTCAGGGAACGGTGCTTTTTAATGGAATCGACATTTGGGCGATTTCGGACGATGCGCGCGCCGAGTTCAGAAATCGGAGCATAGGGTTTGTCTTTCAGTTCTCCGGCCTGCTGCCCACCCTCCGTGCCATTGACAACGTGGCCCTGCCGGCCCTCCTCGGGCAAACCCACGGCCTCTCGGCCGCATACGCCAAGGCGGAGGAGTGCCTCTCACGGGTGGGCCTGGGAGACCGGCTGAACGCGTACCCTTCGGAACTTTCGGGCGGTCAACAGCGGCGCGTCGCCCTCGCGAGGGCGCTGGTCAACGCGCCCCCGCTCCTCCTGGCGGACGAGCCAACCGGAGACCTTGACGAGGAGACGGAGGCAGAGATCATGGCCCTGTTTCTCGACCTCAACCGGAAGGAGGGGGTCGCGCTCGTCATGGTGACTCACAACGTCGCCGTGGCCCACCAAGCGCACCAGGTGATCCGGATCAAGGATGGAAGCATCACATAGGGTAATCGGTATGGCGCGGCACGTCGTAAGACCGTCACCGGTCCCGCTCGGGACGGGGCTCCGACTGTTCAGATGGAACCTGCTCGCCTGGCTGGCCGTAGTAGCGGTCGGCCTGCTGGCCGTCGACTACGCCGTCAGCCTGTATCAGCGTGACGTCATCGAGCAGAGGCAGAAGGCCAAAGCTCGATTAGAACGAGTGGCGCTCTTCAACTTAAGAGCCGACGTAGCGGACCTGACCGACGAACTCAAGGGGGCTTATCGTCTCACTATTTATTTGGACAACCCATTCCCCGAGGTACCGCTCTATGTCATGGCGCCAAAGGTTCAGGCGTACGTGCAGGTAGGGACCCTCTGGAAAGAAGTTCCGTCCCGATTCGCCGCCGGCCAAGAAGGAAGCGTGCTCAAGCTGGCCGGGCGGCGGACCTTCGATTACCTGTTCGAGCCCAACACCAAAGAGTTCGAAGAGCTCATCTTCGGTTATATGCACGTGCGGTTCACCAACGTGATGCTCGTCAGCCAGCGGAGCCAGCCTAAGGACGACCTTGTGGAGCGCCTGGACAACTACTATGTCTACCTGAAACCTCACGGGGTTAGTGATCGAGAGATCCTGAAGAAGAACCAGTTCCCAGGAGGGAAGGTGCCCCTTTGGATTCCCATGCCACCCCATTAAGGCCATCCGCGGGGAGGCTCGAGGAGAAGCCCTTACGTTTCATGTCCCGTCCCCCCCGGGCTGGTAATCCTGCAAGCCTCGCCGTAGCCTTCCACGCGAGGGGTTCATGAAAGACGGGCGATGAGCGCATGACAGATCGTGTCGCGCTGTCGGTGATTGGCCTGGTGTCGTTCCTGGTCGTCGTGGCCGTCGGGTTTCTGCTGTTGGGGCGTCAGCCGCAGATTGGCGCCGTGCACAACGTCTCGGGCTTGCCAGTCGTCAATGCCGTCCTCAATGGGGCCAGCGCCGCGCTGCTCACGGCCGGATACGTCTTCATTCGGCAGAGGAAGGTAACGGCTCACAAGACCTGTATGTTGACGGCCTTTGGCGTCTCCAGTCTTTTTCTGGTCTCGTATGTCATCTACCACTACCACGCCGGCTCGAAGCCTTTCGCGGGACAGGGATGGATTCGGGGGGTTTATTACCCCCTGCTTATCTCGCACCTCGTCCTTGCCGCCCTGATCGTTCCATTCGCGCTGACGACGATCTATCGCGCCTGGCGAGGGCAGTTTGCTCGACACATGCGGATCGCTCGGTGGACGCTTCCGTTGTGGCTGTACGTGTCGATCACCGGCGTCATTGTCTACTGGATGCTGTATCATCTCGTGCCCCCGCCGTGACGCCCAGCGAGTTTGCCCGGGAGCTCCGAGAGGAGGTCGAGACCCATCCGGCCGTGACCCACCCGTTTCTGAGACGCTTCGCCGCAGGGGAGCTCACGCGGTGGCAGATCTGGGGCTACGCGTCGCAACATTACCATCTGGTCGGTTTCTTCCCCGCCTATCTGGAGGCGATCGCGGATCGCACGCTGGACGCCGAGGTGCGGCGCCTGCTTCGGGAAATCCTCGAGGACGAGTACATGCGGTCTGAGAGCTTCGAGCGATCCCATCCCGCCCTGTACCGCCGCTTTCTCCGCGCCGTGGGCTTCGGGGAGGGGGACTGGGACCGGGTCCCGTTGTTGCCGGCCACCCGCGCCTTCGTCCAGATTCATCTCGACATGACGCTGAGGTCGTGGGTGGAGGCCCTGGGAGCAGTCGGCCCGGGCCACGAGTGGGCGATCCCCCTCATGTTCCCGCATCTCGTCCAGGGGATCGAGCGCAGCCTCCCGCTCGCTCCCGCGGCGTTGGAGTATTTTCGGCTCCACATCAATCTCGATGTCGAACACGGCAAGGTGCTACAGGAAAGTCTGCTCCGTTGGGCTACGACCCAGGAGAATCAGGCCAAGATTCGACGAGGCGCACGGCGCTCCCTGGAGGCCCGCGCCGCATTCTGGAGCGAACTCGGGGAGCAGCTATTCCCGAATCTTTCGTCGGTGGCCGCAGGCTGAACTTAGCGTGCGGGCCCGCCCTCCCCATGGAACCTTCCCTCGCCAAGCGGCGGTCGTGGCGGTATCATCGCTCTGGGAGCCGCTGCCGTGTTTCAGCCCAGCCAGCGCGTCAAGGTGGATCTCTCCAATCTGACCATCAAGGGCGTCACCTTCAGCCAGAACGTCCGCGAGGCGGTGGCCACGATCGTCCAGCAGGTCACGGCCGACCCGCCGGTGTACCTGGTCGAGCTGCTGTTCAGCTTCAAGGGCGTCAAGCGCGTCGAAGTGCCCGAGGACCGAATCAAGCCAGCGTAGATCGGCGACCTCCGCGGCCGCCGCGCCAGAGGAGGCGCGCTCCCGCCACGAGCGTCACCACCCCGATGAGCCCCACGAAATAGCCCGCCCCGGCTTCCCCCAGGAGCCCACTCACCAGAGGCCCGAGGAAGATCCCCGCGTCCACCCCCACACGGTAAAGCCCCGTGCGCCAGCCGAGCGCGCCCACCGGCGTGTGCTCGCGGATCACGCCGATGGGAAGCATCCAGCCGGTTAACCCAAGTCCGAACAGGCCTCCGCCGAGGACAAATAGGGGAAAGGAACCCAGCCCCACGAAGACCGTGCCGAGCCCCAGCGCCAGGCACACCCAGCCCAGCAGCCCGCGCCTTCCCAGCCTGTCGGCAGCGTAACCCACAGGGAGCAGCGCAATCAGATCTACGACCTGGGGGATCGCGAGCATCCGGGAATTCCCGGCGCGGTCGAGGCCGAACTCCCGCGCGCCGCGGAGCGGGATCAGGAACTGGCTCACCGAGGACCAGGCAAGGGCAATAACGGCTCCGACGACGAACATCCCCGTGACGATGGGCGGCCACTTCGCCCCCCCGTCGGCGACCGCCCGCACCGATGGTTCGAGCGGCGTTTTCGCGTCCCGACCGGAAAAGCGACGCCAGAAAACGGGCAAAAGGGCCACCACCACGAGCTGCGGGCTACAGGCGACCAGGAACGAGCGGTTCCAGCTCCACGACGCGGGCAGCAGCCCCGTCACCATGATCCCGCCGAGGATCCCGAGCATCCCGCAAAATTCGAACGTATTGAGCCGGAAGGCAGCGCCCTCGCCCCGCTCCAGGAGCGCCGTGAGCCCACCCACCATCCCCAGTGCCTGCCCCACGCCGATGAGAAAGCGGCCGAGCACGAGAATCTCGATGGGCCCGGCGCTGCCGAGGAGCAACACCCCCGCGAGCAGGAAGAGCGGGCCCGCCACGAGCGTCAGGCCCACACGGCGGCCAGCCAGCCTCCCCGCGGGAACGTCCAGCAGCGTGCGGGCGAATCCAAACGCGCCCCCGAGTACCCCGAGCTGCCAGTCAGCGAATCGTTGCGCCCGGGCGATTTCGGGCAAGAGAGGGCCGAAGGCGCCGACGGAAAAGGTGTTGCAGAAGATCATGAGGCAGAGCAGCGCGGTATTCAGCGGGACACGCGCTGGCGGCAGTCGCGGAGCATCTCGATCAGCACGGCGCGGCAGGCATCGGCGGTGGAGACCTCGCGGAGAAAGGCGATGCGCGCGCTATGAAGCCGCGGGCCGCTCTTGAGCCTGAGTTTGAACCCGAGGCGGTCCACGGAAACCATGCTCGCCTCGTCGGCCTCGGCCCCGGCGAGGACTCGGGCGAAGGTCACCAGGGCGTCGGGGTGGTCGCGGTTCATGTGCTCGATGATCCCCGCCGCCGCGTCGGCCAGCGGATCCGG
>CAYRZF010000079.1:0-10149 GCA_964428805.1 uncultured bacterium | reverse complement strand
CCGGCCTTGGTGGAGGTTGCCATGTGGAAGTGCTGGACCGGCTCCTCCATTTTCACCAGCGTCTGGACATGGCAGCCCCGGTAGCAGAGACGGTTACCCGCCGCGTCCCGCCCGACGAAGACGTCGCAGCAGGGGCGGCCGAGCACCTCGCGGGCCGAGTAGCCCAGGATCTTCTCGGCAGCCCGGTTCCACAGCACGATCTTGCCATTTGAGGCCACCGCGCAGACCCCATCGGCTGTGTTGCTGATCAGTCCATTCAGGTCCATTCGACCCTCCCTCCCGAGAGGCCCGATCGGCTTGACCTGATTCAAAGGCACTAGCAAGTCGAATGCCGGAGTGGGGGGTGCTGCAATGCTCCGTTTAGTCGGACACTTAGCGGGGGGTCGGGGGATCAGGAGCGGGGCACGAACGCCCTAGCTGGGGTATCGCCGCCCCACCCCCGCTCAAAATCCCTTCGTCAGGATGACGATGATGTTGTAGTCGAACGCCTTGGCGCTCGTGACGGGCAGCTGGATCCCGCCGCGGAGGTTCCAGCCCTTGGCCGGCTCCACGCTCACCCCTGGGGTGAGATAGAGCTGCACCCGCTCCTTCAATGGATCCTCGCCCTGGATCATCGTCACGCTGTTCAGCTCAAGGATCAGGCCCAGCCGTTCCAGAACGGCGTAGGTCCCGGTGAGGTTCGCGGTGACTGCCTGCTCCTTGGCCGGCCGGATGGATTCTTCGCCTTCCTCTTCGGCCGGGATCGTGGCATCCCGGTTCAGTTGCCAGCTGTAGAACACGTCGGCCTGGAGACTGAAGGGACCGAACCCCTTGCCCGCGGCCAGGAACGGGGCGATGGCGAGCTTCCCCCCGAGTTCGCGCCGCTCGCTCCCAGTGGGGAAGGTCAGCTTGACACCACCGCCCAGGGCGAACTGCTGAGCGGGCAGCAGCACCGGAGCGTACTTCGCCATCAGGCTGACGTCGCCGATCCCACCGACGATGGGCTTCGTGTCTCGCGGGTCGCGGACGACGAACGGGACCGCCAGCTTGACGCCGAAGGAAGGAACCGGGGCGTACTGAAGGCTGCTGAAGCCGAACCCGTAGGTTCTCTCCGTCCGGGATTTGGCCAAGGTGAACGTCCCCTCCGCCTCTGTGGCGGGCAACACCCCCTCGGTGACCAGGGTGGAGGGCAGGCTCACCTCTTCGGGGATCTCACCCGCCTGGCCGGCGAAGGCGGCGGGGGGAGGGACACCCAGAACGACCAGCCAGAGACCGGCAGCGACGACCCGCACCAGCCCGTGTCTCACCATCGCACCCTCCCTCCTAGACCGTTCGCGCCAGCCGGAAGGCCACTACTTCAGCATCAGCTTGAGCACGTTCTCACCTGTGTGGGAGTGGTCTTCGTCATCCGCGTCGTCCCAGACCGAGATCCCGAAGTAGTACGGACGCCCGGGGTCGGTGAACTGGACATCGTTCTCCTTATCCTCGGTCGCTCGGGCCCGCTTCAGCTCCAACGTCCACCGCCCCTTGTCCCACACCGCGCCGCTCTGAATGTCGCCACGCGAGCCCACGAAGGGGGCGAGAACCTCTCTCGGAAGGCGGTCGCCGGGCTTGAACTTACCCTGGTCCTTGATCTCGACCGCGTCCTTCTTCAAGAGGATCGGCCCCGGCTTGACCCCTTCCCTGAAGGTGTACTTGGGGCGCTTGGCCTCCTTGTCCCAGTTCTCCTCGTAGCCGCCGGCGGTCTTGGGGTCGGTCCGGCGCGCAGAATTCTCGCCCTTCTTGAGCTCGTGGGTGAGGTACTGGTCGTCCGCCTGCCCCACCGGATTCATCCGCTGGGGCTTGTGGAACCAGTAATCCATCCGCTCACCCGGGGCGTTGGTCCTGAGTAACAGCTCCTTGTCTTGCTTGTGGCAGAGCACCGTGCACCCCTTCTTGGGGAAGTCCTTGACGGTATTGTTGATGTCCCACGCAAGGGCGAAGTAGTCCTCGTTCCCCTTCGCCTTCTTCCACTCCTTGCCGTCGAACTCGAAAAGGCGGGAGAGGCTCATCGTCTTGTCGGGCCACTGGAAGAGGAAGTAGACATCCTTGTCAGTGTAGAGGGCCTTCAGGCTGATCTCGACCTTCCCCTGCGGACCCTCGGAGGCCGTGACCTTGGTGGCCCGCACTGTGTCCCAGACCTTGTCCACCTTGCCGTCGATCTGGGGAGCCTCGGCGTCCTTGACCTTCTTGGCCGCCACCTCGATCTCCGCTGCCCAAGAGGCTCCTCCAGCAGCGACGAGGGCGGAGATCATGAGCATCGCGAGCATTGCCGTCGGGTGTTTCATGGCACACCTCCTGAGCCTGTCAGGATTACCGCTCAATGCCGGCCCCCTTTGGGCTCCGAGCCCATGGAGCGACCGGCCGGCTGAGCCGCTCCTCTGCGAACCGAGAGCAGATAGGCAATCAGATCCCCCATCTCTCCCCCCTTCAGAATCGGCCAGACTACGTTCTCCTCCGCCATCTTCTCCTCCATCTTGGCGGCGTGATTCCACATCTCGGCGATGACCTCCAACGGGGTATCGAGCTTTTCCACCTTCGCGAGATCCGGCCCCACCTTTTCACCAACCCCCCGGAGGGCGTGGCAGCTGCCGCAGCGCTTCTCCCGGTACACGATCTGACCCCTTCCGGTGTCGCCGGGCGGGTCGATGAACTGGAAGAAGTAGAGGTAGCTGATGAGGTCGGCCATCTCCACCTCGGTCAGCGATGGCACCGCGATGCCGCGCTCGGCCATCTTGGCCCACATCTTCGGGCCGTGGTTCCACATCGTGCCGGCGATCCGCGTGAGGCTTCCCTTGAGCCTCAGCCCGAGGTCGGGCCCGACTTTCCCGCCGTGCCCGCGGATCGAGTGGCACTCGACGCACCGCTTCTCGGTGAACAGCTCCTCGCCTCGCTTGGGGTTCCCCGGCGGCGCGTACACGCGCTCCATCCCTCCACCGGCGCTCCGGATGTACGCCAGAAGGTCGGGAATGTCGTTCCCCTCGAAGGTGGGGCGTGGCACCCGCTTTTCCTGCATCTTCTCCGCCATGACCTGCCCCCGCTTCCAGAGGGCGGCCGTCAGATAGAGCGGAGAAGCGTACCGGCTGTACTTGCCCAGTTCGGGGCCCACGCTCCCGCCTTTCCCTCCGAGCGAGTGGCAGATCTGGCAGTTTTTCTGGCGGAAGAGGCGGGCGCCAACCGCCGCGTCGCCTGGTGGGTCCAGGGAGCCGAGGTAGTAGAGGAAGGAAAGGAGGCTCGCCATCTCGGACGGCTCGAACTTGGGGCGGGGCACTCGTCGTTCTTGGAACACGTGCTCCATTCCCGGGGAATGGTTCCACATGACTCCGGCGATCTCGAGAAGCGGGCGATTCAGGATTCCCCGCCCCAGGTCGGGCCCCGTGGTGCCTCCCACTCCGTGGACGGCGTGACAGCGGAGACACCCCTTTCCCGTAAAGAGTCGGCTCCCTTCCAGGGGATTGCCGGGGAGGAGGACGGAGAGACTCTCGTGGCCACCGAAGGCCGGAGCGACCTCGAGCGCCGCTGCCAAGAGCAGAACCAGCCCGACCATTAGCGCCTTCATCGCTCGCTCCGATCTCCCAGGAGCCCCACGAAGACGTAGAGAATCACCCCGAGGAGCGTCAGGAACACGGGGATCGCCACCAGCGAGATCCCGATGGAGGCGGAAGGGACGTCCTTGAGCCGCCACGCGGTGCGGATCAGGTGGCTGATCCACGCGACGATCCCCCCGATGAAGAGGACCGCCGCTCCCGCCATCGCCCACTGAACCGTTCTCACGATTCGATCAGGCGCTGAAGAGAGGCGGCTCATGTCACGACCTGCGCTCGGTCCGTGCGATTTCCGGCTCGACCGTGTCCGGGAGGTAGGTCAGGAGCCGCTCCTCCACCTCCTTGAGCCCCACCTCCCGCCCCTCCCGGATCTCCCAGATGGAGATGACGGGGAAGAGCTTGGTGAAGAGAAGGTAGAAGAGGGCGAAGAGGGCGAAGCTCCCCGCCGTCTCCCCCCATTCCACCCAGGTCGGCCAGTAGATCCCTTCCCCGAACGGGAGCCGCGGGTTCGACAGCGTCGGGACGACGATGATGAAGCGCTCCAGCCACATCCCCACCAACACCGACAGGGAGGCGATGAGGACCTTGCCGATGGTGCGGCGGCCGAGCCTGACGAGCAGCAGGACCGGGATGATGAAGTTGGTCAGGACCATCCCCCAGAAGAACGGCCAGAAGGGACCGCTCCACTTGGCCCAGAAGACCTTCATCTCCTCCGGCGCGCTCCCGTAATACCCGGTCAGGTACTCGGCAAAGGTGAAGTAGAACCAGAGGAGCGACATGACCAGGAGGAGCTGCCCCAGATAGCGGAAGTGGATCGGCTTGAGGTAGCCTTCCAGCCGGTACGCCTTTCGGAAGACGAGCATGGCCACGATGAGGGCCGCGATCCCCGAGAAGATGGCCCCCACCACGAAGTAGGGGCCGAAGATGGTCGAGTGCCACATGGGCTGGAGCGTCATAGAGAAGACGAAGGAGACCACCGAGTGAACCGACACGGCGATGGGGATGACCAGGACCGCCATGATGGCGATGGCCCGGTTGAGCACCCGCTGCTGGCGGTCGCTCCCCGTCCAGCCCAGGGCCAGGATCGTGTAGAGGAGCTTCCGCTTTTCGAGGCGGTCCCTGAGGATCGCGATGTCGGGGATCATCGGGATGTACAGATAGACCATGCTGGCCGTCAGGTAGGCGCCGATGCTGGTGGCGTCCCAGAGGAGGGGGGATTGGTAGCGGCCGTACCAGAGGATGTTCATCATCCGGTCGGGCCGCCCCAGGTCCACCAGGATCTGACCGGCGCCGATGAAGAGCACCATCACCGTGATGACCTCCGCCATCCGGGTGACCGGCCGCCGCCATTCGGCCCTGGAAAGGCGGAGGATGGCGGAGATCAGCGTCCCGGCGTGGCTGATCCCGATGAAGAAGACGAAGTTCGTCACGTAGAACCCCCAGGAGACCGGCTGATGGAGCCCCGTGACACCCAGCCCCTCTTCGAGCTGGGTCCAGTAGGCGATGGCCCCCCAGAGAATGAGCAGCGAGAGCACTCCGGCGCTCCAATAAAAACCCGGCCCCGTTCGCTCGATGGGAGCCAGGAGGACCGCGTCGCGCGTGTCGGCGCGCTCAGCCACGGCCTTCTCCTTCGGTGAGGTAGATCACCTTCGGCTTGGTTCCCAGCTCCTCCTGGAGCCTGAAGGCCCGGGGGCTCCGAGCGAGTTGCGACACCTCGCTGCCTGGATCGGAGAGGTCGCCGAAGACGATGGCGCGCGCCGGGCAGGCCTCGGCGCAAGCGGGGACGTACTCCCCCAGGGACATCTCCCGTTGTTCGGCGAGGGCGCGCTCGCGGGCCTTCTGGAGCCGGTGGTGGCAGAAGGTGCACTTCTCGACGACGCCCTTGGGACGGACGGAGACGTCCGGGTTCTGACCGGGGGCCTCCCGCTGGTAGAGGCGCCAGTTGAAGTACTTCGCGTTGTACGGGCAGGCGGCCATGCAGAACCGGCAGCCGATGCAGCGGGCGTAGATCTGGGTGACGATCCCCTCGGGGTTCAGATACGTGGCGTAGACGGGGCAAACCTTGGTGCAGGGCGGGTCGTCGCACTGAAGGCACGGCCGCGGCAGGAAGCGTTTCACCTCCCCGGGATGTTCCCCCTCCTCGGTGAGGACCTGCATCCAGCTGATGATCCGTCCCCGGACGGCCTCCTTCGCCCCGACGGCCGGCACGTTGTTCTCCGCCTTGCAGGCCATCACACAGGCCTGGCAGCCGGTGCAGCGGTCGAGATCGATCACCATGCCCCAGCGCGCCATGTCACGCCTTCCGGACCCTGACCTTGGTGGTATTGAGGAGGCCGAAGCCCCGGAACGGATCGGCCTCGTTGGCGATGAGGTCGTTGGGGTTGGGTCCCTCTCCGCCGAAGAGGGGGATGTGGACCACATCGGGAAGGGTGCCGGCATACAGTTTGGCCTTGAGTCTGATCCGCCCCTTGGCCGATTCCACCAAGACCTGGTCCCCGTCTTTCACCCCCAGCGCGGCCGCCGTCTTCGGATGGATCTCCACCCACCCTTCCCAGGACGCCCGGACGTGGACCGCCGGCTGCTCGAGGAGCCAGGGCTGGTTCCTCCCGCCTCCCGTGGGGCGGCTCATCAGGCGGTACGTATTGAGGCGAAGGGGGAACCCTCCCGCCTCGCGAGCGGGAGGGATCGCGACGGCGGGAAGGTAAAGCAGATCGCCCCGGTCCCGCCCTCCGAGGGCGCGCACGAAGACATCCCCCTTCCCTTCCCGTTTCACGGCCTCGTCCACCAGCCGCTTGAGACCGGTGGCGTAGAACTCGAATTTCCCCGACGGCGTACTGAGGAGCGCCTTCCGACTGACCGGCAGCCCCGTGGGGTCCCACCATGCCCCACGCTTGCCGAGCGCCTCCCAGAAGTCGTCGTAGGACTCGAACTCCGAAGTCCAGTACCCCTGGCGCTCCAGGATCTTTCGGAGCGACTCCTCGGCGTGGGCGGAGACCACGTAGCCGCGCCCGGCGTCGTAGAGCCCCCGGGCGCCCTCATAGAGGAGGTCGTCGTACTTCTCCCACGGAAAGCTCTCCCGCACGCTTCCTCCGAGCGCCCTCGCGATCTGGAGAACCACGTCGGCGGTATTGCGGGTCTGATGGAGCGGCGTGGCGGCCGGCCGGGCCAGGCTGAAGCAGGTGAAGCCGGCCAGGTGGGTGACCTGGTCGTCCTGCCACCGCTCGAGGTAGGTGTGGTCGGGGAGGATCAGGTCAGCCATGCTGCTCGACTCGTCCAGGAACGGAGAGAAGCTGACGACGAAGGGGATTCGTCTCATCGCTTCGGCGAACACCTCTTTCGCAGGGTGATTCGCCAGGGGGTTGGTGGCGAAGAGAAAGAGGGCGTTAATGGGGGACGATTGCCCCTTCAGAATTCGCTCAGGGAGAGCCTGAGGGACATCGGAGGCGAGGAGATACTCTCCCTGGCCGGCTCCGTCTAGGCGAGGGTGCGCGCCGCCTCGTTTGGCCAACTCGTCTTGTTGAACCGGGGGGAGGGGGGCCAGAGGCAGCTCCCCCTGGATCAGGAGCCCGCCCCGGACGCCGACGTTCCCGACAAGAGCGTTGAGGCTGTGGATCGCCATCCGGGTGTGGAGGTCGTCAGGGCCGTAGGCGGGCCCGCGCTCGCCGAGAACCAGGGCGGGCTTGATTGTTCCCAGGTCCCGGGCGATCTGGAGAACGGTCTTCACGGGAACACCGGTGGCTTGAGAGACGGTGAGAAGCCCGTACTCCTTGAGGACCAGATTCTTGAAGCCCGTCAGACGCCGGCCGGCGCCATCCGTCCAGTCCTCGAAGCCGAAGGCGTGATTGTCCACGAACCCCTGGTCGTAGAGCCCCTCGCGGATCATGGCGTTCGCGATGCCGAGAGCCAGGATCCCGTCGGTCCCCGGCACGATGGGGACCCACCGGTCCGCCTTGACCGCCGTCGGCGAGCGTCTCGGATCCACATGCACGAACCTGCCGCGGGGACGTTCCCCACTGCGACGAAGCCGAGCGAACGCCTGGGAGGCATGGACCGGCCCGAGCCAGGCCTCCAGGAGGCCGACCCCGAAGGAGAGAACGAACTGGGCTTCCCCGAGGTCGTAGCCCAGGGGAGCCCTCACACCCTGCATGAGTTGGTGAGCGAGCGCGGGCTTCTCGGGGGGGAGGCAGCGGACCCGACTGTAGTTGGGACTCCCGTAGGCCTCGGCGAAGCGTCTCCAGAGCGTGTCCCGATAGCCGCGGTACTGTCCCCCCAGGATGGCAACGGTGTGGGAGAGGCCCTTGGCCCTGAGGTCTGCCAGGCGGGTTGTCAGCATTCTCAGGGCTTCATCCCACCCGATGGGGCGAAACCGCCCGCGCTCGCCGTCGCGCGCCATCGGCCCCTTCAGGCGATTCGGATCGTACAGGAGCTGGAGCCCGCCGAATGCCTTCGGACAGAGCGCGCCCCGGTTGATGGGGTGGAGCGGATTGCCCGAGATCCCCGCGACCTGGCCGTCGAGGGTCCGGACGAGCAGCCCGCACCCGCCGGGGCACTGCTGGCAGATGGAGGGGACCAAGACCTCCTCAGGCGTGGCCCACCTGTCGAGATCCTCGCCCGCCTGCTCGGCCTTGGCCAGTTGGCCCCGGACCAGGGCGGCGCCCCCGGCCGTCCCGCCCACCACCTGAAGGAATCCACGCCTCGTCACTCTCATCGTCTCACCTTACTTATGGCAGGCGTTGCAGTCGGTGGAGATCCGCCGCACCGCCGCCACCTTGATCGGCTCCGCGTGCTTCTCCTTGGTCTCCTTGGGCCACTCCCACTGCTCGTGACAGCCAATGCAGTCATTCATCGTGAGCTTCTTGAGGGCGCGCGCCGGCGGACGGCTCAGGGTCTCCATCGGCCCGTGGCAGGTCTGGCACTTCACCTTCGCCACCGCCACGTGGGTCCGGTGGGAAAAGAACACGTGAGAGGGCAACCGCCAGACGCGCTTCCAGGGGATCTCCCCGCCCTTTTCGCCGAACGCCTGGAGCTTCTTCTCCTCGGGGCTCTTGGCCGCGGCTTGCGAATGACAGGAGAGGCACTTCTTGGTCGAGGGCCGACCCGCCACGGGGCCCTTGTCGGCCCGGTCGTGGCAGGTCGTACACTCGAACTTCGGATCCTTCAGCTCAAGGTGGGCCTTGTGGGGGAACTCGATGGGCTGTCTGACCGCAGGCTCCACCAGGATCCCCCAGCCGCCCCAGGCCAGGAGCACCACCGCCAAGACGCCGAGGCCGACGATGACCTTCACGGCACCGCTTTCCGGGAGAGGGCCGAGTTCACGGCCTCCTCCAGCACTCCGACGGCCATCGGTTTCTCAAGAACCGCCAACACGAGGCCTTCGGTTTCGGCCGCCCGGATGTCCGGCGTGGCGGAAGAAGTGGACGGTGCTCTGGAGCCCGTTCCGGGAGCCCGGGACCACCAGGATGCTCACGTCGATCCAGACGGGCTTGCCAGCCTTGGTGCGGGTCGCCATCTCGAAGTGCTGGATCGGCTCCCCCATCTTCACTAGCGATTGCACGTGGCAGCCCGGTAGCAGAGGCGATTGCCCGCTGGGTCGCTGCCCACGGAGACGTCGCAACAGGGGCGGCCCACCACCTCCCGCGCCTTTGCTGATCAGGCCATTCAGGTCCATTCGACCCTCCCGCGAGGCTCGCTCGGCTTGACCTGATTCAAAGGCACCAGCAAGTCGAATGCCGGAGTGGGGGGCGTGGGAATCTCCGATTATTCAGAGACCTAGCCCGGGGACCGGGAGGAGAAGCGGGGCACGGATGCCCTACTTGGGGTGGCACCGCCTCACTTCCCCTGTTTCGAGGCGCGCACCCGGGACCCCGTTGACAAGGCGGGCGACTTCGGTGAAAGTGGGGCCGCCTCCAACCGGGAGGAAGCCATGCGAGCGCTGCTGGGTGGATTAGTGGGGCTCCTCATGCTGGCGGCGCATGCATGGGCAGCCGATGAAGGCGAGAGGCTCTTCATCCAGAAAGGGTGCATCGGCTGCCACGGGGTGGGCGCCCACGGCGGCGCCGGGCCGGACCTGGCCAACACCCCGTTGTCCTTTGAGCAGTTGAGGCAACAGGTGCGCACGCCCCGGGGCCAGATGCCCCCCTTCCCGGCTTCCAACGTGGCGGACGAGCAGCTCCAGAAGATCCACGCTTACCTCAAGACCCTCACCACCCCCCGCGACAAGCTGACTGAGGCTCCGAAGGGCGAACGGACCGCCGCCTCCTGCATCGAATGCCACAGGAAAGCCAACCCGGTTCTGGTCGCGCAGTACGAGTCTTCGGCCATGTTCAAGCCGGGGCGCCAGAATCCGCGGGTCCCCAAGACCACCCCCGAGGCCAACTCCTGCGCCATCTGCCACGGCACCAACCACACGGAGATCACCCAGGTCAAGGGGCGGGTGTCGGAGAAGGTCTGCGCCGCCTGCCACGCGGAGATCTACAAGGACCATGTGACCGATCTCGGCCACTCCTATGGGCCGGGGCCGGCGGGCATCGGAGGGAACTGGGACCGGAACATCAAGGTCCCCCACTACGCCCAGATGCCGCGCAAG
>CAYRZF010000078.1:3322-10430 GCA_964428805.1 uncultured bacterium | reverse complement strand
CTGTCAACGTCCAATAACCGATACGCGGGCAGAAAAGGCGAGAGACGAGGGATCAGAGCGACGCTTGGTCCGTCCGGCCATCCCACACGAGGGCGCGGCCGGAGGCGAGGTGCTGTGGCAGGACTGCCGGAGGCTGGAGGATTACGGTGTGGAACCTGTGTCGCCGCCAGCGTCGATAGGCGAGCTCGTGCTTCAGCCAGGTTGACCGGCGCACACCAAACCACGCGAGTAAACCACTGACGCCAGCACCCAGCACGATAAGACCCGCTGTCTTCACGGCAGCCGCCTCCGCTTGGCGCGCCTCCCGGCCCTCGGCAGACAGTCACTTGGGAGGGGGCCGAAGGCCGGTGGCGCGCAACGTTCGCTTATAAAGGAACGCATCTCTCGTGCCACCGTCAGAAGGCAATAAACACGGGCGCATACGAGGGCGGGCTCTTACCGTCTGTCCATAGTTTGTGAAACGGCTTGCCTAGTTTGAGGGAAATTCCCTGCGAGCGTCAGGAGATGGGAGGGCGTATCCCCGTCCAGGGCACCGCCTTCTCGAAAGCGGCCGCGGCGCGGAGCACTGTGGCATCGTCGAACCGGCGCCCCACGATCTGAAGCCCGATGGGCAGGCCGTCCCGCGTGAAGCCGCACGGGACTGACGCCGCAGGCTGGCCGGTCATGTTGAAGGGGAACGTGAACGGGATCCAGTCGTACTCCTGGATCGGCGTGCCGCCGATCTCTGTCGGGTTATCGAGGCCGACCTTGAACGGCGGGCAGGCCACGGTCGGCGTGAGCAGCAGGTCGTAACGCGCGAAGAATTTCCGCGCCGAATCCCAGAGGCTGAGCCGGTCGAACCACGCCTGAACATACTTGGTGGACGGCCACCGGAGCGCTTCCGCGATGATCCGCGCGAGCCCCGGGTCGATGTCGGCCGTTCGATCGGGAAGGTAGGACGCCAGACGCGTGGCGATCCCGCCGAAGAAGATGACGTGCCACGCCTGGCTCGGGTCCGGGAATCGGGGATCCGCAGCTTCCAGCCGGCAGCCGAATTCCCTAAACCGACGACTGGCTCTCTCGCTGACGGCCAGCACCTCGGGGTCCACCATTCGGGCGAAGCCGAGCGTGGAGCTCCACGCCACCCGGAGCCCCTTCAGGCTTCCCCTGAGCGCCTTGACGTAATCCACCCCCGAGGGGGGAAGCGAATACTGATCCCGCTCGTCAGGGCCCGCGATCACATTGAGCATCAGCGCCGCATCGGCGACGGTACGCGTCATGGGGCCGGCGTGGGAGAGGCTCCAGGCCCCGCTGAAGGGGTAGGTCGGCACGCGCCCATAGGAGGGCTTCAGGCCGAAGATCCCCGAGAAGGAAGCGGGAATCCGGATCGACCCTCCCCCGTCGGTCCCGATGGCGAGGGGCGCCATTCCGGCGGCGACTGCCGCGCCCGCCCCGCCGCTCGAGCCGCCGGGAGTCCGGTCCGGGTTCCACGGGCTTCGCGTGACGCCGAAGAGGAAGTTGTGGGTCGCGCCGATCCAGCCGAACATCGGCGTGTTGGTCTTGCCGACGAGGATCCCGCCGGCCGCCTTGAGCCTTTCCACGACGGGGGCGTCCTCGTCGGGCACGTGATCGGCATAGAGCCTCGTACCCCACGTCGTCCTGACCCCCTTGGTGATCACGAGGTCCTTGATAGAGAACGGGACGCCGTGGAGCGGCCCCAGCCTTGCCCCTTTCCGCATCAGCGCGCGCTCGGCGGCCCTGGCCTCCCGGCGTGCCGCGTCCGCGGTCACCGTGCAGAAGGCGTTGAGGGTCGGGTTCAGCCTCTCGATCCGCGAGAGAACCGCGCCGATGACTTCGACCGGAGAGAGCTTCTTCCGCCTGATCGCTGCCGCCAGCTCCGTCGCCGACAGCCAGCACAGCTCATCCTGAGCCATGCGTCTCCTTTGCTAGGTCGAGAGGTGGAAGACCACCATCTTGAGTTCCGTCATCTCCTCCACCGCGTAGCGCGGCCCCTCCTTGCCGAAGCCGGACTCCTTGAGGCCGCCGTAGGGCATCAGGTCGGCGCGCCACTGCGGGCCCCAGTTGATGTGGAGGTTGCCGGACTGGACCTCGCGGGCAAACTTCATCGCCCACTCGAGGTTCTCGGTGAAAATCCCGGCGGCCAGGCCGTAGATGGTGTCGTTGGCGAGCGCAATGGCCTCGTCGATGTTGTTGAACGGGGTCACGGCCACGACGGGGCCGAACAGCTCGTCGCACGAGATGCGCATGTCGGGTTTGACATCGGCGACGACGGTCGGCGCGTAGATCGCGCCCCGGCGCTGGCCTCCCACCACGACTCGCGCCCCCGAGGACACGGCCTCCCTGACCCACTCCTCGACGCGCACGGCGTCCTTCTCGCGCACCATGGGCCCAACCTTGGTCTTCTCGTCGAGCTGGTTGCCCGTCGTCAGCGCCGCCACCCGGGGGTTCAGCACGTCCAGGAAGTCGCCGTACACCTTCCCTGCCGTCAGGACGCGCTGGGTTGAGATACAGACCTGCCCCGCGTTGGCGTAGCCGGTGGCCGCCACGGCCGCCGCGACCCTGTCGAGGTCGGCGTCGGGCATGACGATCACGGGGGAGTTGGAGCCCAGCTCCATCGTCACCTTCTTGATCCCCGCGAGGCGGCAGATGCGCTCGCCCACGTCGCGGCTCCCCGTGAACGTGATCTTCCTGACGCGCTTATCGGAAACCAGTGCATCACCAATTTCTCCCCCCGACCCCGTCAGGCACTGGATCCCCTCCGGCGGGAGTCCTGCCTCCAGGAGAATCTCCGTGAGCTTCAGCGCGGACAATGGCGTGTCGGTCGCGGGCTTGACCACCACAGCATTGCCGGCGGCGAGGGCCGGCCCGACTTTATGGCAGACCAGGTTCAGGGGGAAGTTGAACGGGCTGATCGCCACCACCACCCCGCACGGGACGCGGAGGGTGACGCCGAACTTTCCCGCGCCGCCCGGCGCCCCGTCCAGCGGGACCGTCTCGCCGTGGATCCGCTTGGCCTCCTCCCCGGAGCCCATGATCGTCTCGACGGCGCGGCTGGCCTCCAGCCGTCCCTCGGCGATGATCTTGCCCTCTTCCTTCGAGATCAGCTGCCCCAGCTCCTCGTTCCGCGCTGCCATGATCTCGGCGGCCTTCTTGAGAATCTTCCAGCGCTCGTAGCCGGGGAGCCGGGCCATCACCTGGGCCCCCCTCACCGCGCTCTCCAGGGCGCGCTCGACATCCGCCGGCTCGCCCCGCGGCACGGTGTCGATGACCGAGTTGTCGTACGGGTTCAGCACGTCGATCTTCTGGGCTTTGTCAATCCACTGTCCCGCCACATACATCTTCATGGCTGAATCTCCTCCCCCCTCACCCCACTCATAATCCCCTCACCTTCATCCTCTCCCCCCCGAGAGGGAGAGGGCAGGGTGAGGGGAGAGGAGAAGAGGTGAGGGGCATTTCATCACGCGCCGCGGAGGCGCGGATCTAACGTATCTCGGAGCGCATCGCCGAGCAAGTTGGAGCCGAAGACCGCGAGGCTGATGGCGATTCCCGGGAAGAGGACGAGCCAGGGGGCTTTCTGGGCGTATTCCGCGGCCGACACCGAGAGCATGCGGCCCCACGACGGATAGGGCTCGGGGACGCCGACCCCCAGGAAAGACAGGGCCGCCTCGACGAGGATGGCGCTTCCGAGCTGAGCCGTGGTGAGGACGATGAAGGGACCGATCGTGTTCGGCAGCACGTGCCGGAAGGCGATCCTGAGGTGGCCGATCCCCAGCCCGCGCGCCGCCTCGATGTACTGCATTTCGCGGATGGACAGGACGCTCGAGCGGATGACGCGCCCCGCCCGGGGAATGATCGGGATCGAGATCGCGAGGATGACGTTCTGGATGGAGGGGCCGAGCGAAGCCGACATGACAAGCGCCAGCACGAGCAACGGCAACCCCTGGAGGATGTCCATGACCCGCTGGGTGACGAGGTCGGTCTTGCCGCCCAGATAGCCGGAGAGGAGCCCGATGATCCCGCCCAGCACCGACCCCAGCAACGTCGAGCCGAGTCCCACGATCAGCGACACGCGAGCCCCGTACACGATGCGGCTGTAGATGTCGCGCCCGAGGTGGTCGGTGCCGAGCCAGAACTGGCCGGACGGCCGGGCCAGCGTGTGGACCGCATCGGTGGTGATGGGGTCGTGGGTAGCCAGGACATTGGCGAGGAGGGCCGTGATCACCATCAGGAGCATCAGGAGGCCGCCGGCGGCGCCCAGCGGCTTCTTTCGGCAAAAACGCCAGAGGGTGGTTCCGAAGCCCGCGCGTGGGAGGCCCAGGCCGACCGGCAGGGTCAGCTCGATCGCATCCCCCGTGATCGTCGAGCGCCTGTCAGCCATAGCGCACTCGCGGATCGAGCCAGCCGTAGAGAAGATCGACGAAGACGTTGGAAAGGATGACCACGATCGCGATAAACATGACGAGATTCTGCACAATCGGGTAGTCGCGCCAGAGAATCGCCTGAACCAGGAACCGGGCGACCCCGGGCAGATTGAACACCGTCTCCGTCACGACCAGGCCGCCCATCAGAAACGCAAACTCGATGCCGATGACCGTGATGACCGGCAGCATCGCGTTCTTCAGCGCGTGCCGCCAGATGACGATCAGCTCACTCTGTCCCTTGGCCACCGCCGTCCGGATGTAGTCCTCCCGCATGACCTCAAGCAGGACGGAGCGCGTGATGCGAGTGATGAGCGCCGACGAGCGGTACCCCACGGCCAGCGCCGGGAGGAGGAACTGAACCACGTGCATCTTGAAGTTCTCCGCGGGTGACACGTACGTGATGGGAGGGATCCACCCCAGCCACGCGACCAGTGCCAAGATGATCACCATCCCCAGCCAGAACGACGGCATCGAGAGCCCCGCGAGCGAGAAGACCCGGAGCACGTAGTCCAGCACGGTGTCCTGGCGCACCGCGCTGATCACGCCGGTAGGCACGCCGAGCAGGACCGCGATGACCATCGAGAGGACCGCAAGTTCGATCGTCACCGGTAACAGAGGCTTGATGAGCTCCCACGAGGGGAGGTCATACCGGTAGGACTTGCCGAGATTGCCCGTCGCCATGTCACGGAGCCAGGCGACATACTGGGCCCACACCGGCCGATCGATCCCCAGCTCCTTCTCGATCGCGGCCTTGTCGGCGGGGCTGACGTAGCCGCCGGTCGAGAAGAGGATGTCCACGATGTTGCCGGGGGCCAGGCGCAGGAGGACAAAAATCACGACCGACATGCCAAAGAGCGTGACGCCGGCGATGCCGAGCCGGCGAGCGAGGTAGGTGCGCGTGGCTGACTCCGGTCCGAGCGCGCCCGGCGGGGTGGCCCCGCCGGGCCGCTCGGTTCCTTACTTATCCAGCCAGACTTCCTGCATGCGACCGTAGTTATAGATGGACTGGTGTGGGATGAGATTCTTCACGTGCTGCCACTGGAGGTAGTAATCCAGGCGCCAGTCGATCATGGGGCGCGCGGCGTCCTCCTCGAGCTTCTTCTGGATAGCCCACACCATCTGGAGGCGCTTCTTGGGGTCCAGCTCCTGGGACTGCTGGTCGATCATCTTCATGACCTGCTCGTCGCAGTACCCGGTGTAGTTCCGCGGCGAGCCGCAGGCGTAGTTCTCGTAGAAGTTCGCGTCCGGATCGTCCGGGCCGATGCCGGTGAGGTTCGGCCCCGCCTGGTACTCCTTGCGGGTGGCGAGCGGGTGCCACTGGGCCGTCTCGATCTGCTTGAGCGTCGCTTCGACGCCGACCTGCCTTAGTTCGCTGATCACGAACGCCGCCAGGTCAATATAGATAGCGGTGGCCCGCGTCGCCATCTCGACCTTGAGCGGGTTCGCCGGCCCAAAGCCGGCCTCGATGAGGAGTTTTCTCGCCCTGGCCTTCTCGTCTGCCGACTTGCCATACCCGGGGAGCCCGGCGAGGTCCTTCTCGAGCAACCCCCACACGCCATACGGCTTGGGCGCCAGCGACGCGCCGACGAGGGCCCCGCCCTGGTGCACCGCCTGCACCGCCGCACGGCGGTCGATCGCCATGCTGATGGCTTGCCGCACTTTGACGTTGTTGAACGGCGGCTTCGTCACGTTCAGCAGCAGGTTGTCATTCACGTTCTGGTTGGCAACCGTGAGCTTGATCCTGGGTTCGGCCTTGGTGACCTGCTCGGCGATCGTCTTGGTAGCGTCGCCCGGGAAGCCGACGTCCAGACGGCCCGACTGGAGCGCCGCGAACTTCGTGCCGCGCTCCTGGATCGGGATGTACCGGAGGCCGTCGAGGTACGGCCGACCCTTGATGAAGTAGTCGGGGTTCTTCACGAAATCGATGTACTCGCCCTTCTTCCACTCCTTGAGCTTGAAGGGGCCGGTGCCGACGCACCGGGTCCGGAGCTCCGCCGGCGGCACGTGGGCAGGATAGACGGGAGAGTAGCCGGAGGCGAGCATCATCAGGAGCGAGGGCTGCGGGCGCTTGAGGTGGAAGATCACCGTGTGCGGTTCAGGCGCCTCGATGTTCTCGACATTGACGTACCAGTCCTTGCGTGGGTTGATCCTCAGCTTGGCCTGCGCGTCCTTCGCCTCGCGGACCATGTCGAAGGTGTACTTCACGTCCTTCGAGGTGAACGGCTTTCCGTCGTGCCACTTGACGTCCTTCCGGAGGAAGAAGACGAGGTTGCGATAGTTGTCCTGCCAGGACCACTTCTCGGCCAGCTCGCCGATGATCGTGTCTAGGCTCTCCGTCTTCTTGAGGGGATCGAAGAGGACGAGGTTGTTGAAGCAGGGCATCCCGGGCCACACGGTGGAGATCGTCGCCGTCTCATGGATCGAGAACCCCTGGGGCGGGTCCTCCCGCTGCATGAGGTTCAGGACGCCCCCAGGCTTGGGCGTCTGGCTGAGAGCGGGGATGGCCGTGAGAACCGCGACGGCAACCAGCAGAGCGAGTCCGTAGACGAGAGCCAGCCGAGGGAAACGACCCATGGTGCCTCCTCTCGCTTCAGGAAATGAGCAGCCAGGGCGACTTTACATGAACCGCTCCCTCCAGACAACCCCGTCCGGCCAGGGCCAGCGCCTGAATGTCGCGCCGCGTTATG
>CAYRZF010000078.1:0-3222 GCA_964428805.1 uncultured bacterium | reverse complement strand
CTCCAGACAACCCCGTCCGGCCAGGGCCAGCGCCTGAATGTCGCGCCGCGTTATGCCCTGAGTGTCTCGCCGGGAAGCTACCCCGCCTGGCGCTCCCCGTTTTCTTTTTTGGGGGCGATGCCGAAGTCCAGGCGTCGATGGGCCTCCCGCAACGCGGCCTCGACCCGCTCCGGCATCTCCTCCCGGGCGAAGATGAACCCCAGGTAGCGCGAGCCTTCGGGCAGCGGCACCACTTCCTGCCCCAGGTGGATCGTCATCGTGATCTCCTCGATCCCCGGCACCGCCTTGGCGGCCGGGAGCCCCCGGACCTCCTCCAGGACCCCACTCTGAGGAATCGGGATCATCATGACGCCGGCGGGCCGGCGCTCTCGTTCCAGGGTCTCGATCTCGATCCCGAGGGCGTGGCGGAGGATCAGCTCCTCCAGCGTGAGGCCGGTGCCGAACCGGAGCGCCCGCGAGCAGAGGCCGCCGATAGAGCGCGCGGCGATCTCGATCACCCAGGGACCCGTCTCGTTGACCCGCAGTTCGGCATGGACGGGGCCTTCACGCAGCCCGAGAGCCCGCGCCGCCCAGGCGGTGACCTCCGCGATGGCCGTCTGCGTGCCCGTCGGCAGGCGCGAGGGCGTGACGTAGATCGTCTCCTCGAAGAACGGCCCATCGAGGGGGTCGGGCTTGTCGAAGAGAGCTAGCACGCGGAGGACGCCCTTCACGAGCAGCCCCTCCAGCGCCACTTCTTTGCCCGGGATGAAGCTCTCGACCAGGATCTGATCGCTCCCCGCGCCTAACGCCCTGACCTCGGCTCCCCTGAGGATGCCCTCGATCCTCCTGAAGGCGGTGACAAACTCTCCCTCGTTGTTCGCCCGGATCACCCCGCGACTCGCCGCCAGGATGGTCGGCTTGAGCACGCACGGGTAGGGAACCCGCCGGGCGGCGAGCGCCGGATCGTCGAACAGGGTGAAGAGGACATAGGGGGGCGAGGGGACGCCCGCTTCGGAGAGGACCCGGCGCATCTCGTACTTGTTTCTGGTCGCCGACACGGCAGCGACCGAGTTCGACGGAAGCCCCAGCGCGTTCGCGATGGCGGCGCCCACCACGGTGGTACGGTCGTCCACGGGGACCACTGCGTCGAACGGGTGGCGGCGGGCGAAGGCCACCATCTCGCGGGCGGCCTTTTCCGGGTCGGCGAAGTCGAGGGTCAGCAGATTATCGGGGAGCCGTTCGCTCAGGACGTTGGGGCGCTCGGAGGCCACCACGAGGTCCACGTCCAGTTTGGCTGCCGCCTGCACAAAGTCCTCAGTGCGGTAGGTCGTCGTCGGGACCAGGAGGAGGAGGCGCAGCATGACACAAAACCCCGCGAGCCCGGTGCTCCCCTCACCGTTATCCTCTCCCCCGCGGGGAGAGGGCAGGGTGAGGGGAAGGCGGCCTCAGCGGGGTCGGCCGTTCGAGAGAGACGCTAGCCCTTGGAGGGCGAGTAGTACGGGTTCTGGCCGGACGCGTGGTCGGTGACGTCGAGGATCTCGGTCACCTCAGGGATCTCCTCCTTGATCATCCGCTCGATCCCCGCCTTCAGCGTGACGTCGGCCGCCCCGCACCCCTGGCAGCCGCCCCCCATCTGGATGTACACCGTGTTGTCCTTAACGTCGATGAGCTCGATGTGCCCACCGTGGCCCGCCACCGCCGGGTTGATGGAGTTGTCGAGCAGGGCCTGGACCCTTTCCTTGAGTTCAGTCGCCATTGTTTCCCCCCTGTGGTCTGTGTCCCTGGTTCCCCCGGATGCTCCCGAGGAACCTCATAATACCACGCCCGCCACCCCTTCGCGCAACGCCGGCTGGAGAGGGCCGAACTGGCCCTCGGTGGGCTCCGCTCAGCAGAACCACGCCTCGGTCAGCCTGGGCGCTCGCCGCCTATCTGGGGCCAGAGCCGGCGCGGCGGGCACAGGCTCGCCGAGAGTCGCGTAGGCCAGGGCCTTCAGCCGGTAGAAGGTCACCCCCGGATCCTCCTCCGCACTGGCCGCGGCTTCCACGAGGCGGCTCGCCTCCTGTTGGAGGCGGTCCATGCGCGGGTCCGGATGGGTCCAGCGGTAGATGAAGGAGGCCTGGTCGAGCGGCCCCAGATGCGGCTTGATCGCCTCCCGGCGGAGAAGCGCCGACCCCGGCGGCACCAGGAGCCGCAGGGAGAGCTGTACCGGGTCCACGTGGTCGATCAGCCCCTCCCGCTCCACGAACTCCAGCATGTCCACGTAATCCTCAAGGGTCGTCCACGGCGTGAAGGCCACCCAGGTGGGGCGGAAAGCGATCCCGGCGTCCCTGACGATCCTGAGGGCCCGATACACGTCGGCCCTGGTATGACCTTTTTCCAGATTCGCCAGCACGACATCGCTGAGAGATTCCACCGCCGAGATCATGAAGACGCACCCGAGCCGCTGGAGCTCCGGGAAGAGAGCCTGACGCTCCAGAATGTGCTCGACCTTGGCTGTGAAGTCGAAGGTGAGGGTCGGGAATTCGGCGTGCATGGCACTTACCACCGCCAGTGAGTGACCGGGACCGTTCAGAAAGTCAGGGTCGCCGAACGTGATGTGAGTCGCTCCCTCTCTCACCAGCCTACGGATATCCTCCAGAACGATCTCCCGGGGCACCACGAAGAAGCGTCCGCCGTACACGGGCGGGATCGGGCAGTGGAGGCACATATGCAGGCACCCCCGGCTCGCTTCCACGTAGCCGACCAGCCCGCGCTCGCCGTCCTTCTCGATGTGGGCGTACTTCTTGAGGCCGGGAAGCGCCCCCCGGCTCGGCAGCGTGAAGGCCAGGCGCTTCAACACCGGCGTGGCGGGCTGGTCCCGGAGGCAGACGCCCTCCACGGAGCCCGGGCGCCCCGCCTCCAGAGCCTCCACCAGCGCCACCAGCGCCGACTCGAACTCGCCGCCGATCACCGAGTCCCCCCCGTGGACGAGCAGATACTCGGCGTTCAGCGACGCGTAAAGGCCGTAGAAGCAGATGTGGCAGCCGGGGTTCACCCGGCGCACCTCGGCGGCCACGCGCACCCCCAGGCGCAGGGCCGTGTGCATGGGGACCGAGATCCCGACAAACCGCGCGCGCCCCACTTTCCCCCCGTCGAACTCCTCGACGGAGATGTCGAGAGCGTCGGGGACGAACCCTGCCCGCTCGAGGAACCCCAGCGGAGAGGCCAGAGCCAGCGGCTGGTGGCCCAGCTCGTAGCAGGAGA
>CAYRZF010000077.1:0-10463 GCA_964428805.1 uncultured bacterium | reverse complement strand
TCACCGGCGACTACCGAGTCGGCTTCCAGCGTGAAGTGACGCCGCAGCTCTCGCTTTTCGACGGCTAGGCAACTGCCTGCCAATTGAACCTAAACCCCGCGGGGCGTCCGAACGTGGCGGGCCAAATGACGAGCCAGACAAGGCCCGAGGGAGGAGCCGGCCGGAAGCGTACGCGGTTGTACGTTGAGGACCGGCGACGACCGAGAACGCGGTATGGCGAAGTTAGTTGGACCGCCACTGGGCAACTGCCTGGCCCACGGACTCCATCCGCATGGACCCGATGACCTACAAGCAGTCCGGTGTTGATATCGAGGCTGCAGACGCCGCCATCCGTCGGATTGCCCCCCTTGCCCGTTCGACCTTCCGCCCGGAGGTGTTGGGCGAGATCGGGGCATTCGCCGGGTTCGTGAAGGTCCCCTCCGGCTACCACGATCCGGTCCTGGTTTCCTCTACCGACGGAGTCGGATCGAAGCTCAGGGTCGCCTTCCTCGCCGACCGCCACGACACGGTGGGGATCGACTTGGTGGCCATGGGGGTGAACGACGTCCTCGTTCACGGCGCCGAGCCGCTCTTCTTCCTCGACTACCTGGCGCTCGGTAAAGTCGTCCCCGAGAAGGTCGAAGCGATCGTCAAAGGGATCGTCGAGGGGTGCCGCCAGGCAGGCTGCGCCCTCGTCGGAGGCGAGACCGCGGAGTTGCCGGACCTCTACGCGCCCAACGAATACGATTTGGCGGGATTTGCTGTTGGCGTCGCCGAGAGAAGCCGGATCGTTGACGGCTCAGCGGTCGTGCCCGGCAACCAACTGCTGGGCCTGGCCTCATCGGGTCTGCACTCCAACGGCTACTCGCTTGCCCGCAAGGTGGTCTTCGGGACGATGGGCCTGAAGGTGGGAGATCTTCTGCCGGACCTGGGCCGGACCGTCGCCGACGAGCTGCTCACGCCGACCCGGATCTACGTCAAACCGGTCCTCGACCTCCTGAAGGCCCTGCCGGTACGCGCCATGGCCCACATCACCGGCGGCGGCCTGACCGGGAATCTGCCGCGGGTTCTGCCGGTGGGTCTGAAGGCCGTGGTCGAACGCGGGAGTTGGCCCGTGCCGCCGATCTTCGCTCTCATCCGGGAAGCGGGGCAGGTCGCCGAGGACGAGATGTTCAGGACCTTCAACATGGGGATCGGCCTCGTGCTCGTCGTGGCCCGGGAGCACGCCGATCACTGCCGGGGCCTGCTGACCTCCCTGGGAGAGACCGCGTGGCTGATCGGCGAGGTCATGGCGGGGTCGCGCGGCGTCGAGTACGCTGGCGGGGAGGCGGGCCGGTGACCCCCACGCGCGTCGTCGTCCTGGGAGGCGGCTTCGGCGGGATGGAAGCGATCCGTGTTCTCGAACGTCGTCTGCGCCGGCGGGAGGCCGTGGACCTCCTGCTCGTCAGCGACCAGAACTACCTCCTGTTCACGCCGCTGCTCCCGCAGATTGCCTCCTCGACCGTCGAACCCCGGCACATCATCCAGCCGGTCCGGGACATCCGCGGCAGGCGCCGGTTCCGGTTCCTCCGCGACCGCGTTCTCGGCCTGGACCTCAGGGAGCGCCGGGTCCACCTGGCTGAAGGCGACGTGCCGTATGACGTCCTGGTGCTCGCCCTCGGCGGGGTGACCCAGACCTTCGGAATTCCCGGCGTCGAGGAGCACGCGTTCTTCTTCAAGGGGCTGGAGGACGCAGTGGCCCTCCGCGATCAGGTGATCGATCTGGCCGAGCACGCCGACCACGAGCGCGACCCCGTCCGGCGGCGGGAGCTCCTCACCATCTGCGTCGCGGGGGGAGGATACACAGGCGTGGAGCTGATTGCCGAGCTCCACGACTTTTTCACCCGCTACGTCGTGCCACGCTACCGGGGCATCGAGGCCGGGGACCCGCGCCTGCTCTTGCTCGAGGCGGGCGGCGAGATCCTCACGGGGGTGCACCCGATCCTGGCAGAGAGGGCGAGGGCCAAGCTTCAGCGCGATGGGATCGAGGTCAGGCTCGGGGCCCGGGTGAGCCGGGTCGAGGCGGCGGGGGTGGAAATCAACGGGGGGCAGATCGAGCGGGCCGGCCTCGTCGTCTGGGTGGCAGGCGTGAGAGGGCACTCGGTCGTCGAGGACCTCGGCCTGCCGCTGGACCGGGCGGGGCGCGTTGTCGTCAATCGGTTCCTCGAGTTTCCGGGTTTCCCCGAGGTCTTGGGGGTCGGAGACACCGTGGCGGTGGATGGGCATCCCGAAGCCTCCATCCCCATCATCCCATCCGCCATCGCTCACGGACGGCTCGCAGCCCGCAACATCGTGAACCGCCTCGAGGGCCGCGCCCCCGTCCCCATCGAGTTCTCCCCCCGGGGAATGCTGGTCTCTCTCGGCATGAACGACGCCGTCGTGGATCTGATGGGGTTCAAGTTCTCGGGCTACGTCGCCTGGCTCTTCTGGAACGCGCTCCATCTCTACAAGCTGGTGGGGCTCAGGAAACAGCTCCAGGTGGCGCTGGACTGGGCACTGGCACAGGTGTTCCCGCGGGATTCTGCGATCATCAGACGCCCGCAGCGCTGCCCGATCTGCGCCGGGATGAAGTCCTCCGGCGAGGGGGGCCGCTCATGACGCGCAGCGAGCCTCTTCGGATCGGGGTCCTCGCGTCAGGGCGCGGGTCGAACCTTCAGGCGATCATTGACGCGATCGAGGCCGGCAAGCTCGACTCCCGTCTGGCGGTCGTCGTCTCAGACCGGGCCGACGCCCAGGCGCTGGAGCGGGCCAGGAAGCACGGGGTGGAGCCGGTGTTCTTGGATCCGAAGGCATACCCCGACCGGGGGGCTTTTGACCACGCCCTGCTGGCCGTGCTCGCGGCGCACCGGGTGAAGTTGGTCTGTCTGGCCGGCTACATGAGGGTTCTCACGCCCGCGTTCGTCCGGGCGTTGCCGGGCCGGATCATGAACATCCATCCGGCGCTCCTGCCGGCATTCCCCGGGCTCCACGCCCAGCGCCAGGCGTTTCAACACGGCGTGAAGATCAGCGGCGCGACGGTCCACTTCGTGGACGAAGGCGTGGACACCGGTCCCATCATCTGCCAGGTCGCCGTTCCGGTGATAGAGGACGACACCGAGGAGACGCTGGCGGCGAGGATCCTCGAGCAGGAGCATCAGCTCTACCCGCGCGCGATCCGCCTTTTCTCGGAGGGGCGACTCTCGATTGTTGGGCGCCGCGTCCTGATCAGGGAGCAGTGGTGACCGTCAGACGGGCCCTCGTGAGCGTGCACGATAAGACCGGAGTGGTGGAGTTCGCGCGGGGGCTCGCTGCCCTCGGCGTGGAGATCCTTTCGACAGGAGGAACGGCCAAGTTGCTGCGCGAGTCCAGGGTGGCAGTCCGGGACGTTTCGGAGATGACGGGATTCCCCGAGATGCTGGACGGCCGGGTAAAGACCCTTCACCCGAAAATCCACGGTGGGATCCTCGCCCGCCGCGACAAGCCCGAGCATCTGGCCGAGTGCAAAGCCCAGGGGATCGAGCCGATCGATCTCGTGGCGATCAATCTCTACCCGTTCGAGCAGACCGTCGCCCGACCCGGGACGACCCTGGCTGAAGCCGTCGAGCAGATCGACATCGGCGGGCCCGCGCTGATCCGGGCGGCGGCGAAGAACTGGGAATCCGTCGCGGTGCTGGTGGACCCTTCCCAGTACGGGGAAGTGTTGGACGAGCTGAAGCGCGCAGAGGGGCAGCTCTCTCAGGAGACGCGGTATCGGCTTGCGCGTGAAGCCTTCCGCCGGACGGCCCAGTATGACGCCGCCATCGCGGCATACCTGAGGCGCCCGGATGCCACTCAGCGCCCCGCCGCCGCCGCCGAGACGGCCCTTCCCCCGATTCTCAGACTCGAGGCGGAGCTGGTTCAGTCGCTCCGCTACGGCGAGAACCCCCACCAGGTTGCCGCGCTGTATCGGCTGATCGGCGCCCCGCGCCTGGGAGTGGCAGCGGCCCGACAGCTCCACGGCCCCGATCTCTCGTACAACAACCTCCTCGACCTGTCCGCCGCTCTCGCCCTCCTGCTCGAATTTGCTGGGCCATCAGCCGTCGTCATCAAGCACACGAATCCGTGCGGCGCCGGTACCGGTACCACCGTGGCCGACGCCATAAGAAGGGCGAGAGCCTCGGACCCCGTCTCCATCTACGGCGGGATCGTGGGGGTCAACCGATCCCTTGACATGGAGGTCGTGAAGGAGCTGTCGGGGGTCCTGGTTGAAATCCTCTTCGCCCCCGGGTTCCTCTCCGATGCCCTGGAGGAGCTCCGGCGCACGAAAAAGCGCTGCCGGGTGTTGGAGGTTCCGTGTGACCGGAGCGCGCTGCCGCCCCGCCTCGAGGAGTACCGGAGTGTTCTGGGAGGCCTCCTGGTCCAGGAATCCGACCTCGCCGACCTGGATGAAGAGAAGCTTCGCGTGGTCTCGAAACGCCCGCCCACCCCAGGAGAATGGGAGGCGCTCCGTTTCGCCTGGAAAATCGCCAAGCACGTGAAGTCCAACGCCGTCGTCCTCACGACGGGAGACCAGCTCATCGGCGTGGGCGCGGGCCAGATGAGCCGGGTGGATTCGGCAAAGATCGCGGTGATGCGCGCGCGTGGGGTCGGGCTCGAGACGCGGGGGACAGTCTGTGCCTCGGACGCGTTTTTCCCATTCCGGGACGGGCTGGATGTGGTGGCTGAGGCCGGCGCCACTGCGGTCATCCATCCGGGGGGCTCAATGCGCGATGAGGAAGTTATCCGGGCGGCGGACGAGCACGGAATGGCGATGGTCCTGACCGGAATGAGGCACTTTAGGCATTGACCGGGGCCGCGTCGTCTGAGTGGTTTCTCAGCGAGAGGGAGGTCGTGAGTCTGCTGGGGCTCACGCCCAAGCAGGTCGCGCAGCTCCGTCGTCTCGGCCTCCTGAACGCTGAGGGACAGGCGTACCGTTTCCGAGAGGTCGTGGGGGTGCGCGTGGCGCGGGAACTGCTGGCGGGAGGGGCCACGGTCCGTCAGATCCGCCGGGCTCTCGAGGATGTCCGCCGCCTCCTCCCTGACTCCGACTCGCCTTTGGCCGAGCTGAGACTCAAGGTGGACGGCCGGCGGATTCTCGTCGAGAGTGACGGCGTGAGCTTCGACCCGCGGACGGGCCAGACCGTTCTGACCCTCGACGTCGGCGACCTGGAGCGCCAGGTGCGGGCGACCCTGGCACGCGGAATGGTGCGGCCGCTTGTCCGACCGTCGCAGCGGTCCGAGATCTGGTTCTCGCGCGCGGCCGAGCTCGACCAGGACCCGGCGCAGTGGGAAGCGGCGGTGTTCGCCTATGAGCAGGCGGTGGCCATCGATCCCACATTCGCGGCAGGCTGGAACAACCTCGGGCTCCTCCAGCACCGGATGGGGCATTACGACAAGGCAGGGGAATGCTACCGGGGCGCGCTGACGGCGGACGCTGCCTGCTACCAGGCCCCCTATAATCTCGGCTCGCTCACCGAGGATCTGGGGGACCTGCCCGGAGCCATCGGCTGGTACCGCCGCGCGCTGGAGTTGGCCCCGGATTACGCCGATGCCCATTTCAATCTCGCCGGAGTTCTGGCGAAGTCCGGTAGACCGCGTGAAGCGGCGATCCACTGGCGGCGCTACCTGGAGCTGGACCTGGGGAGCCCCTGGGCTCAGCTGGCCCGCGTCCATCTGGGCGAGGCCGAGGAGACGGACGAATGAGAGTTCTGGTGATCGGCAGCGGAGGGCGCGAGCACGCCATCGTCTGGAGACTTGCTCAGAGCCCGCGGGTCACTGCTCTCTTTGCGACGCCGGGCAACCCGGGGATGGCCCGCCATGCGCGGTGTGTCCCGATCAAAGCGGACGCTCTGGACGAGCTCGTCGCCTTTGCGGGAAGAGAGCAAATTGATCTGACCATCGTCGGCCCCGAACTGCCGCTGATTCTGGGGATCGCGGACCGCTTCCAGGCCAAAGGCCTGTCCGTCTTCGGACCCAACGAGCAGGCCGCGGCCCTCGAAGGCTCCAAGGTCTTCTCCAAGCAGTTGATGGCCAAGCGCGGCATCCCGACGGCGGGGTTTCAGACGTTCCGGGACACCGCCTCGGCGCGCGGGTTCGCGCGTGAGCTGGGCGCCCCGCTGGTCGTGAAGGCCGACGGCCTCGCCGCCGGCAAGGGCGCCATGGTCTGCCAGACGCTGGAGGACGCGGACCGGGCCATCGCCCTCTGCCTGGAGGAGCGGGCCTTTGGCAAGTCGGGGGAGCAGATTGTCGTGGAGGAGTTTCTGGTCGGCGAAGAGGCCTCCTTCTTCGCGTTGACCGACGGCGAGACGGCCCTCTTCCTCGGGACGGCCCAGGACCACAAGACGGTCTTCGACGATGATCAGGGGCCGAACACCGGCGGGATGGGCGCGTACTCTCCCGCACCGATCGTTGACGCGAAGGTGCACGATGAAGTCATGAAGACGATCATTCTCCCCACCGTCCAGGCGATGGCGGCGGAGGGGTGCCCGTACCGTGGGGTCATCTACGCGGGGCTCATGCTCACCCGCGAGGGCCCAAAGGTCCTGGAATACAACTGCCGGTTCGGTGACCCGGAGCATCAGCCCATCATGATGCGCCTTCAGGACGATCCCCTCCCGCTGCTTCACGCTGTCGCCCGAGGGGAACGCCTGCCGTCGTCGGTCAGCTGGCGCCCGGAGGCCGCGGTGTGCGTGGTGATGGCCTCGGGCGGTTATCCTGGCGAGTACGAGACCGGCAAGCCCATCGCCGGCATCGAGGCCGCCGAAAAGCTCGAGGGCGTGACGGTCTTTCACGCGGGCACGGCGCTCAGAGACGGCCAACTCGTCACGGCCGGGGGACGGGTGCTGGGAGTCACAGCGATCGGCGCGGATATCAGGGCGGCCATCGGCAGGGCCTACGAGGCGGTGGAGAAGATCCGCTTCGAGGGGATGCACTTCAGAAAAGACATCGGCAGAAAGGCGCTCACGCGTCTGGGGAGCTGAAGATGACGACGACACACCCGCGGGTAGGGATCGTGATGGGGAGCGACTCGGACCTGGACGTCCTCCGAGAGGCGATCAAGGTGCTGGACGAGATCGGCATCCCCCACGAGGTCGTGGTCGCCTCCGCCCATAGAGCGCCAGATCAGACTCGCAAATACGCAACGTCGGCCGAGAGGCGGGGCATCCGGGTGCTGATCGCCGGGGCGGGCGGCGCCGCGGCGCTTCCCGGCTTTCTCGCCTCGCTTACATCGCTCCCGATTATCGGCGTCCCCATCAACTCAACCCCGCTCAACGGGCTGGACTCGCTCCTCTCCATGGTCCAGATGCCCAAGGGCGTGCCGGTGGCAACGGTCGCGGTGGGGAAGTGGGGGGCCGCCAACGCTGGAATTCTGGCCGCCCAGATCCTCGCCCTGAGCGACACCAGGGTGAGAAGGCGGCTGGCGGCCTTCAGAAAGGCCATGGCTGCCGAGGTGGTTCAGCGCTCCCGCCGGGTGGCGTCACAAATCAAGAAGCGGCAGTGACCAGCACCCGCCTCCTTCGCGTCCATCCAGGAAACCCTCAACGGGTTGCGCTAGAAGAGGCGACCGGCGTTCTTCTGAAAGGCGGCCTGGTGGCGTTTCCCACTGAGACCTTCTACGGCCTCGGCGCCAACGCCCTCGACCCGGCGGCGGTCCGGCGCATTTTTGAGGTGAAGGGCCGTCCCGAATCCAAGCCCCTCTTACTCCTCGTTGACTCGATCGAGATGGCTGAGTCCCTGGTGAAGGAGGTGTCCGCCGCCGCCCGGGATCTCATGGCCAAACACTGGCCGGGTCCGCTGACGCTGATCTTCAGGGCCATTCCCTCCCTGCCGGACGAGCTGACGGCGGGCACGGGGACCGTTGGGATCAGGGTGCCGCGCCATCCGGTGGCGTTCGAGTTGGTCCGCGCCGCCGGATTGCCCATCACGGCGCCGAGCGCGAACCGGAGTGGTGAAGAGCCGCCGGCCACGGCAGCGGACGTTCAACGGGTCTTCGGTGGCAAGATCGAGCTGATTCTGGACGGCGGCGCGACAACGGGCGGGCTCCCCTCGACGATTCTGGACGTGACGGTGACCCCGCCGAAGCTCATCCGCCGGGGCGCTCTCGAATTCCCGGACATCACCGAAGTTGATTAAGGAATTCGCGAGGAGAGACAATCCGTATGCCGCGAAAGATCTTGAGCGGCTGAAGATTCTTCTTGTCGCCGGTCACCAGATAGTCCGCGTGGGCGGCCAGCGCAGGTTCCAAGATTCGGTGGTCCTGATCATGGGTGAGGATACCAGAGACCCCGGCAGATGGTCTCACAATAGTGGCGAGCGCATTGACCTCAGCGAGGGCTTCTCGTATCCGAGGTTCCGTCCAGGCCATGGTGTTCTGAAGCACCGACCGCAGTTCATTCCGAATCGCCGGTGAGAGAAAGAGGTCCACGACTCCAGCGCGGGCCAGAGCCAGGATGGCCTCGCAAGTCCCGCCAAAGACGATGGCCGATACATAAACGTTCGTATCGGCAACGACCCGGATCACCCGTGGGCTTTCCGCCGCCGGGACCGTGCCCCATCGAGCAGACGCTGGAGATCCGCCTCGGTCTTGAGCCCGAGGCGCTCGGCCGTGTCGGCTCCCCACTGGCGCAGACGCTGCCAGCGGCGGGTGGCGAGGTACTGTCGGAGGGCATCACGGATCAGTTCACTCCGTGTGCGTGCCTCGTCCCTGGCGACCCGCTGCGTCTCCCGCAGGAGATCGGTCGGGAGAGAGACCGTGATCGGCTTGGTGGTGCGCATGCCCGGATGCTCCCGTGATGTTACTCAGTAACATCGTACGAAGCCCGGCGCCCGTTGTCATGAGAGAGCCACATTGAGTACGATGGTGAAACCGGGACTGAAGGTGACCGGTGTGATCCAGGCGGGCGGCAAGAGCACCCGCATGGGGGGCGAGCCCAAGGCGCTCATGGAGCTCGGCGGCAAGCTCATCATCGAGCGGATCGTCGAGGTGCTGGGCTCGGTGCTGTCCGACCTCCTGATCGTGACGAATACCCCGGAGCTCTACGCCTTCCTGGGAATTCCCATGGTCCCGGACGTGTTCCCCGAGCACGGCTCACTCGGGGGCATCTACACGGGCCTCAAGGCCGCGAAGGGCGAGGCGGCGTTCACCGTGGCCTGCGACATGCCGTTCCTCAAGCCTGAGGTCGTCAGGCTCGTCGTCTCCCGCGCGGGAGAGGCCGACGTCGTGATCCCGAAGGTCGGCGAGCAGTACGAGACTCTCCACGCCCTCTACGCGAAGGCCTGCCTCCCTCACATGGAGGCGGTGCTCCAGGCCAGGCGCTTCAGGGTCGTCGGGTTCTTTCCCAAGGTGAAGGTCCTCGAGATCCCCGAGGCCGGGGTGGCGCGCCTGGCCGATCCCCACATCTGCTTCATGAACGTCAACACCCCCGACGAACTCGCCCGCGCCCGCTCTATCTTGGAATGATATGGGTTAATGGGATTCAGCGCAGCCAACGTAGCTGGCTATCCACGCCCTCAACTCCTCAGACTCGAGGGAGTATCGCCAAGGACGGAAGCGATGGCATCGCGGGCATCAGGGAATCGCCCGGGCCTCAAGGGCGCCGAGCCGCTCCTTGGCGTCGGCCAGGATGGGGAGATCCGCGTCGGCATCTTTCCAAAAATGCAGAAAGCGCCGGTACGCTTCAGTGGCGGCATGGAATTCTTTCTTCTCCTCGTAGAGCAAGCCGAGGCGATAGTGAAATTGGATCATGTAGGGGGAGGAATGCCTTTCGGACTCTAGCGTCTTCCCATAATACGCAATCGCATTGTCCCGGTCTCCCATGAGGACATAGGTCTCGGCAAGAGCCCCCATGTAGACACGGTGGTATTTTCTGCGTGCAACAGAGAGGGCCTTTTCCAGCAACGTGATAGCCTTCTCGTGATCTCCCCGGGCGCGGTGGAGCATTGCAACTAAGGACAGGTAGTTGTCATTCTCCTCTTGAGGCTTCTCGCTCGACTCGATTAGCCCTTTGGCGATTTGCTCCCCCTCCTCAAACCGCCTCATCGCGGCGTAGGTCAGGCCGAGCCCCACCTTCGTATCGACATTGGCGGGATCGATCACGAGGGCTCGCTGGTATGCTTGCAGGGCCTCCTCATATCTTCCCCGCGAACGGTGGAGATCGCCGAGGTAAATCCACGTCCAATCGAAGTCGGGAAGGATCTCGGCAGTTCTTTGGAGCTGAGCGATCGCCGCGCGATAACGACCGCCTTTTTCGTAGGTGGCCGCTAGTTGAATGAGGGCCCTGGGGTGGAAGGGTTCGAGGCGCACGGTCGCTTGGTATTCGGAAATAGCCTCCTCGAGCTGGTCACGGTGATAGTAAACATCCCCGAGGCTATCATGGGCATGGGCGTGGTTAGGATCCAAGAGGAGGCTTCGTCTTATGGCTCCCTCCTCCCGATCCCAATCCTCCTTC